>PWHJ01000088.1 GCA_003554865.1 Bacteroidota bacterium | reverse complement strand
TTTCTCCTTTTATACTCCTTTCGCACTATTTCTTCCCTGTCGGACACTTTTGAGGATTTTTAACGTTATCAAAAACTTTGACCGCTTAACCTTTTAAAAACTTTGAAAGAGTCTGCCATATCTGCCTCACGGTTGTAAAACATCTCCAGAACCTCCGTGGTAATATCGTCAAAATCAACATCCTCAAATCTTTCCGGATAAAGCAGCTTGCCTGTAAACCAGGAGTTAAGTATCACATACTCATAATTGGTAGCATAATTGTTATATGGAAGCAAAGTAAATATTTTTTCGTTTTCAACAGCTTTAAGTGAGCCTGCAAGAGCAGGTTTTGTTTCAAGATCGCGGGCAACAAGTGAAAGGCCTGCTTTGTCAACAAAAATATAATCGGGATCCCAATACATTATCTTTTCAATATCAACAAATGTGCCTCTCACATGAGATATCAGCCTGCTGTCAATCCCGGCTGCCACATTGTTTGCATTTACAAGCAAAAAAGGGGCAAACCGGTGATGAGTGGCGCTTAGACCGTAAGATCCGCTGTATGAAATCCCTCCCACATACACAGAAGGTTTTTGCCGGGGAGCAATATCTTTTGTCCTTGCATCAAGCTCGCTTATTGTTTGCCTTATATAAGAGGCCAGAGAGTCGGCTCTCTCTTCCCTTTGGATAACATTGCCGGCAACTTCCAGAGATTTAAGCAAAGTTTCGGTATCCCTGCCCAGATCGGTGCATTCGAGGGCGATAACCGGTATTCCGGTTTTAGCCTGAAGCTGATCGGCATCCGAAGCCGTAGTATAGGTTTTAAATATTACATCCGGTTCCGCATTCATTATCATTTCCGGATCGCCACCCATGGAAGGCCCTATAGCCGGCAACTCTTTAAGCCGGGGATACGCCTCTGTATAAGGTCTGCTATCCCTTTTCTCCGGCTCCTCTATTCCAACTATCAACGGCACCGCATCCATATAGACCAGAAGGCGCAAAGCCCCGGCCCTCAAACCGACTACACTTTCTATATTTTCAGGAACAACAACCTCCCGGCCCAGGACGTCTGTAACAACCCTCTCTTCTTCGCCTGCCGGTCTGCCGCTGTCACCGCAGGAGGGAAGCAACAAAATGGCAACGGTAAAAAACTTTATCCGGTTGTAAAACATTTTTCTGAAACTTTTTGCCATCATATTAAAATTTTAGCTCTACACGTCCTGTTATCAATCTTCCCGGCGACATATAATCGATGGTTTCCATATAACGGTTATCGAAGATATTTTGCACATCAAGCGAAACGACGTACCTCTCCTGAAAGGTCCTTGAGACAACAAGATCAAGAGTTACATAGCCGTCAAGCTTCACCTGATTTGCATCATCGCCAAATTGTCTCCCTTTGTACACAGATCTGACCGAGAAATCGGCAAGCCTGTTCTCCCAGAAAACCGAAAGGGATGCATTATGCCCTGGCACATATTTCAGATAATTACCCTCAAGCCCGGGCCTTTCTTCAAAAGATGCAATCCTGGAGTCGTTATAGCTATAACCCCCCATAATACTGATTCCCTTGGCCGGAGTAAATTCAATCTCGGTTTCTATCCCTCTTACTCTAACATCGGTAACATTTTCCCTGCGAAATATGGTACGCCCGTATATACTGTCGTCTGTTGCAACATAATAGAGAAAATCCTCTCCCTGCATAAGGTAGGCAGATGCGGAGACTTTCATATGGTCAGTGGGATAAATGTCAAACCCGGTTTCATAATTGACAATTGATTCCGGCTCCAGTTCAGGATTGGCGTACTTGGGGCCTACCCACATCCAGCCGGTGCGGGTCAGATCGTCAAGGATCGAAGCCCTGAATCCGTGTGACCATGAAAGATAGGCACTGAAATTTTCAATAAAGTTAAATCTCAATCCGGCACGAGGTGAAAGCTTCATCCAGGTATTTGATGTAAGCTCCGGAATGGTACTCCAGGGATCTGTCGAATAATACTCCCCGTCGGAAAATGTTACACGGTCCAGCCTCAATCCCCCAAGCAGTCTCACCCTGTCGTCCATAAAAGAATGCTCGTTTTGAATATAGCCGGCCACACTTGAGATAACACCTTCATTGTAGACCGTATCGTAAGGCTCGGTCTGGTAATAATCACCCCCTTTTATGCTGCCTCTTTTGTACTCAAATCCTCCGGTAAGGGTATTGTTTTCACCAAGCTCCCTGCTTATGTTGAAAAGAAGTCCCATATCCTCCCTGTCTGAATCCACATCAAAACGGGAGTAATTTCCCTCTCTCATATTTTCATTTATATCGTAGTAGTTTTCAAGCTGATAATAAGCATTCATATTATAGGAGGTCTTTTCATCACCACCTTTTAAGTTCCCTCTTATAAGATTAGTGTTGAAATTCCTGTAGCAGCCATCAGGTGCAAAAACCTGAAAACCTTCTCCCCGCTTATCCCTGAAAACATCATACTGAATTTCCCAGTTAAGCCATTTGCTCTGATCATAACCAAGTCGTGCGGAAACACCCATTTCTTCAAGAAAACGCTTCCTGTCGTGGGGGGTTCTCTCCTCAGGCGGAATACTATTGTATCCGTCACTTTGAAGATAAAACTGCGAGAGGGCTCCGTAATAGCCCTCCTCACTTCTGACACGCACATTGAGATCCTGGCGGAGGGTATTATATCTTCCATACCCGACACCGCTAAAAACCTCAACAGGCTCTGAAGGTGTTTTGGTTATAAGATTAATAACCCCTCCCATTGCATTGTTCCCGTAAAGGGAAGAGCCCGGTCCCTTGAAGACCTCCACTTTTTCTATATCATAATGATTTATCCTGTTCCAGTTCACCCCTCCTTCATCAGATGTGTTAAGAGGCACACCGTTCATAAGAACAAGAGTCCTTGACTGCTCGTCGCCTGATAGTCCGCGCACGGTAACCATGGGACGCTGAGTGTACATCCCTGCCCCCCTGTTGACATTCACCCCGGGGGTAAACCTTAAAATATCATCTATCTGTCCTGATGAAGACAGCTTAAGCATTTCATGATTAATAACAGATATTCTTGAAGGTATCTCAAAATTGTCGCGCTCGGTTTTTGTTGCCGTTACCACCAGCTCTTCAAATTCCAGCATAGAGTATATGGTATCGGGGGAGTGCTGCACGGTGTGATTTGTATCAGTCAATTGTGGCCCGCGGCGTACTGTATCGGAAAGCTGATTACCGGCAAGAGAAAAAGAAAGAGAAAAGAAAATGAACACTGGTAAAAAAAATATTCTGTAATTCATAATTGCGATGATTATTTTTTCTTTTTTATAATTGTGATATTTCTTGGTGTCAACATCTGCATAATTCGTGTTACTTTTGGTGTAAAAAAAATTTATTCAATATCTGTCATAACAAACCTTCCGTGCTTGACCCCTTTTGTCCCGATTATCCTGTCGGACAACTCCTTAAGCTTAAGCGCATTGCCTTTCACGGCAATAGTCTCCAGGCACAGGTCATGGGCAAGATGAACATGCTGGGTTGAGAGTATCAGATCGTGATACTCGTGCTGTACATGCATAAGATTGTTATTCAGCTCCCGCTTGTGATGATCGTAAACTATAACTACCGCACCTGCAACAATTTTGTTGCTGTCAATCTTTTCCTTTGTCAGAGAATCTTTTATTAGATATCTTATCGCCCGTGACCGGTTGGGAAACTTACTTTTTTCAACCAGCTTGTCCAGCTCAGTTAGTATATCCTCTTCAAGGGATACACCGAACCTTTTCACCTTCATGTGTCATCAATTTAAAAATATGTGACACAAAAGTAAGTTTTTTATAAAAAAGCGGCAATAAAAAAATTGAAAATTTTAACTAAAAAAGTCCCGGCGGAAAATTAGCTTAAAGATCAGCTTATCGCCTCACCTATCCAGTTGTATAATTCATCCATCCCCTCGCCTGTTGTAGCCGAAACAGTGAAAAACTCAAGCTTGTGATTGAACTTCAGGGCATATTCCCTGCATTTGTCAAGGTTAAAATCCAGATGGGGCAACAGATCTATTTTGTTTATCACACAAATATCGGAGGAATGAAACATTCCGGGATACTTCAATGGCTTGTCCTCCCCTTCTGTTACACTTATAACCACAATGCGCCTGCCCTCACCGAGATCAAACATAGAGGGGCAAACCAGATTACCCACATTTTCAATGATCAGTACAGAATTGTCGGCTACATTTAGCTGTTTAACTGCCTTGTTTACCATGCCGGCATCAAGATGGCATCCGCTGCCTGTGTTGACCTGGATAACCGGAGCACCGGTGGCATCAATACGCCTGGCATCATTCATAGTCTGCTGGTCGCCCTCTATAACATAAAACTTCATATCACGGCCTGAGCCGGTTATGATCTTTTCTATAAGGGTTGTCTTGCCCGAACCGGGAGAGCTGACCATGTTAAGGGCAAAAATATTCTTTGCCTCAAAATAGCCCCTGTTCCTTTCTGCAAGCAGGTTATTCTGAGCCAGCACATCCTGTTCGAGCTGCACCACCTTCGATCCTCTGCCGTCATGGGAATGAGAATGGTAATGCTCGTGAGGGTGATCATGGGTATGAGAATGGCCGTGATCATGTGAGTGTTCATTATGATGGGGGTGGCTGTGGTCATTACCGTGACCATCCCCGTGATGGTGATCATGAGAATGACCTCCCTCCCGGCCGGGTATGGTATACTTTGTTGTGTTGCCGGTTTGTTCGCATCCACATGTTGTACACATAATCAGAGTTTTTTATGTTTTTTTACTAAAGTAAATATAGTGATATTTTTTCCAATTACCTGCCATTTAAAAGTGTCTTCCCCTGTTTGAAATTAGTTTTGCCTTACAGGCAGGCCTTGTTACGTGCAGGCTTATGCGGTCAGGCAAAACAAGCTTGCCTGGCACTTACAAAGCAGATCAGTCCATTTTGAATGACCTGACCTTCAGCTCATTACCTTTAACTATCGTTGTTTTGACCGAGCCACAACGGGGGCATTCAGAGTAATAGGCTGATGTATCAAACTCATGGGTGCAATTGCTACAACGGGCCACCGGAGTTATCCTGTTTACAGTGAATTTAACATCTTTGAGCATTTTGGTTTTTTCCGCATTTTCAAAGGCAAAGCCGAGGGCATCAAATTCAATGCCGGCCAGCTCACCCACATCCAGCTCAATTTCATGCACCGCTACAGCATTGTTCTTTGAGGCATTCTCCTCTACAATGTCGAGTATGTTCATCACAATCGAGAGTTCATGCATAATAACGCTTATTTAGCAAATTCTGGGCAGCTGACCGCCTGCAAGCATGTCCATAATCCTTCTGCCCCCTATACCGGTATGCAAGACCGCCCTGCCGGGATGCTCATCAACCACCTCTCCTATAACGGCGGCATCCCTGCCCAGTGGATGGCTTTTCATTGTCTGAACAACTTTTTCGGCATCAGCGGCATCTGCAACCATAACAACCTTCCCCTCGTTTGCAACATAAAACGGATCAAATCCCAGCAACTCACACATACCCCTCACATTCTCATCAACCGGCACCGAATTCTCATCTATATCTATACCATACCTGCTTAGCCGGGTTATTTCGCAAGCCACAGTTGCCAACCCTCCCCTTGTGGCATCGCGCATAAACTTAATGCCGGCACCCGTATCAAGAACATCACTAATGAGAGTGTTCAAAGGAGAGCAATCGGAGCTGATATCACTTTTGAATCCCTGAAAATTGCGTGCGGCCATAACAGCCATACCGTGACGGGCAATGGAGCCGTTTATTATTATTTTGTCGCCTGCCCTGATACCGCTCCCCACGCCTATCTCAGCATATTTTTCTTCAACCTGGCCTATACCTGAAGTATTTATAAAAAGCTTGTCGCATTGACCCTTGCTGACAACCTTGGTGTCACCGGTTACAACAAGGACATTCGCCCTGCGGGCCTCTTCGGCCATTGCGGATACAACCGATTCAAGCTCCTGGAAAGCCAATCCCTCTTCAATAATAAAAGCGGCACTTATATATCTGGGAATTGCCCCCGAAACGGCCAGATCGTTAACCGTACCACAGACGGCAATAGTGCCGATATTGCCACCCGGGAAAAAAACCGGGTCAACTACATAGGAATCGGTAGTGAAGGCAAGCTTTTGTGACCCCGCCTCCAGCAAGGCAGAATCGCCCTCACGGGCAAGAAACCTGTTTTCAAAGTACTTGTAAAACAAATCCTTTATCAGGGAGTGTGTAAGTTTCCCTCCGCTTCCATGTCCGATCTGTATATATTTTTCCATCATGAATTGAATCTGTAATAAGCATTGCATGCACCTTCATGCGAAACCATGCAGGCTCCCACCGGATTTACCGTATTGCAAACCTTGCCGAAAAGGGGGCATTCATCGGGTCTTTTCAAACCCTTTAAAATCTCACCACATATACACCCTTTATCTTCGACGGTTTTTTCAACTTCAGCTTCTATCATCTTTTCGGCATCAAATCGGGCAAACTTTTCTCCAATACCCATTCCGCTAAAAGGAATAACACCAAACCCCCTCCACCAGTCATCCCTCAGTTCAAACACCTCCTCCATCATCTTTAACGCTATTTTGTTGCCTTCTGGTTTTACCACCCTTTTATACTGTATCTCAACACAGAACCTGCCCTTGTTAATCTGGCGCAAAAGCATGTAGACCGACTGCAAAATATCGACAGGCTCAAAACCTGAAATAACACACCCTACCCCGTATTTTTGAGGAATATCCCTGTATATTCCCGAACCGGTAATGGTACTTACATGGCCCGGGGCAATATACCCGTCAATTTTCACCCCTTCATCGATCAGAGTACCCATAGCGGGAGGCATTACTTTGTGCGAGCTGAGAACAAAAAAGTTTTCGATATTCTCCGCCGCAGCATTTTTAATACCCGCAGCAGTTCCGGGTGCGGTAGTTTCAAATCCGATCCCGGGAAAAACAACCTTTTTGGAAGGATTTTCCCTTGCTATATCAAGAGCATCCAAAACCGAATATACAAGCCGAATATCTGCGCCCCTGCTTTTTTCCTTTTCAAGGGAAGAGGAAGAGCCGGGAACTCTCATCAAATCGCCGAATGTTGTTACAATAACATCTTCCCTTCGGCTCAAGGCAACAACATGATCGATAAAGCCCTTGCCTGTGACACATACAGGGCAACCGGGACCAGACATCAATTTTACATTGGAAGGCAGCAGAGAGGGTATGCCAAATTTCTGCATTGCCCAGGTATGCCCTCCGCATACTTCCATCAAAGCCACCTGCCGGTTTGCAACAGAGGCTATTTTTTCTGCCAGGTTACTTACCAGCTCCCTGTCCCTATACTCGTCAATATACTTCATTAATAATATGTTAGGTAGAAAAAATCAGGGAAGTTGATCTTCATCTTCGCGTTTGTTCATCTCATCCAGCTCGTTGAACAAACGCAGAGTTTCCTCTGCCTCTTCTTCACTTAATTTTTGTATGGCAAAGCCGGTATGCATAAGCACATAATCACCCACATTCACCTCCTCAAGCAACTGAAGGGATGTTTCATATTGGGTGCCGCCCACGGAGACAACGGCTTTGTCACCGTCAACGGATATAACTTTTCCGGGAATACTCAAGCACATATATCAGCTGTTATTAATTCACAACCACATTTTTTCAGCCGCAAAATTAAGAAAATTTATTGTTTTCCCCTTCTCCTTTTTTCGGCACCTACGATTAGCTGTCCCAAAGCTATTCCCCCATCATTGGCCGGCACATCCAGGTGAGGGAAAATCCTGAAACCTTCCCCCTTTAGCCTTTTTTCAATATTTTCGGTCAAATAGGCGTTCTGAAAAGTCCCGCCGGAGAGGACAACTTTTTTTATACCCCTGCTTCGGCTTATGAGGGATACCGTATTTACCACGGCATCAATCACTGTATTGTGAAAACGTGCAGATATAACCGAAACCGGAACACCACTTGTCAAATCCTTTACAATTCCCTCAATTGCAGGTGTAAATGAAATGCTTTCCCCTGTAATATATTTATAAGATTTTGAAACTCCCTTTTTAAGAGCCGATTCAAGCCGCATTGGGGCCTCGGCATGAAAGCTGCTTTCAACGCATAATCCGGTCAGGGCACTCACACCGTCAAACAGCCGGCCGGCACCTGCAGAAAGAGGTGTAATACCCTCATCCATTGCCCTGCACAAAATATCTGCTTTTTCTTTATCCAGGTTTCTGATAAAGGGAATATCAATAGAGGTAAAATCCTTCCCAAAGGTTTTATACAAAAGAGATACCCCCATACGCCATGGCTCACCGGCAACCCTGTCTCCCCCGGGCATTGGCATATACTCAAAATGTGATACCCTCCGGTAATCTTCAAGATCACAAACCAAAAACTCGCTTCCCCAGATATTGCCGTCATCACCATACCCGGTACCATCCATGGCCACTCCTGTCACGGTCTCATCCAAACCATGGCAGGCCATGGATGAAGCTATATGTGCATGATGATGCTGAACCCTGAAAACGGGTAAATCAAAATTGTCCGAATAACGGGTGGAAAGATAATCGGGATGCATGTCGGTTACAACATGCGAGGGTTTAAACCTGAAAAGCTTCTTGTACTTTTCGATAGTTTCGGTATAATATTCCCATGTTTCAATATTTTTCAGATCACCTATATGCTGGCTTAAAATAGCCTGACTCCCCTTTCCTATGCAAAAGCAGTTGGAAAGCTCTCCACCGGTGGCAAGCAGACCCTCGACATTGGATGAGACATTGACCGGGACCGGAGCATAGCCTCTTGAACGCCTGAAAACACGTTCTTTTCCGTTTATTACCCTGACCACCGAATCGTCGGTTCTGTTATAAATTTCTCTGTTATATGTGAGAACCGCATCACAAATTTTGCCGAAGGTCTCAACAGCCTTACTGTTGGTGGTTATAATAGGCTCATCCGAGATGTTGCCGCTTGTCATAACTATAGCCTCAAGCCTCGAGTTTTCAAACATTAAATAGTGAAAAGGCATATAGGGCAACATTGCACCGATTGTGTCAAATCCTGCATTAACCTGGTAAGGAAAGGGCGCTTTTTCACCGAGCAAAACAATCGGTCTTTTAAGAGACAAAAGCGATTTTTTCTCCTGCTCCCCTGCATGGGCATAACGGCTCAGGGTGCTGATACCGGAAAACATAACGGCTAAAGGCTTGCCTTCGCGAGCCTTTAGCTTTCTCAATCTTGCCACCGCCTCCCGGGAAAAAGCATCGCAGGCTAAAAAATAACCGCCCAACCCCTTAATTGCAACAATTCCTCTATTTTCCATAAGCCGGATTGCTGTTTCCAAAATCCGGCGCTGATCGGATATTTCACTGCCATCGCTTAAGTGAAGGTGGTAGCGGGGACCGCAATCGGCGCAGGCAACCGGCTGTGCATGGAACCTGCGGTCTGTTATATCATCGTACTCCCCGCGGCAGGAGGAGCACATCCTGAAATCCCTCATTGTTGTCTTCTCCCTGTCGTAAGGGAGGTCCTTAATAATGGTGAACCGCGGACCGCAATTGGTGCAGTTGACAAATGGATAATCTATGCGGTTTGACTGGGTTTTCATATCGCCAAGACAATCATCGCAGACTGCTATATCGGGACTTACATCTGTTACGGTATCGGAAACGGATCTGCTTTTGACTATTTGAAACCCCTGCATCTCAAGAAGGGGTACCTCTTCAAAGGCAACCGACTCAATATTTGAAGCGGGAGGGGCAGATTCCCTGATACATCTGACAAATTGCTCAACCTGCCGCTCATCGCAGTTAACCAATACGCTCACCCCGTCATTGCGGTTCTCGACACTGCCGCTGAGACCTAAACCGGAGGCCAGCCTGTAAATAAAGGGTCTGAAACCAACACCCTGTACAAGTCCCTTAACCTCAACACGAAATGTTTTATATCTGTTGTTATTTTTCCCTGACATTACTTTTCAATATTAACGCTCTTTCAAAACACTTGAGAGAATGCCATAAAAGAGCAGACCACCGAAATCGCCTGAAAAATATACCTTCTCTTAAAAGGGTAAATAAAACGGCAAAATTACAAATTTAAAGGCTCATTATGGCACAATTTGCAAAACAAAGCTTCTCTTGCCGGCCTTTGTCAGATTTTTTCAACTCTTACGGCACAGACTTTAAGCTCCGGAATTTTTGCAACCGGATCAAGAGCCGGGTTGGTAAGAAGGTTTGCAGGGCTCTCGGAAAAATGAAAACTCATTGAAACCATTCCCGCAGGTGAGTTGGGTGTTATCTTTACAGCAGCTTCAATTTCACCGCGCCTCGAGGTTACTCTTACCCGGTCGTCTTCCCCAAGTCCAAGCAATGAGGCATCCCCGGGATTGATCTCAACAGTCTCCCTCTCTTTCAGAATATTGAGTCCGTCAACCCTTCTTGTCATTGTTCCTGTGTGATAATGATACAGGCTCCTGCCGGTGGTAAGTATAAAAGGGTATTGCTCATCGGGCATCTCTGCCGGGGGGATATACTTCAAAGGGAAAAACTTGCCCTTCCCGCTTGCGGTGGAAAAAGAGTCTTTATGCAAAACCGGTGTGCCTTTGTGTACTCTGCTCTTAACCGGCCAGGAGATCCCCTTTTGAGAGATCCTCTCATGTGTTATCCCCTTGTACGATGGAGTAAGAGCCGCAAGCTCAACGAATATTTCGGAGGCGTTTTTAAAATCAAACCCCCGGTGGTTCATTTTTTTTGCTATCTGAGATGTAATCCACCAGTCGGGTTTGGCATCGCCCGCAGGATTAACAGCCTTTCTAACAAGCTGGACACGCCGCTCGGTATTGGTAAAGGTCCCGTTCTTTTCGGCAAAACTGGCGGCCGGCAATACAACGTCAGCCAGTGAAGCGGTTTCGCTCATGAAAATATCCTGTGCAACAAAAAAATCGAGCTTTTTCAATGCTTCCAGTACATGATTGCCGTCGGGCTCACTGAGAAGCGAATTTTCCCCCACAAGATAAAGCGCTTTTACATCTCCTTTATGGGCTGCATTTACTATTTCAGTCAGGGTAAGCCCGGGTGATTCATCCAGGGTAGCCTTCCATGCATTTTCAAACTTCTCTTTCACATCAGGGTCGGAAACTTTCTGATAGCCGGGATAGACATTGGGAAGAGCGCCCATATCGCAAGCCCCCTGAACATTGTTTTGTCCCCTGAGGGGATTTATGCCGGAAGAGGGCTTTCCTAAATTTCCCGTCAGCAAAGCAAGATTACTTATTGCAAGTACATTGTCGGTCCCGTGAGAATGCTGGGTTATCCCCATTGCATACAACACGGAAGAGGATGAAGCCCCGGCATATATCCGCGCAGCCTCCCTTAGAAGTGCGGGGTCAACTCCGGTTATCTCCTCCACATAAGCGGGTGTAAACTCCTGAAGAGACTCCTTAAAAGCCTCATAATTTTCACAACGCCGGGCGATAAAAGAGGTGTCAGTCAGGTTTTCCTCAACTATAACCCTGCACATCCCCATCAACAGGGCAACATCTGTCCCGCCCCGGTATTGAAGCCATATATCGGCTTTTTTGCACAAATCTATCCTGCGGGGATTGGCAACTATCACTTTGGCGCCTTTACGCCTGGCCTCCTTAACCTTAAGCCCTATTACAGGATGACTTTCAGTGGTATTTGTGCCTATTGCAAAAATGCATCCCGCATCTGCAATCTCTTCAATAGAATTGGTCATTGCACCACTTCCAAGGCTTTGGGCAAGTGCTGCAACCGACGGTGAATGACACAAACGTGCACAATGGTCTACATTGTTTGTTCCCATAACTGCCCGGGCAAACTTCTGGATAAGGTAATTCTCTTCATTGGTGCATTTGGCTGAAGAAAAAGCGGCAAATTCGCTTCCCCTGTACCGGGAAAACTTTTCAGCCACAAGATCCAGTGCCTCATCCCATGTTGCCTTCACAAATTTGCCCTCTTTTTTCACAAGAGGCTCTTTTAGTCTCTCTTTATGATGTATCCAGTTATAGCCGAAACGTCCCTTGACACAAAGCCTGCCCCTGTTAACCGGGTTACCCTCGTCACCCTTCACATTTACTACTCTCTCACCCCTTATTCCCAACCTGATTCCGCATCCCACTCCGCAATAGGGGCAAATTGTGGAAACCTCCCTTGATGTTTTCATTTCATCCACAGGGAGCAAAGCCCCGACAGGGCACCTAACCACACATTCACCGCATGATTCGCAAACGGACTCAATCACGGGTTTGTCCATAAATGTTGAAACAACGGTATTGACACCTCTGTAGCCAAATTGAAGCGCGTCAACCCCCTGTATCTCGTTGCATGTCCTTACACATATCCCGCACAAAATACACTTGTTATGGTCAAATATGAAAAAAGGGTTTGAGGTGTCCTTTTCAATATTTGGTGAGCTTTTTCTTAATTGCTCCACACGTGCCTCATTTACACCAACATATGAGGTTACTTCCTGAAGCTGGCAGTTTGAATTTTTCCCGCAATGAGTGCAATCCTGAGTATGGTTAACATGCAGCAGCTCCAGTGTAATCTGTCTGACTGATTTTAAGCGGGGACTGTCGGTTATAACCGACATACCCTCCTCCACTGTTGTCTGGCATGCAATTACCTGATTATTCGGGTCATTTACCTCAACCAGGCACATCCTGCAAGTCCCCGCAGGGTTTAGATCCTTGTGATAACAAAGGTTTGGGATATAAATATTGTTTTCAAGAGCCGCTTCCAAAACTGTCATGGAAGCATCAGCTTTAATGTTTACTCCGTCAATCGTCAGACTTACTTTATGCATCGGTAAAATAGTTAACTCGTTATAATTATTTGCTGAAAAAAATCCGGTTTACTCCACTCCGGCATAACACTCAACTGCACTGATCTTTGGCGGGCATTTCTCAATGCATATTCCGCACCTGGTGCATTTTGACTGGATAATGGAGTGAGTTTTCTTTGCTTCCCCTTCAATCGCGTTTTCCGGGCAATTTTTAAAACAAAGCCTGCAGCCGGTGCATTTCTCCGGATTTATTTTATAAGATATCAATGCCTTACATTTCCTGGCCCTGCAAAGTTTATCATTAATATGTTCTTCATACTCATTGCGGAAGTATCTCAGAGTAGTAAGCACCGGGTTGGGGGCAGTTTGTCCGAGCCCGCAAAGCGAAGCAGATTTAACACCATCTGCCAGCTCCGAAAGCAATTCTATATCCTCAGGTTTTGCCTTTCCTTCAACTATATCATTGAGAATGTCAAGCATTTGCCTTGTGCCAAGCCGGCAGGGTGAACAGTCTCCGCAGGACTCTTTCTGGGTAAATTCAAGAAAATACCTGGCTATATCAACCATGCAGGTATTTTCGTTCATAACTACCAGTCCGCCCGACCCCATCATTGCTCCTGCATCTTTAAGCGAGTCGAAATCTATGGGCATATCAAGCATATCAGCCGGCAGGCAACCTCCCGAAGGGCCACCTATCTGAGCCGCCTTGAACTTGCTTCCGTCTGTTGTGCCACCACCAATGCCAAAAATAATTTCCCTCAGGGTTATACCCATAGGAACCTCAATAAGTCCGCAATTTGCAACCTCACCTGTGAGAGAAAAAACAGCGGTGCCCTTGCTCTTTTCAGTTCCCATCCTGGTAAACCATTCGGTTCCGTTATTTATAATATTGGGCACCGAAGCATAAGTCTTTACATTGTTTATAAGTGTGGGACTCCCCCATAGGCCAGATTGTGCAGGGTAAGGAGGCCTGTGCCTTGGTGTGCCTCTCTGTCCTTCTATTGAACGTATAAGTGCCGTTTCTTCCCCGCAGACAAAAGCCCCTGCACCAAGAAATACCTCTATATCAAAATCCCTGCTGCTGTTAAATATGTTCCTGCCAAGATATCCTTTTTCCCGGGCCTGTTTTACTGCAATATTAAGTCTTTTGACAGCCAGAGGATATTCGGCCCTGACATATATATACCCTTTTACTGCACCTGTTGAAATTCCCCCGATCATCATTCCTTCAAGGAGAGAATGAGGGTCTCCTTCCAATACTGATCTGTCCTGGAAAGAACCCGGGTCACCTTCATCTCCGTTGCAAATAATGAACTTTTGGTCACTTTTAGCATTATAGCAGAACTCCCATTTCAGCCCGGTAGGAAACCCCGCACCACCGAGACCCCTCAGTGATGATTTTTTTATTGACCCGATAACTTCTTCGGGAGACATCTCCTCAAGCACCTTTCTTACAGCAAGATAGCCTCCCTTTTTTTCATATTCGCTTATATCCTCGGGATTTATATAACCGCAATTTCGCAGGATAATGCGGTTCTGTTTTTTGTAAAATGGTATTTCACTGTATCTGGGAATCGGGTCTTTTGTAACAGGATCTTTATATAAGAGACGGTCTACGGTTTTGCCGTTTTCAATGTGTGAATTTACAATTTCCTGAACATCCTCCTCACCGGCTCTCGCATAAAGCACACCATCCGGCTCGGTTACCACAAGAGGTCCCTGCTGACAATATCCGTGGCAGCCGGTTGGTTTGACATCAAAATCGCTGTCCGATAACTTCTTTTTGAAAGAATCCAGAATCTTCTCAGAGCCGGCCGACACACAACCGGTACCGCAACACACGAGAACCTTCTCCGTTCTTTTGCTGTTGTTCATCTATTTGTAATTTTATATTTCTTTTAATATATCCGATACCTTTTTTTTATCGAGTCTTCCATGTACATCATCATTAATGGTTATGCAAGGGGCTAATGCACAACAACCTATACACGCAACACCTTCGAGTGTATACTCCATACAGGAACTTGTTTCACCATCTTCTATACCTTTGATACGGGATATCTCCTCCTTTATTCCTTTTGCCCCCTTAACATGGCAAGCCGTTCCCTCACAAACGGTAATCTTGTTTCTGCCTGTTGGAGTGAACCTGAATTGTGAATAAAAAGAAGCCACACCAAAAACTTTGCTTTCAGGAATATTTAAAAATTCTGCTGCCCGAAGCATAGCCTCTTCAGAAAGGTAACCAAGCTCATTTTGAATTTTCTGTAAAACAGGAATAAGCTCACCACTTTTACCCTCGAAAGACGATAAGATATTGTCAAGATCTTGCATTTTATATAAGCATAATTTAGTGTATCAATATGTTATTAAAAATGATTCTTTATAAAAACATAAAATTATACATTTTGTTATATTTTTGGGCATTCTAACCATGTCATTTATATAATCAAATAAAAAAGAGTTGATCAAGCGGAGCGATTTTTTAATGGTTGGAGCCACCGGACCAAATACCGGAAAAACTGAATTTGTCTGCAGGGTAATTGAAAAACAACGCGGCAGGCGACCGATAACCGGTGTCAAGGTGGCCGCAGTTAAACCCGGAGAAAGGTGTCAGCGCGGCAGGGATGATTGCAACATATGCTCACACCTGGAAGGTGATTTTGAAATCACAAGGGAAACCGACCCCGGTCTGAGCAAAGATACATCCAGAATGCTCGCAGCAGGGGCAGACAAGGTCTTTTTTCTAAAGGTCAGATCTGACGCCCTTGAAAAGGGCCTGCACGAGGTACTGAAGCTGATACCGGAAGACTCAATGGTGGCCTGTGAGTCCAATTCACTCAGAAAGGTTATGGAACCCGGACTCTTCATAATAATTAAAAATGCCGGGGAGAGAAGTGTTAAAAAAAGCTGTGCTGATGTTATAGAGTATGCCGACAAGATAACCGAATTTGACAATTCTGGCCGGGATTTTGATCCCGGAAGGGTTCATATAAAGAACAATTCATGGATCATTAGGGAAAAAGCCTCGGCCATTGTTCTTGCCGGCGGTAAAAGCAGCAGAATGGGCCGGGAAAAACCTCTTATGACAATAGGGGAAAAACCTCTTGTGGAGGTCATTATAAGTCAGCTTGAAGGTTTTTTTGACGAGATCATTCTCGGGGCCTCAAACGGGAAAAAATACCGATTCCTAAACTGCCGGATTGCAGAGGACAAAAAAAGGGGAATGGGACCCCTGATGGGGATAATGTCATCACTTTCAGCTTCGTCAAGTGATGTGAATTTTATTACCGCTTGTGATATCCCGGAGATGAACATCCCTTTTATAAAAAAAATGATAAGACACTCGGAGGATGCCGACGTGGTTATGCCGGTTAAAAATCAAAAATACGAACCTTTGTTTGCCATCTATAAAAAAAATGTTGCGGGGTTAATCCAGAAAATACTCGACAATAAAGGGCGGCGTATAACCGAACTTTTTGATTACGCCCGTGTAAAGACTATCCCTTTTGAAAACACCGGCTGGTATTACAACATAAATACAAAAAATAATTATTCAGACTATATTGAAAAAAAAGGTAAAAGCAAGTGAAGAAAGGCGGAGTCACTATTTAGCCGGTCTTCAATCAACAATAGTCATCTCATCAAGCAGGTGGCCGGCACCTGCAAAAATATCGGTAATAAACATAATGTAGTTTACATCAACGGAAATGTTGCGCGACATAGCCGGATCAAACATAATATCACTCATTGTCCCCTCCCATACCCTGTCAAAATTTAGTCCTACAAGATGACCGCGGGCATTGAAAACCGGACTGCCCGAGCTGCCGCCTGTTGTATGATTCGATGCAATAAAACAGACCCTCATCTCTCCGTCAAAACTATAGGAACCGTATTCCTCCCCTTCATAAAGCTCTTTAAGTTTAGAGGGTACATGGTAATGATCATTGCCTCTTCTGTATTTTTCCATTACACCCGAAAGTGTTGTATAGTAATCATAATAAACTGCATCTCTGGGATTGTAACCCTTAACCTTTCCGTATGAAATTCTGAGGGTCCTGTTGGCATCCGGGGGAAAATTCACATCATCATGCATTTTTCTTAAACCCTCCATATAGAGACGATATAACCGGTCGGTCTTCCTGTTAAGCTCCCTGTAACTGATAAAGACGCTCCCGTATATATCGGCACTTTCAAGCACAATGCCCATAAAAGGGTCCTCTGAAATACGGGCTGCCGAAGAATCAGTAAACTCCTCTAGCATATCGAGAAGCTTATCTTCGTTTACAAAAATTGAATTTTCAAAAAGATATTCAGCATATTGATCGATATCTCCGTCAAAATCTTTTTCTATATATTCAAAAAACCCGGGATGAAACTCCCGGTCAACATTATCCATGTACATCCCTACCATTTCAGTGAACACCTTTCTGTCAACAGGCATATGATAATCTTCAAAAAAATCTTCAGCTACCCCTATCATACCCTCAGCAAAGTACTTAATAAGCGACCCTCCTTTGCCGGATTCGTACAACTCGACCATGTCTGCAAAATGTGCTGCAAATGACAGTACCTCAACGGCAAAGATACCTTCCCTCATATACTCATAGGGAAGGGTATAGTGCTCAATTTGAGAGTACAACTCTTTAAACTCATCCATCAAACCACTGTAAATTTCCTCTCTTTCCGGCTTTTCAACGGCCCACTCATTAAACTTCCCTTCAATCTCCTTTTTCCTTTCAATTACATTAAACCTGTCAATACCGGCATTTTCCCCCTGCCATCGCTTCCAGGCATTGCTTATATCCGAAAACTTTGCTGCATATTGAATTGCCACCTTTTCACATTTTTTCATTTCCGTCTCCATTGCATCAAGTCTGGCACCACGCAAACCGATTTTATGGGGATTGCTTATTTGCCTGGTTATCCTGATACCATCTGAGGTAATGTAAAATTCTGTAGAGCCAGGGTAACCGTAAACCATCGTAAAATCTCCCACCTCTGCATGATTTTTTGAAAGCGGAATATGTACAAATGGTTCGTAGGGTACATTGGAAGAGTCATAAGCGGCAGGCTCATTATTCCCGTCTGCATATATCCTGAAAAATGTAAAATCCCCGGTATGCCTCGGCCACATCCAGTTATCCTCATCACGGCCGAACCTTCCGACAGAGGAGGGCGGAGCACCTACAAGGCGGACATCATCATATTTATCATAAACGGAAAGGTAAAACTCATTGCCATAATAATATGAGTCAACACTGGCTTCATAACGGGTACCCTCTGTCGCCTCACGCTCTATTTCAGCCGAAACCCTCCTTATGGTATCGCGGCGCTCATCCTCTTCCATATGATCATCAACATGTTTTAGAACCCGATCTGTAACATTCTCCATTCTTACAAGGAACGTAGCCGTTAACCCGGTACCGGGGATCTCCTCCTCTTTTGTTTCCGCCCAAAATCCGCTGGAAAGGTAATCCATGGAGGTTGTACTTATAGACTGTATGAAACGGTATGCACAATGATGATTTGTAAGCACCAGGCCCTGACCCGAGACCACTACTCCCGTGCATCCGCCTATGCGAACTACCGCATTGTTTATACTTTCTTCCCCTGCACTGTAAATATCCTCCTTATCAATCTCAAGTCCCATCGAGTGCATCTGTTCAATAACCTTATGAAGCTGTACCGGTGACCACATGCCCTCGCCGGCTTCACCCTGATAGGGCAGCATCAGCCCGGTCAAAAGAACATAAACAAATATTTTTAATCTCATAACAATATTTTTCAAAATCCGATCAAACAAGAGTACAGCTTATGCACGGGAAGTCCCACAACATTGAAATAAGAACCTTCAATCCTCTCCACACCTATATAGCCAATCCACTCCTGTATCCCGTAAGCCCCGGCTTTGTCAAAGGGACGGTAATTTTCAACATAATAGCTTATCTCCTCATCTGCAAGCTCCCTGAAACGAACTTTGGTAAGACAATCAAAAGTGACTTTTTTCTGCTTTGAATATATGCACATCCCCGTAATAACCTGATGCTCCTCTCCAGAGAGTTTCTCCAGCATACCGGTTGCCTCCTTTTTATCAGAGGGCTTATTGAGAACCTCATCTCCGAAGCAGACAATGGTGTCGGCCGTTATCAACAAGGTTTTTTCATCAACTATAGTGCTGAGTGATTCAGCTTTTTTAACTGCAAGAAAAACGGGGATCTCATTTTTGGGTAATCCGGGGGGGTAAGTTTCATCACTTTCAGCCGAAGCGGTATGGAAAGTCATTCCCAGTTCCCCGAAAAGAGCCTTTCTGCGGGGAGAGTTGGTGGCAAGGACAATGCGGTGATCCCTGAATTTTTTCTTAAGTGCATACATAAAAAATCTATAAATACTGAAATATTATAAACCGAACCAGGAAGGCATATAAAATACCGGCAACCATGACGGCCTTGGAAAGATTTTTTGCAAAAAGGTAATCTCTTTTTTCCGTTGCAATTATAACCTTGTAAAACAATGCCAATAACGGGATAGCTATGAAAACAAAAAAATAAATAAATGTGATAAGGTCGGTATCCCCATACAAACCGGTAAGCAGATAAATAATAAATATATATCCGAGAGAGACAAGTGTTATCACAATCAGGGCGCAAACGATAAATTTTGTATAATTTATACCAATTACAACAGGAAGGGTTTTGCGGCCGAAGGTCTTATCACCTTCAATATCCTCGATATCCTTGATTATTTCACGGATCAGGTTTAGCAGAAATGCAAAAAAGGCAAAAAATCCTATCCATGCTATCATATATTTGACATTTGCATGATGATAGGTGAATATTACATCGTATTCCCTTACAAGGGGAGGTATTTCAAATACAAGGACCACAACCGGGACCAGACCGGTAAGAACCGAGACAAGGATATTGCCGACAATTACCTGACGTTTGAAAGTAGTAGAATAAAACCAAAGAAGTAAAACAACAATAAAAAAAAGGAGTCCCAGAAAAGGAAATCTTATTGAGATAGCCACATAAAAACCAAGTACAACGCCGGTAAAATTGAATATCCAGTGAAGCATTATTGCAGTGCGCCGGGAAATGGCTTTTCCCACAAGAACTTTTGACGGACGGTTGAGCAGATCTGTACGAGTGTCAAAATAATCGTTTATAACATACCCGGCAGCGGTTATTAAAACGGTAGACAAAACAAGAAGAAAAAAATCCAAATGGCTCATTTGCAGCTCAAAATTACTTACCTGCAACACAGGCCCTATAATGGCATGGCGCATCAAATATTGCGTTAAAGCAATAACAAGAAGGTTCTCTATACGTATAAGCCTGAGGACGTTCATTCGTATATTATTTTGTCTGCCAAAGGGGACTTATAATTTTTTTATCAATTACCAGTAAAATCCATCCTCATCCATCCATTTTCCGTGCAAACGCAATACCTTTTCAATAACGTCACGCACACAACCTTCCCCTCCTTTTCTGAAAGATATGTATTCTGAAATCTCTTTTATTTCAACCGCAGCATCATCGGGACAAGCGGGAAAACCCGCGATCCTCATTATTTCATAATCAGGCAGGTCATCACCCATATATAAAACATCTGTGGCATTGAGTGTGTACTTGTATAAAAAGTCATTGAAATCATCTATTTTGTTTGATGATCCAAGATATATGTCGGTAACACCCAGCTTGAGAAAACGTTTTTTTACCGGTTCGGAAACACCTCCTGTTATTATTGCAACCGGATACCCTTTTTTTACGGCAAGCTGAACGGCAAACCCGTCCTTAATATTCATCGCCCGCACCAATTCACCGTCAGGGTGCAGTATAACAGACCCGTCTGAAAAAACTCCGTCCACATCAAAGGCAAATGCCTTTACTTTGCTTATTTCTTTCTTTTGCTTCTCCATATATTCTAATCTTTGTCTTTACCCCTGCCGCTTTCATATTTCTTTCTGATACTCTCGGTTATCAACTTGTAGAGCTCCTTCTCATCACTATACGAGGAAAGCAGGTTCAGGTGCTTTTCAATAATCCTCCTGTCATTTCTCACCGCAGGACCCGTTTGGGCGTCGCCCGGACTCATCACGGAGGCTTTATCTGAGGTCTCCTTTATCAGCGGGTGCAATATATCAAAAGGGAGACCTTTATTACTTATCAAAAGTTCGGCAATATGGTACATATGATTGGAAAAATTGTTGGCAAAAACCGCCGCCAGATGCAACACCTCCCTCTGTCGTGAATCTGTATGATATACTTTTTTTGTAACGGATCCGGCCAGACTGTACAAAAACGCCAGATTATCATTATTATTGGCTTCAATGCACAATGGTACACTTGAAAAATCGGCCAGCCTTTTTTTAGAGAAGGTTTGCAAAGGGTAGAACACACCGTAATTTACAGCTCTGCCTTTGAAAATATCAAGCGAAACACTTCCGGCAGTGTGAACCACCATTGAGTTGCCGGGATCGAAACATGATAGGCAATAGTCTATAACGTCATCGGCAAGGGCAATGATATACAAGTCGGCACCGGGCTCAATATCCTCAAAGCGTACAACACTTCTGCCCCCTACACTACGGGCAAGAGGGACAGCCGACCCGGCAGTTCGGCTGAAAATCTGCCCGATCGAATAACCGGCATTATGCAGCGCCTGAGCCATATTCCAGGCTACATTACCTGCACCCAGAATACAAATTTTTCCGGATCTGTAGTACATAATCCGGTAAATTTAAAAAAATATCCTGTACCCTCAATAAAACAAATTGGAAAATCCCCTTGTCGGGGATAATTTGCAGAATTAAGCCCAAATAAAACAGGAAATTAAAAAGGGGTAATTAAAATTTATATGCGCCCAGATCCTTCAATTCAAAATTCAATATATAGTCGGCGTTCTTTTTGTTCTCGGAATGACCTTTGCGTATAAACATCTCTGCAGCATGCATATAATGCTCATCACGTGATGTATCTGCAAGCAGCAGATAGCCCATTATTATATTACCTGCCATTTCTACAAGCCTGCGTGCATGGAAATCGGTATATTCGGTATCATTTACATCTGTTACCGCATTTACGCATTTTTCATATTCGTCTGTCATACCGGCAAGCATCTTTACAAGATGCTGCACTTCAGGAATGAAGTCCTGCTTTTGATAAACCTGCCTTATATGGTCAAGATACAATCCGGAGGTGACACCGCGAATAGCAGCAACAACCTGCAACTGGGATGTCCCCTCATAAATGGTAGTAATTCTGGCATCGCGGTAAATCCGCTCTACCGCAAAATCTTTCATAAAACCGGCTCCACCGTGTATCTGAATGGCATCATAAGCTATCTGATTGCAATATTCACTTGCAAAAAATTTCAGAAGAGGTGTGTAAACATCAGCAAGCCGCTGATATTTCTTGAACTCATTTCGCTCTTCCTTCTCCAGTTTCCGGACACGGGAAAGGTGTTCCCACCCTTTGTAAATATCGACAAAACGGGCGGTTTCATATAAAAGCGATCTTTTCGCCTGAAGCATCGCTTTCATATTCCGGAGCATTTCATATACGGCGGGGAACTCAATAACAGGCTGGCTAAACTGAATCCTTTCCCTTGCATATTTTTCGGCTTCACGATAAGCAGCCTCTGATATACCGACCGATTGTGCACCAACACCGAGTCTGGCAGAATTCATAAGGGCCATTACATACTTTATGAGTCCGAACTTCCTCTCACCAACAAGCTTTGCAGGGGCGTTCCTGAAAACCAGCTCACAGGTGGGCGATCCCTTAATACCCAGCTTGTTTTCTATGCGCCTTACAATAACCCCCTTTTCACTGCGGTCATAAACAAACAACGAAAGTCCCCTTCCATCATGTGTTCCTTCTTCAGATCTGGCAAGTACAAGCGATATGTCGGCATCACCGTTGGTGATAAACCTTTTTACACCGTTAAGAAGCCAGACTCCCTTCTGTTCACTATAGGTTGCTTTCAGCTGCACTGCCTGCAAATCCGACCCGGCATCCGGCTCGGTCAGGTCCATCGCAGCTGTTGCTCCTTTGTTAAAACGTGGGAGATATTCATCCTTAATCTCCTGGGAAGCAAATTCATGGAGAGTTTCAGCACAGTCCTGCAAGCCCCAGATATTGGCAAAACCGGCATCGGCTCTTGAAACCAGCTCCGCCGCCATTACATAGGGAACCATCGGAAAATTCAATCCCCCGTAACGGCGTGGCAAAGACATTCCTATAAGTCCGGCCCTAGTAAGGGTTTCATGGTTCTCTTTCGTGCCGCGGGCATATTTCACCTCATTGTTAACCAGAGTCGGTCCTTCATTATCAACGGATTCGGCATTGGGATCAATTACATTGGCACAAATATCCCCCACTATCTCAAGAACCTTATCATAATTATCAACTGCGTCTTCATAATCCAGGGGGGCATAATCATACCTGCCGCTGTCTGAAAAATCGCTTTCCTTGAGCTGAACGATTTTCTTCATCAAGGGGTGATCAAGGTGAAATTTAAGATCCTTATTGTCAGTATAAAAATTATCCATTATTATAGTATTGATTATCGGGTTAGAGGACTTACTTGGAATTCTTCTTGTAATATTTTATCATTTTCGGTATCACATCATTCAGATCACCGATAATGGAATAATCGGCAATTCTGTTGATAGGTGCATTAGGGTCATCATTTATTGAAATTATCATAGCCGACTGGTCCATTCCGGCCCTGTGCTGAATTTGTCCGGATATACCGCATGCAATATATAACTTGGGTCTTACAGTTACACCTGTCTGACCAACCTGCCTTTCGTGTTCTACAAAACCACTGTCTACAGCTGCACGCGACCCGGCTACCTCACCACCCAAAACTTCGGCCAGATCGAAAAGAAGCTTAAAGTTCTCCTTTGAGCCGACCCCGTATCCTCCCGATACAATTATGGAGGAATTGGTTATATTAACCTTTCTGGGCTCGACATGGCGTTCTATCAATTTAACTATTAAATCATGATCACTTAAAAGTTTGCCGGCATCGATTTTTTTAACCTCTCCTTTGTGATTGCCGGTCACCTTCTCTTTTTTCATAACCCCTTCTCTCACGGTTGCGAGCTGCGGACGGGTTTCGGGATTAATTATGGTAGCCAGTATATTGCCACCGAAAGCCGGACGAATCTGATATAGTAAATTTTTATACTCTTTCCCGGTCTTGTTGTCCACATGATCGCCTATTTCCAGTGCCGTACAATCGGCGGTCAGACCGCATTTTAAAACCGAAGCAACCCGGGGAGCAAGATCTCTGCCGGCGGAAGTTGCACCAAACAATCCTATTACCGGTTTTTGGCCGCGGAAAAGATCCTCTGCGATTTTTGCATGGGGAAGGGTACTGTAGGGATCCAGCCTTTTATCGTCTGCCACATGTACAATATCGGCCCCGTAGGAAAAAACCTCATTTTCAACGCCGTTTAACTCTGAACCTATTACAAGTGCCTCAAGGCCGCAATTCAACTCATTTGCAAGAGACCGCCCTTTGGTCAGCAATTCCAGGCTGACATCAGCCACGGCCCCATCTTCCATTTCGCAGTATACTAAAACGTTGTTCACTTTTTGAATATTTAAATTAGAAATGATTTTCCATATTTAGTTTAAGCAGGTGCCTGTTGAGTTTTTGCTCACAAAGACCATGATCAACCAATTGTGTGCTTATCTATCAATTCCTTTACAAGTGAGTCTATATCCTCATCGGAAGAAGATAATTGTTTTGATTCTTTAGCTTTAAAGACAACACTTTCGATCTTTTTTACCTTGGTAGGTGATCCCGACAAACCAAGTTTTTCTTCATCTGCCGATATACTGGAAGCACCCCATTCCTCAATCTTAAGGTAAGGCCTGTCCCTGTGCAGCTGCAAATAATCCTCCGAAAGATCCTGCAACTCTGAAACACTTCTGGAGTGCTTGTATTTCATAAGGAGTTTTGCATTTCTGGGGCGGCATGGCGGAGCAGAGCTGTGAACTGTAATTACAGCGGGCAGAGGTGAAACAACCGTTTCTACTCCCCTTTCAAGTCTCCGCTTTATTTTAACTGACTCCTGCTCAAGAGATATTATCTCCTCGGCATAAGTAACCTGTGGAACATTCAGTTTTTCGGCAACCTGGGGACCCACCTGGGCAGTATCCCCGTCAATTGCCTGACGCCCGGCTATTACAATATCGTACGGCTCAAGCTTTTTAATAGCCATAGAGAGTACATATGAGGTTGCAAGTGTATCGGAGCCGGCAAATTTACGGTCGGTTAAAAGGCTGCCCTTGTCGACACCCCTGTATAAAGCCTCTCTTATAACTTCTGCTGCACGTCCCGGTCCCATTGTCAAAAGCGTCACACTCGAGCCGGGATATTTGTCTTTTAACCTCAGGGCCTGTTCAAGAGCATTGAGGTCCTCGGGATTGAAAATGGCAGGTAAAGCAGATCTGTTAACCGTGCCGTCGGCCTTCATGGCATCCTTGCCTACGTTCCTTGTATCGGGAACCTGCTTTGCAAGGACTATAATATTAAATTTGGTCATGAGTATTTGTTTAAAAAGAAATGACAAATATAAAAAAATAGTGGCCAACACACCAAATATGGATATAAATTAAAAAAAGGCAGAGTAATGGGTGATGGCACAAAGAGAAAAAGCCCATCCGGGAGATGGGCTTTAAATTCTTATGCTTCAGCAGTAGGGCCGCCGAAGTTCATCGGCATACCCTGACCGCCTTTACCTTCTATTTTTTTTATAGGCCCGTGTGTTGATTCGAATTTAGTAATATTATCCTTAAGGGCATTATATAATCTTTTAGCATGCTCGGGGGTTAAAATCACCCTTGATTTCACATCAGCTTTCGGGATACCGGGCATAACCCGGACAAAATCGATCACAAACTCAGAACTCGAATGAGTTATTATGGCAAGGTTTGAATATATTCCCTGTCCAACTTCATTTTTGAGTTCGATCTTAATCTGGTTTTTTTTCTTTTCTTCTTCCATATCAAAGAATTTTAATCACCGGTGATCTTAACTTCCTTCTTCTTATCTGAGGTCAAAGCTTCATACTCTTCTTTTGACCCCACTATTATCTTTCCGAACTCCCTTTGTCCGGTACCCGCGGGAATAGGATGCCCGACTATAACATTTTCCTTCAAACCTTCAAGGTGATCTATCTTTCCGAAGATAGCAGCTTCATTCAGCACTTTTGTTGTCTCCTGGAAGGAGGCCGCCGAAATGAACGAATTGGTCTGAAGAGCGGCTTTGGTTATTCCCTGAAGCACCTGACTTGAAGTGGCGGGAATTGCATCTCTTGCAACCACAGGCTTGAGGTCTTTACGCTTGAGTATTGAATTTTCATCCCTTAGTCTTCTGGCAGTTATGATCTGGCCGGCTTTCACAGATGTGGAATCACCGGGATCTTCAACAACTTTCCTGCCGTATATCCAGTCGTTTTCATCCATGAACTCCCATTTGTCAACTACCTGTTTTTCAAGAAACTTGGTGTCGCCGGGATCATCAATTGTAACTTTTCTCATCATCTGACGCACAATAACCTCAAAATGCTTGTCATTGATTTTTACTCCCTGCATACGGTATACTTCCTGCACTTCATTAACAATATACTCCTGCACCTCAGTGGGGCCTTTGATCCTGAGTATGTCCTCCGGTGTTATAGCACCGTCAGACAACGGGGTGCCGGCCTTCACATAATCGCTTTCCTGAACAAGTATCTGCTTTGACAGGGAAACAAGGTATTTTTTCACCTCACCGGTCTTGGACTTAATAATTATCTCCCTGTTACCGCGCTTGATCTTGCCGAAATTAACCTCCCCGTCAATTTCCGAAACAATGGCGGGATTGGAAGGGTTCCTTGCCTCAAACAGCTCGGTAACCCTGGGCAAACCTCCAGTTATGTCTCCCGATTTTCCCACGGCGCGCGGTATTTTAACAATGGTGTCACCTGCTTCAACCTTCGAGTCAGAAGAAACGGTTACGTGTGCTCCAACCGGCAGGTTGTAAATCTTCAATACCTCATCATCTTCAGAGAGTATCTTAATTATCGGGTTTTTCTTTTTATCCCTGCTGTCAATTATTACCTTCTCGCGGAAACCGGTTTGCTCGTCAACTTCCTCTCTGTATGTAGCACCCTCCTCCATTGATTCAAAGCTTATCTTACCGCTTGATTCGGCAACAATGGAGGCATTATAGGGATCCCATTCGCATATAAGGTCTCCTTTCTTAACCTCCTGTCCGTCCTGAATATGAAGCTTTGCACCATATGGTATATTCTGCGTGGTAAGAACAATGTTTGTGTTTTTGTCTATTATCTTGAATTCCGCCTGACGGCTAATAACAATTGTTTCCTGGTTACCTGTGCTGTCAATATGATCAACTGTTTTCAGCTCCTCTATCTCGGCAACCCCGTCATAACGCGCCATAAGAGTGGATTCGGAAGCAATGTTTGAAGCCGTTCCACCCACGTGGAAAGTACGAAGTGTAAGCTGTGTTCCGGGCTCACCGATCGACTGGGCTGCAATTACACCAACCGATTCTCCTTTTTGCACCATTTTGCCTGTGGCCAGATTGCGACCGTAACACTTTCCGCACACACCTTTTTTAGACTCGCACGTGAGGACAGACCGAATCTCCACCTGCTCAATGGGAGACTCCTCTATAATTGAACATATATCTTCAGTAAGCTCCTCCCCGGAAGATATTATAAATTCGCCGCTGGACGGATGGTATATATCATGCACTGTTGTGCGTCCGAGTATTCTTTCATAGAGTGACTCCACTACCTCCTCATTGTTCCTTATTGCACTGGCCATTAGTCCTCTGAGGGTTCCGCAATCTCTTTCCGATACAATCACATCCTGGGAAACGTCCACCAGCCTTCTTGTAAGATAGCCGGCATCGGCTGTCTTTAGTGCAGTGTCTGCCAAACCTTTACGGGCACCATGTGTGGAAATGAAGTACTCCAGCACCGAGAGACCTTCCTTAAAGTTTGACAATATGGGGTTCTCAATAATCTCTGATGTAGTAGTACCCGATTTCTGGGGCTTGGCCATCAGTCCCCTCATACCGGCAAGCTGGCGTATCTGCTCTTTTGATCCTCTTGCACCAGAGTCAAGCATCATGTAAACAGGGTTGAATCCCTGCTTGTCACTTGTGAGCTTATTCATAAGGGTCTGGGTAAGCTTGGCATTTATGTGGGTCCATATATCTATGATCTGGTTATAACGCTCATTGTTGGTAATGAAGCCCATATTATAGTTATCATAGACCTCTTCAACCTGGTTATACCCTTCATTTATCAACTTTTCTTTTTCTTCAGGAACGATCACATCATCCAGATTGAAAGACAAACCACCCTTGAAAGCCAAATCAAAGCCGACATCTTTTACATTGTCCAGGAATTTTGCCGTTTCAGCAGTACCGGCCTTTTTCAGCACCCTGCCGATAATCTCCCTTAATGATTTCTTTGTCAAAAGCTCATTAATAAAGCCAACTTTATCCGGCACATACTGGTTAAATAAAATTCTGCCTACTGTTGTCTCAACAATAGATTTTTCCCCGGTTTCACTGTCGGTTATCATCACCTTAACTATAGCATGAAGCTCAACGGCTCCCTCGTTATAGGCAATTATAGCCTCTTCGGGTGAATAGAACCGCCTGTTTTCACCTTTTACCGGTTTGCCGGGCTCACTCTTTCTGGCTTTTGTAATATAATACAGACCCAGAACCATATCCTGTGATGGCACAACTATAGGAGCACCGTTGGCAGGGTTGAGTATATTATGTGATGCCAGCATAAGGATCTGTGCCTCCATGATAGCTGCATTTCCAAGGGGAAGATGAACCGCCATCTGGTCACCGTCAAAGTCGGCATTGAATGCAGTACATACAAGAGGATGTAGCTGTATGGCCTTTCCTTCAATCATTTTTGGCTGAAAAGCCTGTATCCCGAGTCTGTGGAGTGTAGGAGCCCTGTTAAGCATAACGGGGTGGCCTTTCATAACATTTTCAAGAATATCCCAGACAACCGGATCTCTGCGATCAACTATCTTCTTGGCCGATTTAACGGTCTTTACAATACCTCTCTCTATCAATTTCCTTATAACAAAAGGCTTGTAAAGCTCTGCAGCCATATCCTTGGGCAAACCACACTCGTGCATCTCCAACTCCGGACCTACAACAATTACCGAACGGGCCGAATAGTCAACCCTTTTACCCAGCAGATTTTGGCGAAAACGCCCCTGTTTACCTTTAAGGCTGTCACTCAATGACTTCAGCGGTCTGTTGGCGTCGGTCTTAACCGCATTTGATTTCCTTGAATTGTCAAAAAGCGAATCAACCGCTTCCTGAAGCATACGCTTCTCATTGCGAAGAATAACTTCAGGTGCCTTGATCTCGATCAGTCTTTTCAGCCGGTTATTTCTGATAATTACCCTACGGTAGAGGTCATTCAGGTCGGAGGTGGCAAAACGTCCTCCGTCAAGCGGTACCAGAGGGCGCAATTCCGGTGGTATAACCGGTATGACTTTTGAGATCATCCATTCCGGACGATTAACGCCTTTTGAAGCCCTGAAAGCCTCAACAACCTGCAAACGCTTGAGTGCTTCGTTTTTCCGCTGCTGTGAAGTTTCGGTATTCGCCTTATGGCGAAGAGAAAAAGAAAGTTCGTCCAGATCCAGTCTCGAGAGGAGCATATATAATGCTTCAGCCCCCATCAAAGCAATGAATTTTTCAGGATCTTCATCATCGAGCAACTGATTTTCCCTGGGAAGCGAATCAATAATGTCAAGATACTCCTCTTCAGTAAGGAAATCAAGGTACTCAACCCCGTCATTCCTTTTCACACCCGGATTCACCACCACATATCTTTCATAGTATATGATCGATTCAAGCTTTTTTGTAGGTAACCCAAGAAGATATCCTATCTTGTTGGGCAACGATTTGAAGTACCATATATGGGCAACGGGAACAACAAGGCTGATGTGGCCCGTTCTTTCACGTCTTACTTCTTTCTCGGTAACCTCAACACCACAGCGGTCACAAACGATACCCTTGTACCTGATTCTTTTATATTTACCGCAGTGACACTCATAATCCTTTACCGGCCCGAAGATCCTTTCACAAAAAAGTCCATCCCTCTCCGGCCTGTAAGTCCTGTAATTTATTGTTTCCGGCTTCAGCACTTCGCCGCTTGAACGCTCAAGGACCTCTTCAGGTGAAGCCAATCCAACGGAAATTTTTGTAAAATTGCTTTTTACTTTTGTGTCTCTTCTGAATGCCATATTTTGATAATTATTGTTTACAATTTAAAAGAAACCGGAACTTGTTTTTACTTCCAGCTGGGAGAGTTTAAACAAGATTAATACTCAATCCGAGTCCCCTCAGCTCATGCAACAAAACATTCAATGATTCGGGGATCCCTGCCTGGGGCAACGGGTCTCCTTTAACTATACTTTCGTATGCCCTGGCGCGTCCCGCAACGTCATCGGACTTGATAGTCAGAATTTCCTGCAGAACATTGGCTGCTCCGAAAGCCTCAAGAGCCCACACCTCCATCTCACCGAAACGCTGACCGCCGAATTGGGCCTTACCGCCAAGTGGTTGCTGAGTGATAAGAGAATAAGGACCTATAGAACGGGCATGCATTTTATCATCCACCATATGCCCCAGCTTCATCATGTAAATCACTCCGACTGTTGCAGGCTGGTCAAAACGCTCGCCAGTGTTTCCGTCATACACGTTAGTTTTGCCATAAGGCGGCACTCCCGCTTTTTGTGTGTATTCATTTATCTGATCAATTTTTGCACCGTCAAATACGGGAGACTCAAACTTCACTCCAAGCTTTTGGCCTGCCCATCCCAGGACCGACTCATAAATCTGGCCAAGGTTCATTCTTGAGGGGACACCCAGTGGGTTCAAAACAATATCAACAGGTGTGCCGTCATCCAGAAACGGCATATCTTCCTGCCTGACAATTTTGGAAACAATTCCCTTATTACCGTGTCGCCCGGCAAATTTATCACCTACTTTAGCCTTCCGTTTTTTGGCTATATAAACCTTAGCAAGCTGAACAATACCGGCGGGCAGCTCATCGCCAATTGTCAGATTATATTTTTTTCTTTTATAATGGGCATCTATTTCCTTATATTTTGAATGGTAATTTTGCAGCAGCTGCCTTATGGTTTCATTTTTTTCCTTGTCGGTTGTCCACTTACTTGGATTTACCGTAAGGAAATCTATTTGCTGCAGTGTTTTTTGTGTAAACTTAACTCCTTTGGGTACCACCTCCTGGTTGAGATGATCCTTAACCCCTTGTGAAGTGCGGCCGTTGACCAGAATAAACAACTTGTCAACCAGCTTGGCTGTCAGATCTTCAATCTTTTGGTTAAACTCATCATCAAGCTTTGCAACTACATTTTTTTCCGTGGCTTTTCCTTTCTTGTCCCTTGCAATTTTGGAGAAAAGCCTCTTTTCAACCACAACACCATAAAGTGACGGGGGAGCTTTAAGGGAAGCATCCTTGACATCACCGGCCTTATCACCGAAAATGGCCCTTAGCAGTTTTTCTTCCGGAGAGGGATCCGATTCTCCCTTGGGTGTGATCTTTCCTATAAGTATATCCCCGGGATTAATTTCGGCACCTATACGGATAATTCCGTTCTCATCAAGGTTTTTGGTAGCCTCCTCGCTTACATTGGGTATATCGGAGGTCAGCTCTTCCACACCCCTCTTCGTGTCGCGTACCTCCAGCAAATATTCGTCTACACTAACGGAGGTGAAAATATCTTCGTGAACAATACGGTCTGATAATACTATGGCATCCTCAAAATTATAACCCTTCCAGGGCATAAAAGCGACCGTAAGATTCCTTCCCAAAGCCAGCTCCCCTTTATCAGTTGCATAACCTTCAGTCAGTATTTGCCCCTTGACTAACTTTTCTCCTTTCGAAACAACAGGCTTCAGGTTTATAATTGTATTCTGATTGGTTTTTTTAAACTTGGGAAGTTTGTAGTGTTTAACATCAGGGTCAAAACTTACAAATTTCTCCTGTTCTGTACGGGTATAACGTACCACTATCTCGTTTGCATCTACATACTCAACAACACCGTCACCTTCGGCAACAAAATGAACACGCGAATCATGTGCCACGTTCTTCTCAAGGCCGGTTCCCACTACAGGCGACTCAGGATTAAGAAGAGGTACAGCCTGGCGCATCATGTTTGATCCCATAAGCGCGCGGTTGGCATCATCATGCTCCAGAAACGGTATCAGTGAAGCAGCAATAGAGGCAATCTGGTTCGGGGCAATGTCCATGAGCTCCACATCCTCCCCTTCGGCAAGGGGAAAGTCGCCGTCATACCTTGCCTTAACACGCTGGTTGACAAAAGTGCCGTCATCATTCAAAGGAGCATTTGCCTGGGCAATCATTTTTGCCTCTTCCTCTTCAGCACTAAGATACTTAACATCAGAAGCTTCAATGCTCACTTTTGAATTTTCAACTTTCCTGTAGGGTGTTTCAATAAACCCAAGCTCATTTATCTTGGCATAGATACACAGGGATGAAATAAGACCGATATTGGGGCCTTCGGGTGTTTCAATCGGGCAAAGTCTGCCGTAATGGGTATAGTGCACATCCCTGACCTCAAAACCAGCACGCTCCCTTGACAATCCGCCGGGACCCAAAGCCGACATTCTTCGTTTGTGGGTCATTTCGGCAAGCGGGTTGGTCTGATCCATAAACTGCGACAACTGGTTTGTTCCGAAAAAGGAATTGATAACAGATGACAAAGTTTTGGAGTTGATCAGATCAACCGGCTGGAATACTTCATTGTCGCGGACATTCATCCTTTCCCTTATCGTCCTTGCCATACGTGCAAGCCCCACACCAAACTGGTTTGCGAGCTGTTCACCTACTGTTCGTACACGACGGTTGCTAAGGTGGTCTATATCGTCAACATTTGTTTTGGAGTTGATAAGCTGAATGAGGTATTTTATTATGCTTATAATATCCTCTTTTGTAAGTACCTTTGTGTCTATCGGTATATCCAGACCAAGTTTTTTATTGATCCTGTAGCGGCCAACATCACCGAGGTCATACCTTTTGTCTGAAAAAAAGAGTTTGTCGATAACATCTCTTGCGGTTGCTTCATCCGGGGGCTCAGAATTTCTCAACTGGCGGTAAATATGCATCACCGCCTCTTTTTCGGAATTGCAAGGGTCCTTTTGAAGGGTGTTGTATATTATCGCGTAATCCGAAAGGTTCAAATCCTCCCTGTGCAAGAGTATTGATTCGCTTCCCGAGTCAATAATTTGATCTATATGTTCCTCTTCAAGAACGGTTTCCCTGTCAATTATAACTTCATTACGCTCAATTGATACAACTTCACCGGTATCCTCATCAACGAAATCTTCTATCCAGGATTTCAAAACCCTGGCTGCAAGCTTTCGGCCAAGGTTTTTCTTCAGAGCTGTTTTTGAAACTTTTACCTCATCGGCCAAATTGAATATACCAAGTACATCCTTGTCATTCTCAAAGCCAATTGCACGCAACAGTGTGGTTACCGGCAACTTTTTCTTACGGTCTATATAGGCATACATCACATTGTTGATGTCGGTGGCAAACTCTATCCAGGATCCCTTAAAAGGAATAATGCGGGCTGAGTAAAGCTTTGTCCGGTTGGCATGTATACTCTGGCCGAAAAATACACCGGGCGATCTGTGCAGCTGTGAAACAACAACACGCTCGGCACCGTTTATAACAAAAGTTCCGCGTTCAGTCATATACGGAACAGTACCCAGATAAACGTCCTGGATAACCGTATCGAAATCTTCATGTTCAGCGTCAGTGCAATAAAGCTTCAACTTGGCTTTAAGCGGAACACTGAAAGTCAGCCCCCTCTCCAAACACTCTTCAATTGTATACCTGGGCGGATCAATAAAGTAATCAATAAACTCGAGAACAAAATTGTTCCTTGTGTCCGTGATAGGAAAATTTTCATTGAATACTCTGAATAGCCCTTCATTTTTCCGGTGCTCAGGAGATGTTCCCATCTGAAAAAAATCGGAAAAGGACTTCAGCTGAACTTCCAGAAAATCCGGGTAATCCAATTGAATTTTTGACGTGGCGAAACTTACTCTTCCTTGTTCAATATTTTGTGACCGCATTTAAAATAAAAATTAAGTGAACCCAAACAATTACAACAACAAAAAGGGTTAGAACCTTCCAAGGAAGATTCTAAACCCCTGATTATCAGTATTATCGAAAAAATAGCTATTTAAGTTCAACTTCTGCTCCAGCTTCTTCAAATTGAGATTTAAGTGATTCTGCTTCTTCTTTTGAAACACCTTCCTTTACAGGCTTAGGTGCCGAATCAACCAGCTCTTTGGCTTCTTTTAGTCCCAGGCTTGTTATTTCCTTCACAAGCTTTACAACTTGCAACTTGGATCCGCCGGGCGAATTAAGAACAACATCAAACTGAGTTTTTTCTTCAGCTTCAGCACTTTCTTCTGCAGGTGCAGCAGCTGCAACAGCAGGTGCCGCAGCCGGCTCTATTCCATATTCATCTTTTAAAATCTGAGCCAATTCATTAACTTCTTTAACGGTTAAATTGACCAATTGGTCTGCAAATGCTTTCAAATCTGCCATTTTCTTATAGTTTAAATTTTTGGATTATTGTTTTTTTATTCTTTTTCGGATAAAGTTTTGACAATGCCTGCCAGTTTGCCACCTCCCGATTCAAGGGCAGATATAACATTCCTGGCGGGCGATTGTAACATCAGTACAATATCGCCAATCAGCTCCTCTTTGGATTTAAGATTGGCAAGAACCTCAAGCTGATCGTCTCCGACATAAAGAGATTCCTCAACATAAGCGGCCTTCAGCAAAGGACGGTCGTGTTTTTTGCGAAACTCCTTGATTAATTTTCCAGGTGCATTGGCAGTCTCGCAAAACATTACCGAAGAGGGAGCCTTTAAAACACCATTTATCTCATCAAAATTTTTGCCCGACTTTTCCAGGGCTCTTTTTAATAAAGTGTTTTTGACAACCACCAGCTTAATATTTCTGTCATAGCATTTCCGCCTCAACTGTGTTGTTTCGGACGCATTGAGATTGGTAACATCCGCAATGTAAAAATGATCAAACTTTTCCAGCTTTTCAGCCAGGTCCTCAACGATCGCAATTTTTTCTTCTAGTTTCATATTGCTTAAAGGAGTAATTTTGTTAACATTAGACGATTGACTTTGGGTCAACCCTGACACCGGGACTCATAGTACTGGAAAGATGGATGCTTTTAATGTAAGTGCCTTTTGCAGCAGCCGGTTTCAACTTGTTGACAGTCTGAACAAATTCCTTTGCATTTTCAACCAGCTTTGCCGGCTCAAAGGAAACCTTTCCTATGGAAGTGTGAATTATCCCATATTTGTCAACCTTAAAGTCTATCTTCCCTGCCTTAATATCACCTACAGCCTTACCGATATCCATTGTTACCGTTCCGCTTTTTGGATTCGGCATCAGTCCGCGCGGACCCAAAATGCGTCCCAGCTGACCTATCTTGGGCATTACCGGAGGCATTGTTATTATAACATCAACATCGGTCCAACCGCCTTTGATCTTTTCGATATATTCCTCAAGTCCGACATAATCAGCTCCAGCAGATTTAGCCTCCTCTTCCTTGTCAGGCGTACACAATACAAGCACCCGAACAGTCTTGCCGGTTCCGTGAGGTAATGTAACAACCCCTCTCACCATCTGATTCGGCTTTCTGGGATCAACTCCCAGTCTCACATCTATGTCAACCGAAGCATCAAAATTTGTTGTGGTTATTTTCTTCACCAGCTCAACCGCTTCTGAAAGCTTATATGCTTTGACAGTATCGACTTTCTCCAGAGCTGCCTTTCGGTTTTTTGTAAGTTTCGTCATTGTATAAGAAATAATTTATTGATTAGCAAAAGGAGGTTTCCCTTTCACGGCAATCCCCATACTCCTGGCTGTGCCAGCCACCATTTTCATAGCCCCCTCAACGGTAAAGGCATTAAGGTCAGGCATTTTTTCCTCCGCTATTTTTTTTACCTGATCCCAGGTAATTCTGGCAGCTCTGACCCTGTTGGGCTCAGAGGAGCCCGATTTAAGCTTGGCGGTTTCCAAAAGCTGTATAGGCACCGGCGGTGTCTTTACAACAAAATCAAACGATTTGTCGGTATAAACCGTAATTATAACCGGCAGCAACTTTCCGGCACTTCCCTGGGTGCGGGCATTGAACTGCTTGCAAAAATCCATAATGTTGAGCCCCTTCGCACCAAGTGCAGGTCCGACGGGCGGGGATGGATTTGCAGCTCCTCCTTTGATTTGCAATTTTATCAATCCAGCAACTTCTTTTGCCATAATTTTACTTGATTTTCACTTTTGCGGCAACCGGTCGGAAGCATTATAATTTTACCTGCTGCCATAAATGATTTATATAAAGATGCGTAACAGTCTCCAATACTAAAATTACTCTTTCTCAACCTGCATAAAGCTCAGCTCCAGGGGTGTTTTCCGGCCGAATATCTTGACCATAACCTTAAGCTTCTTTTTCTCCTCGTTTACCTCTTCTATAACCCCTGAAAAACTGTTGAACGGGCCATCTGTAACCTTAACGGATTCACCCACAAAAAAAGGAACATTTATTTCCTCATCGCTGGCGGCAAGCTCATCAACCTTGCCCATTATCCGGTTTACCTCGGATGGCCTTAGGGGTACCGGCTCCTTGTCTTTATCACAGAGGAAACCGATAACATTTGGAACATTTTCAAGTATATGAGCCACTTCACCTTCCAGATTGGCCTCAACCAGAATATACCCGGGAAAGAAATTGCGTTCTTTACTGATCTTTTTTCCCCCGCGAATTTGATACACCTTTTCTGTTGGTATTAAAACCTGTGAAATATAATCGTGTAATTTCAAACGGTTGATCTCATTTTCGACATACTCCTTCACCTTCTTTTCTTTCCCGCCTATCGCCCTTAAAACATACCATTTTTTTCCATTCTCAGCCATTCGTTCCTCCTGCAATGTTAATAAAACAAGCTGTAAACCGTCTCCATAATATTTTCAAAAATATAATCCATACCAAAAACTATCATTGCAATGATAAAAGCTGCAGTCATTACAACCACTGCAGTGTTTTGCAACTCACTATAGCTAGGCCACGTAACTTTATATATTAGTTCGTTAAAAGAGTTTTGCAAATAGGTCTTTATTCTCATGATAAACTTTAAAATTTAGCACGGGTGGAGAGACTCGAACTCCCAGCCAACGGTTTTGGAGACCGCCACTCTACCAATTGAGCTACACCCGTTTATTGCCGCTAAGGTATTTTACCGGCTTATTCAATTTGCAATAGATTAAACTGTTATATTAAATCCGTATTCAAACGTAAAATACCTTTACTCTATTATTTCAACTACCTGCCCGGCACCTATAGTCCTGCTGCCCTCACGAATAGCAAAACGGAGGTTGGGGTTTATGGCTACCGGATAAATAAGCTCAACGGTTATTGTTACATTGTCTCCCGGCATAACCATTTCCGTCCCCTCGGGAAGCTTAACCTCACCTGTTACGTCAAGTGTTCTCAGGTAGAACTGCGGACGGTAATTGTTGTGGAAAGGTGTGTGCCTTCCGCCCTCATCTTTCTTCAATACGTAAACCTCTGCCTTGAATTTGGTGTGAGGAGTTATAGAACCGGGCTTGGCTATAACCTGACCTCTTTTAACCTGGTCTTTGGCTATTCCTCTTAACAACAGACCGACATTGTCACCGGCTTCACCGTGATCGAGAATTTTGCGGAACATTTCAACACCGGTAATAACGGTTTTCTTACTTTTCTCTCCCAGGCCAACAATTTCCATTTCATCACCCGTATTCACAGTACCTGTCTCAACCCTTCCGGTAGCAACAGTTCCGCGTCCGGTTATAGAGAAAACATCCTCTACCGGCATAAGGAAAGGCTTGTCAACATCCCTTTCTGGCATGGGGATAAAACTGTCAACGGCCTCCATTAGCTCCATTATATTATTTTCCTCTTTTTCATCACCGTTAAGTGCTCCAAGTGCGGAACCGTGAATAACGGGAGCATTGTCACCGTCAAAATCATAAAAATTGAGCAGCTCACGTACCTCAAGCTCAACAAGCTCTAACAATTCAGGGTCGTCAACCAGATCAACCTTGTTGATGTAAACAACTATACTGGGAACATTCACCTGGCGGGCAAGAAGAATATGCTCTCTTGTTTGCGGCATAGGGCCGTCGGGGCCGGCAACTACCAGTATCGCTCCGTCCATCTGGGCGGCACCTGTTACCATATTTTTAACATAGTCTGCGTGACCCGGACAGTCAACGTGGGCATAGTGACGGTTAGCTGTCTGGTACTCAACGTGAGCAGTATTAATTGTAATACCCCTTGACTTTTCCTCGGGAGCATTGTCAATCTGATCAAAAGTCTTAATCTCGGATAATCCTTTTCTTGACAGGACAAGTGTAATAGCAGCTGTCAAGGTAGTTTTGCCGTGGTCAATATGACCTATCGTACCAATATTGACATGGGGTTTGGTTCTTTCAAATTTTTCTTTTGCCATAATTTTTTATAATTATTTTTGATAATTTGATGATTTGTTATTTCAAGAGCTGTATTTTTTGTCCAGTTGAGCCAATGATGGGAGTTGAACCCATGACCTCTTCCTTACCAAGGAAGCGCTCTACCCCTGAGCTACATCGGCAAAAAAAGAGCGGGAGACGGGACTCGGACCCGCGACCCTCAGCTTGGAAGGCTGATGCTCTACCAACTGAGCTACTCCCGCTTATAAGCGTGGGGAGAGGAGGATTCGAACCTCCGAAGGCTACGCCAGCAGATTTACAGTCTGCCCCAGTTGACCGCTTTGGTATCTCCCCAGAGGTCTTTCCAAAACAACGAGCCGATGGAGGGATTCGAACCCCCGGCCAGCTGATTACAAATCAGCTGCTCTGACCAACTGAGCTACATCGGCAAGTAAAAGAACGAATTGGTAAAAAATTACCCCTAAAATTGGTTTGCAAATGTATAAATATTTTGTTAATAATCACAAAAATAGTTGCATTTTTTTATACAATTTAAGCCCTCCTCGGCTTCTCCTTGTGCTTTTTCAGCTGTTTTCTCATTGCTTCTGCCGCAAGATCGACAGCCTCTTCGAAATTTTTGCCCTGCTTTTTTGCAAACAAATTGCTTCCGCGCAAGGTCAGTTTTATTTCCGCCATCTTATTTTCCATCTCCGGTGCATTTTCAAATCTTAAAAACACCTCGGCATTCATAATATCATCATTAAACTTACCCAGCTTGTTTACTTTTTGCCTGACAAAATCAAGCAGTTTTTCATCTGCATCAAAATGTATGGTATGAATTTCTATGTTCATTATGACCCTCCCTTTTTATGCTCGCGGATGAGCTTGTTTATAAATCTTTTTAAGTTTTTCAAAAGTATTGTGAGTGTAAACCTCGGTTGCCGAAAGGTTTGCATGTCCAAGCAATTCCTTTATGGCATTGAGCCCGGCACCATGATTTAGCATATGTGTGGCAAAACTGTGCCTTATAACATGCGGACTTTTCTTCTCCGAGGAGGTGATAGTATCCAGGTAAACTTTAACTATCCTGTTAACAAGCCTGGGATACAACTTTTCTCCCTTTGATGTAAGTAAAAAATAGTCGGCTGCCCCACTGGAGCGAAAAAAGTCCTCCCTTAACTTCAAATATTCCCCCGCAAAGGAGGCAAACCTTCTGCTTAACGGTATCAACCTTTCCCTGTTTCCTTTGCCCACAACGCGCAATGTCATTTCCGGGAGGTCAACATCATTTTTTCGCAGATTAATAAGTTCCGACCTTCGTATACCTGTATGGTAAAGCATTTCAATGATCATTCGGTTACGAACTCCTGTGTAATCATCTCCAAAATCGGTATTATCGAGCAAACCGGATAATTTTTCCTCTTCTATAAAAAGAGGGAGCCTTTTTCTTGTTTTTGGAGATGTTATTTTGTCAAGCGGGCTTGTTTTTATTAAGCCTGAACGGATCATAAAACGGCAAAAAGATTTCAATGAGGAAAGTTTGCGGTTAACGGTCCTGGCACTCAGCGACCTCTCTTCAAGCAAAAACATAAGCCATGCCCTTACCATCGGATAGCTTACAGAGGAAAGTGAATCAACATTGTACCTTTCCCTTACAAAACCTGCAAACTGGTTAAGATCAACCCTGTACGAAACGGTAGTATGAGGAGAATACCGTTTTTCGTTTTTCAGATATTCGATAAAATGCTCTATCAGCATAAATACAGGGAAATTGAATAGTCCGGACGGGGGAAATCTAACACAAATAACTAGTTCAGCAGCGGGAATGGCTAATGCTTACTCTTCCTCACGCTGCAAACTTTCAATATATTTCGCCTTTTTTATCTGTTCCCTGCGGCGATCCGACGGCTTAACGTAAGCCTGACGATTTCTCAGCTCTTTTACAACACCCGTTTTCTCAAATTTTCTTTTAAATCTCTTTAAAGCCCTTTCAATATTTTCGCCTTCCTTCAACTGTACAACTATCATAATTTTAATTTATTTTTTTGTAAGACAAACGGCAAATTTATCACTAATAAATAATTTATCAAAAAACATTTTTCAAAACGTATTCTTCGCCTTTATATTTTAGCATTAACCCTTGGTGGTTAAATTTACAAAAAATATTACAAAAAACCATTTTTATTTTACTCTCAAATACGGCCTTACCCGCTCCACCTCCTCCTGTGAAAACCGCTCCAGCAGGTTAAGGTCGCAAACGGACAAAAACAAACCTGCCGAATCACGGTAAGAAAATATTGCACTTACCTGATTGTAATCCAAATAGGGATGTCTTAGCAAAGAACCAAACTCAGCAGTGTTTAAATTTATCCTGTCAATTTTTGCTGTATCTGCAAAAACATATGGCTCAATCTCTAAATACAACTCCTCATCAATTCCATATACATCCCTCAATTGGCCGGTGCAGACATATCCTCCCAGCAGGTTACGGTAATTTACAATACGTGTCGAATAAACCGATCCAATTCCCTTGAGCTGCATCAAGAGGTTTTCATCGGCATCATTAACCTCAATAACAGGAGCAATGGCCTTGCCTTCATCAGATTCAACGAATATTAATCCTGTTTGTTGTTTTTGGGAACCTATTTGGATATACGGCTCAAGGTTAGCGTACAGAGACGAATCTATTGTATACATCCTCAGCAGATCTTCCGCTGAACGAAACACTCCACCGGCCGAGATGTAATTTTTGATATTCCGTATCTGCCTGCTACTTAACCCCAGGGTTTCAAAATCTTTATCAGATGCGGTATTGGGATCAAAAAAAAAAAGCGAATCTCTCAACCCTTTATCGCTAGAAGCCTCCAGCTGCCCTGCAAAAAAGAAAAACTCACTTTTATCCAAACTCTCCACATTGTTATCATTTTTGGATAAAATCAGGTATAAGCGCGGCACTGTTAACGTCAGAAAAAGTATACAAAGCAGTGCAATTACCCCCCTTCTTTCACCGCGGGTAAAAGTAAAATAGCCGTTTAAAAAAGGTTTCAACATTGGCCGGTTTTTTAATTGCTAATAGACAATATACGAAAATAACCTCTTTTAATCAACATACTTCATTAAAAAAACCGGCAGGGAAATAAAAAATCTTTAACCGGGGATCTTACCGGTACCTTTTGATCTCGCCGGCTTTCAGGCGTTTCATGTAACTGCTCAGATCCTTCCTGATCTCGGGGGCAAGTATTAACAGTCCGGCTATATTGGGAAAAGCCAGTGTTAAAAGCATCATATCAGAAAAATCTATAACAGATCCCATTCCCGAGGAAGAACCAATTACAATAAATATAAGAAAAACCATCTGATAAAAAATTGCCGAAACCCTTCTGGAGCCGAAAAAAGTTTCGGAGAACTTTCCGGTAATAAAATCAAAGCCTTTAAGTCCGTAATATGACCATGAGATCATTGTAGAAAAAGCAAAAAGAAGTATGGCTACTCCAAGAAGATATGGGTACCAGGGGAAAACAGTTGCAAAAGCAGCCGATGTTAGCTGCGTACCTTCAAGTCCGCCGGGATTATGATACAAGCCTGTAAAAATTATAACCATAGAGGTCATTGTGCATATCACGACAGTATCAATGAATGGTTCCAGCAGAGCAACCATCCCTTCACTCACCGGCTCCTTCACCCTGGCAGCGGAATGGGCTATAGCCGCCGAGCCCACTCCGGCTTCACTGGAAAAAGTACCGCGCTGAATGCCCACTATAATAGCACCAATAACACCACCCGCAACGGAATCAGGTGAAAATGCACCACTCACTATCATTCGGATCACCACACCTATATCGGCAATATTAATTATGATGATTATCAGGCATGTAATAACATAAAGGATTCCCATAAAAGGTACTACCCTGGAAGTTACACGGGCAATACTACGTATTCCACCGATTATTACAACACCCACTAAAATGGCAAGAAGAACACCGAAAGGAAACCCGTAGGGTTCAAGTGCAGGAAACATAAAAACAACCTGTGAAAAAGCCTGATTGGCCTGAAACATATTACCCCCCCCAAGTGAGGCCATAACGATCATAACCGAGAAAAACAGGGCCAGTATCTTCCCCAGCCTGCGAAACCCCTTTTTTTTACCCAATGCATCCCTCAGATAATACATCGGTCCGCCGTAAACAACCCCGTTCTCATCGATCTTTCTGTATTTCATTCCAAGTGTACACTCGGCAAACTTAAGTGTCATACCGAAAAATCCGGCAATAATCATCCAGAATGTTGCCCCGGGCCCACCGATAGAAACGGCTATTGCAACACCCGCTATATTGCCCAGTCCCACCGTAGCCGAAAGGGCAGTTGCAAGCGCCTGGAAGCTGGAGACCTCACCTTTGTCATCAGATTTACTGTACTTTCCCCTCACAAAAGAGACGGCATGACGAAACCCTCTGATATTGACAAATTTCATCCGGAGGGTGAAAAATATCCCCCCGAATAGAAGCCACATTACAACAAAAGGTACATGAGCGTCAATATTAAATCCAAGAGCTGAAATGGGATCCCAGAAAAGGATTTTTTCAATTTGTTCCACAACAGGCTCAAACCCCTTATCAATCCTATCGGCTAAAGTGAGATCCTGCTGGCCGGCAAAAAGAGGCAAGGCAAAAAAAACAAAAAAAAGGGAAAGTTTTAACCGTTTCATCGGTATATTAATTGATCAAAGCCCACTAAATATTCAATAATCCTATCCCGTATAGAAACACAATTGCAATTGCAACAGGTGCTATAAACTTAATAAGGAACATGTAGGCAGGGAAATATCTCACCTTAAGCGAATTGTCGTTGGAGACCTCCTCCCTGGTTCTGGCCGCTCCAAGGTACCAGCCTATGAAAAGCACTATCAGCAATCCGCCAATGGGAAGCAGAACATCGGAAGCAGAAAATTCCATAAGATCGAAAAGCCTTGTTTCAAATATGGTAACCTCCTGCATTACCCCGAAGGAAAGGGTACAAAGTACCCCCAGCAGAGTAATTATTGCGGCGGCAAATATAGAGGCGCTCCTGCGGGTCATGTTCAGCTCCTCTTTCATATATGCAACCACCACCTCAAGTATGGAAATAGAGGATGTAAGAGCAGCTATTGAAAGCAAAATAAAAAATATCAGCCCGAAAAAGTAGCCTCCTGCCATTTCCTGGAAAACATTTGGCAATGTTTCAAACACCAGACCGGGACCCGCATCGGGTGCAATACCAAATGCAAATACAGCCGGGAAAATTGCAATCCCGGCAAGCATGGCAATAACCGTGTCTGCAATGGTTACCTGCGTAACAGTAGAGCCTAGTTTTTCCTTCTTGGAGATATATGAACCGTAAGTGATAAGAGTGCCCATCCCGAGGCTCAGAGAGAAAAAAGCCTGGCCAAGTGCGGCAAGAACACCTTCGGTGGTTAATCTGGAAAAATCGGGACTGAAAAGGTATGATACCCCTTCAGCTGCACCCGGGAGGGTAAGAGAACGAATGCAAATTACAATGATCATAAGAACAAGAAGCGGCATCAGTATCTTTACATACCTTTCAATGCCGTCTTTAATTCCGGCCATAACAATAGCCAGCGTTACCCCCATAAAGATAAGCTGCCATAGGAGAGGCCAAAAAGTACCCGTGTGAAATGCTGCAAAAAGTTGAGATATCTCATCGCCGGTTTTGTCAGCAAATGAATCTGTTGCTGACTTGACAACATACTCAAGTGTCCACCCGGCAACTGTACTGTAAAAAGCAAGAATCAAAAAGGCTGCTGCCACACCTATAACACCCACAAAATACCACGGCGTGCCGGGAGCCAGCTTCTTAAAAGATCCGATAGCATTTCTCTGGGCCTTGCGCCCGATTGAAAATTCTGAAAGCATGACCGGCATACCAATGGCTATAATAAACAAAAGGTAGACAAGGAGAAAGGCTCCCCCACCATTTTCGCCTGCAATATAGGGGAACCTCCATATGTTACCCAATCCTACAGCAGAACCTGCGGCGGCTGCAATAACACCAAACTTGCTTGTAAAGTTTTCACGGGGTAAATCAATTTTTGCCATTATTTAAAGGTTTACAATTTTGAAAGGAATAATTAGTTGAAATTATAGAAATTAATTTTGCTCAACCTAAAAGTTGACAATATTATAAAAAATGTTTGTTTATACAAACAAATAAACTCACACCCCCTTTTTAAAACAACATGCAAGGTTATTGACCCCTTATCCCCCCCCTTATACAAAACAAAAAGAACGAGGAGGTTACCCCGTTCTTTTACATTCAGATCATTGATCAAATATTTTATCAGGCCAGGCCAATTTCTTTCGATAGGTATACATCCTGAATTGCCTGAAGCAGTTTGGCGCCTTCCTCCATGGGTCTCTGGAAAGCTTTTCTTCCTGTAATAAGTCCCATACCACCGGCTCTTTTGTTAATAACAGCGGTTCTGACAGCATCAGCCATATCTGAAGCACCCGAAGAAGCGCCACCTGAATTTATAAGTCCGGTCCTTCCCATATAGCAATTTACCACCTGGTAGCGGCAAAGATCAATAGGATGGTCGCTTGTTAGTTCGCTGTAGACTTTATCATGAGTCTTTCCAAACTTAAGCTCTTTAAACCCGGCATTGGTCTCGGGCAACTTTTGCTTTACTATATCGGCCTGTATGGTAACGCCCAGATGGTTAGCCTGTGAGGTCAAATCGGCCGCTACATGATAATCCTTCTCTTTTGTTTTGAATTCACTGTTGCGGGTATAGCACCAAAGAACTGTAACCATTCCCAACTCATGAGCCCTCTCAAATGCCTCGGCTACTTCAATAATCTGCCTTGAGGATTCCCGGGAACCGAAATAGATGGTAGCCCCCACAGCAGCTGCACCCAGGTTCCATGCCTCTTCGACCGAACCGAACATAATCTGGTCGTATTTGTTGGGATATGTAAGCAGCTCATTGTGGTTCAATTTAACTATAAAAGGAATTTTGTGGGCATACTTGTGGGAGACTGATGCAAGGACGCCGAAAGTTGATGCCACGGCATTTGCTCCCCCTTCAATTGCAAGTTTTACAATATTCTCCGGATCAAAATAGATCGGATTGGGTGCAAATGAAGCACCGGCAGAATGCTCAATCCCCTGGTCAACGGGGAGAATTGACAGATAACCCGTACCTCCGAGACGCCCGTGATTGAACATCTGCTGGAGGGAGCGGTGAACTTTAGGATTCCGGTTTGAGCTGGCAACTACCCTATCAATAAAATCGGGACCGGGTGCGTGAAGCAGATCCTTTTTAACGGTTTTGCTCTCATGGTTCAAAAGATAGTCTGCTTTCTCCCCGAGCAATTCCATAATTTTAGTGTTTGACATGGCTATATTTTTTTGGTTAAACATACAATTTTTAAATTCCGTTTCCGCGGATTCATAAAATTAAGGAAAATAAATTTATTGTCAATGACCATGACAGGTCAAACATTAAAAACAATAAAACACAATTCCGGCAAAACATCAGTGAGTTTAACTAAAATGGATATCCGATGCCAATGTTGACTGTTACATCATTGGGAAAAGAAAAACCGCGGTTTGAAGGTATCCAGCGTTCACCGGAAGGCTCCTGAGGATCTCTCAGCTTGAGTCCGGCATCAATGCGAAACAACATGAAGGAGAAATCAAAACGTGTGCCGAACCCCGTCCCCACTGCAATTTCATCATAGAACCTGTCAAAGCGGAAAAGAGCTCCCTCACGTCCGTCACTTTTGTTTACAGCCCATATATTTCCGGCATCCAGGAAAAGTGCTCCCTCCAGCACCCAGAACATATCAAAACGGTATTCCAGGTTTGCCTCAAGTTTAATGTCAGCAGTACGGTTGGGGAAGCCTCGAATTTCGGGATCGTGAAAGGAACCCGGACCGAGGGTTCTTACCTGCCAGGCTCTTATACTGTTGGCTCCTCCGGAAAAATATTTTTTCTCAAAGGGCAAAGCCTCAGAATTGCCGTAAGGCACACCGGCTCCTGTAAAAATACGGCCAACAAGGGAATTCTCTCCGCTAAGTTTCTTATAATAACGAAAATCAATGTCCGATCTTACAAACTGGGCAAAAGGGTTCCCAAGCAAATTATATGTATCGTTCTCACTTTTAAGTCCACCAAGCCCCCCTATTGCACCCAAGGCATTACCGCCTGTTTCAAGATTGGTCCTTAGATAAATAAAATCACGTCTTCTTCTTACATCCTGATTATTGAATATAAAACTGTAATTGGCCTCCAGAATAAAATGGTCCCTGAAACTTGCCTCCAAATTGTAAAACGATATTAAAGAATCAAATTCGGGAGTAGATGCCGGTAGTTTGACAAAATTAAATTCAGCCGGACTAAGTATGTGTTCAGTATATTCTGATCCCTCCCATTCATAACTTAACCCAAGGTTGGCAACTGTTCGTGTATAATCAGGCCTCTGCTGGTAATTGTAAGCCATCGAAAAATTTGTTTTCGGATTGTATTCCCTGCCAATAGTTACCGAACCAAAGTTGGGCAAAAGACCGGGGAATTGGAGATTAGCCTCAAGGCCATACTCATAGGTATTGTCAAGAGACGTTCCTTCATAGCCGTGAAGGGTCTCGACCGATCCCTTAAGCCTAAGGTCGAGAACCTCCACCCCGCCGAAAAAATTCTTGTGCTGGTATGACAAATTGCCTCCGAATCCGAAATCTCCCGAAGAATTGGTTCCTTCAACCTCAACCGTATAAGACTGTCTGGAAAAAGGAGTAAGCTGTATATAACAGTCAAGCTTACCCTTGGCAGAAGTGTCGTTACCGGCGGCAGATTCTTTTTCACGGAAACGTATATTAACAACCCTGTAATAGGGGAGGGACATGAGTTGCCGGTATGTTTCATCCACGTCTTCCTTGCTGTAAGGCTCACCGGGCAAAATAAAGGAAGATTGAGCAATAACCATCGGATCAATCTTAAGTTCATCTTTATAGAGAAAATGCATATCCCTGAAAAGGGTGGTATCAAAACCCTTATAATAATCTTCCTGTTGTGACAATGCCTCCCGGGGGTTATAGTCTGTATAATAGTAAATGTTATCAATATTGTATTGCTTGTGGGGTACAGATATGTATTCGCCTTCATTGTCCCTTTCGGAATACTTTTTGATGCCGACAGTAAGGTCCACATTATTTGAAGCTACTGTTGTATCAGCTTCAAAGTATATAAATTCACGATTGAAATTATAATAACCCTGGTTTTTCAGATATTCTTCAATACGGTTTCGCTCTTCCTGCAACATATCAACATCAAATACAACACCCTCACGGAGCAAAGAGTTTGCGGTGTCTGCAGCAACCACATCCTCAAGCGACTCATCTTCAATATCATATTCTACATTACTCAGGCGGTAAGGCTCATTAACCTCCACATTATATGTAACCCTGGCTCTTTGCCGGCTAAATCTGACAGTATCGTCTACCTGTGCATTGAAAAAACCTTTGTTTCTCAAATACTGCTTTATATGCTGAACCGAGCGGTCTTTCTCATAAGGATCGTATACAACAGGCTCCTCTCCTATGTTTCTGAGCCAGCTATGAGGCCATCCCTCCTTTTCTTGGTTTGACATGCTATAGAGCATAAGGTAAAAAGGGAAGCCAAGGATCCTGCTGTTAGACTCCTGCCTTATATAATCCCTGAGCTCACCTCTGTCAACATCCCTGCTGTCAACCCTAAGCCTGTTACCTGCAAGCAGATGCTCATCCTCGGGGACATGGCGGGTAAGGCTGCAGGAAAAAAAAGCAAACAGCAATACCAGAAGGGAAAACAAAGGCAAAGCTTTACTGCAAATATGTTCTTTTAAAATACCCAAAATATTATAATAAAATCCTCAACAAAAATAATTTATTAAATTGCAACCGCAATATAATAACTGACCTGCCGGGAGGTATATTATACGTATTTCTCATAAAAAAAAATAAAATGCCGGGGAAAAATACCATTAAGTTTGTAAGGTCACTGAAAGAAAAAAAAGAAAGATACAGGTACGGGTTATTCATTGTTGAAGGAGATAAGGCTGTTAAGGAGCTTATCGGCTCATCCCGCCAGGTTCACTCTTTATACGCCACAAGTGAGTGGATAAGTGAGAACAGAGGAGAAATCCCAGGCAATACTTACTGTGTATCTTCAAAAACACTCGAACGGATGAGCCTTTTGAAAACACCCAACCGTGTAGTGGCCGTGGCACATATTCCCCGAAACAATGTAATTGAGGAAGAGTTTAAAGAGTCTCTCACCCTTTTGCTGGATACTATACAGGATCCGGGGAATATGGGTACACTTATAAGGTTATGCGACTGGTTCGGTATCGCTCGCATAATATGCAGCGAAAACTGTGCAGATATTTACAATCCCAAAGTTGTGCAAGCCACAATGGGAAGCATCTTTAGAATAAGGGCCGGTTATACGGATTTGAGAACATTCATCGGCAGGCCAGAAAACAGGGGGATGCCTGTTTACGGCACTTTTAGCGAAGGAGCCAGCGTATATGATCAACCCCTCAGCAAAAGAGGATTTATAGTACTTGGAAATGAGTCAAAAGGTATTTCACCTGAAATTGAAGAAATAACCGATCAACGGCTCACCATTCCTCCCTGTATATCAGGAAATCACAAGCCGGAATCTCTGAATGTAGCGATTGCTGGAGCCATCATAATCTCAGAGTTCCGAAGGAAGCACCCATGCAAATAAGTCAGTGGTATCCTGTCAATACGACCCTTTAGTATTATGCCGGCAACAGCTACCATAAACGGGTTCCCTGACTGTAAAATAGAAAAATCGGGCGTTATTCAAAATGGAAAGAAAGGATAATAAGGTTCGAATTAAGCCTCTCAATGGAGTTTTGAAATTGAGGCTGGCTGTTGGAAGCATATTCGATTTTATTGAAAAAGCCCCTGGAATATTTAACCTCAGTTGAAAATTTAAAATACGGCAGGTAGAAGTCAATACCGAAACCAAGTTCAATATATGTGTCAAATGGTTTCAGCTTGAGAAAAATCTGATCATCCTCGCTGAAATTTTTAGCCAGGTCGTAACGGAAATTAACTCCACCTATAACATAGGGACGGTAATTGTTAATCCTGACAGATTTATATTTTAAGATAAGGGGCATCTCAATAAAGGATGACTCCAGTTCCTGACTGTTGACAAGCACAGTATCACTGTAAAAGTCAATTTGCCTCTGCCCGAAAGATATTCCCGGCAATACCCTGAAATCCAAAAATTCGGTTAACTTCAAATTGGAAACAACATTGATATTGAAACCCGGACTAAGCCTGTTGACTTCCGGGGTTAGTGAGTTCTCCGCTGCAAACCGGGAAGGCAAAATCCGGAAGTCCATCGTATTCAAGCCTATAGTAAATCCGAAATGGAGCGGCTTTTGATCATGCTCGGGGATATTTTTCACATAAATTCTTTGTGAAAATCCCGAAATAACGGAAAGAAAAAAAACGGCTGCAACTGTCAAAGCAACCCTGAAAACCCTCTGGTTCAGTTTCATTTTCATTGGCTTTCTCCGGTCAAATATAATAAAAACTTAAATCCGGTATACGTTTTTGCAATAAAAAGTGGTACAATAGCCTGGCATATTTTTTGATAAAAGTTAAATTTGAGCTAAAATTTCAATGTTTAATCCGATTCCAATAATAAATTTTTTTCATTATGGGAAAAGGCGATATTAGAACCAAAAGGGGTAAAATAAGAAATAACAGCTACGGGGCGACAAGACCCCGGAAAAAGAAAAAGGTTCATAAAATAGAAAAGAATCAGGAAAAGGATAATAAATAGTTCCAATTGTCAGTTTAAAAAAAAATATTTTAACAGTTCATTTGCCCAATGCAAAAAAAGCGGGTTGCAGTAGGTTTGTCGGGAGGAGTTGATTCAAGTGTGGCGGCATACCTTCTTAAAAAAGAAGGATATGATGTGGCAGGTCTTTTCATGAAAAACTGGCATGATACCACAGGAACAATTTCAGGCGACTGCCCGTGGCATGACGACCTGCTTTTTGCCAGGCTGGTGGCAAAAAAGCTCGATATACCCTTTCATACCACCGATCTAAGCGAACCTTACCGCAGACAGGTTGTTGATTATATGTTTTCAGAATATAAAAAGGGCAGAACACCTAACCCCGACATTCTGTGCAACAGGGAAATCAAATTCAGCCTGTTTATAGAGGAGGCTCTGAAAATCGGCGCAGATTTTGTAGCAACCGGCCACTATTGCGGCAAAGACAAGATACACAAGAATGGAAAAACCATTTACCGCTTGCTAGCAGGTGGGGATCATGAAAAGGACCAGAGCTACTTTCTTTGCCAGCTCACCCAAAAACAACTTGAAAAAGCAATATTTCCGCTGGCAGATATAAGCAAAAACCAGGTAAGGGAATTAGCCTCACAACTGGGCCTGGCAACGGCTGATCGCAAAGATTCCCAGGGCATATGCTTTGTCGGCAAGGTCGACCTTCCATCCTTTTTGCAGCAAAAGTTAGAACCCCGCAAAGGTGACATTATTGAAATACCCAGCAGTTACTATAAAAATTTATCTGCCAGTCAAAAATTAACACCGGGGGAAGACTGCCTGAAACAGGCAGTATCACCATACAGTTACACCCCATCTGACGGGAAGAAGGTCGGAACACACAACGGAGCATGGTTTTACACGGTGGGACAAAGAAAAGGACTGAATGTGGGAGGCAAAAAAGAGCCTTTGTTTGTTATTGCAACAGATACTGAGAATAACATAGTCTACACCGGTCAGGGTCACTCGCATCCGGGACTGAACCGCAGGGGCCTCTTTGTAAGAAAAGAAGAGGTTCACTGGCTCAGGGAAGATTTGAGACTAGAAGAAGGTCACAATGGCGAATTCCTTGTCCGCATCCGCTACAGGCAACCTTTGCAGAAAGCAACAATGTACATGCGGGAAGATGGTCTTTACATTATTTTCCATAACCTTCAAAGAGGTATAACAGCGGGGCAATTTGCTGCCTGGTACAGGGATAACGAGCTTCTAGGCTCGGGGGTTATTGACTGAACCGGTAAGTTTCAAATATTCTTCACCCGGGATACAAGCTCCTTAAGCGCCCCGGCAATTAGCAAATTGTCAGCCGATACACAAACAAGAGAAAAACCCATATCAACATAAGGCTTTACAGCATCCTCCACGGTACCGAATATACCAGCAGGCTTACCTACTTCATGGCAAATATCGTATACCTTCCCTACAGCATCTTTCACCCGGGGTGAATCAACCTTGCCGGTAACTCCCATACTTGCAGAAAGATCATACGGGCCGACAAAAACCACATCAACCCCCGGTACCTCGACAATGGTTCCTGCATTTCTTACCGCCTCAATATGTTCAATCTGGATAACCACCAGAATTTCATCATTTGCATTTTCAAGGTAATCTGAAAATTTCATTCCGTAACCATGTGCACGGGAAATTCCTACACTCCGCTTACCTTCGGGAGGGTATTTGCAAAAAGAGACTGCCTGCAATGCTTCTTCCGCGGTAAGTACCTGCGGAACTATAACACCCTTTGCTCCGGCATCCAGAACTCTTTTGATCCATATTTCATCATTTAGGGGGACCCTCACCAGAGAGGGAGTTTTGTCCCCAACCACCTGTAATACTCCCTGTACATCATCCAAATCAAAATTCCCGTGTTCTGCATCAATAAAAAGCCAATCAAGGCCGGCCAGTGAAAACATCTCGGCAATTTGTGGTGAAGGCAGAGAAACAATGGTACCAAAGAGTTTTTCCTTTTTTAGTACGCGATTTTTGAAAGATTCCATAACAGATTTTATTTTTAATTATTGGGATCTGATAAGAGCCTTTTTAGTTCCCGGTACTGTTATCCTGAAGCTCATCACTGTCTCCGCCCTCTTCTTTTGAGGGTTTATCCTTTTGCTCACCACTTTCCTCTTCTGTCTTTTTGGCATCAGATTCCTCTTCTTCCTTTTTGGGATGAAGCATATTGAGCTCATGAAGAGTATTGTACCAAAGCACAATTTTTTTGATGTCTGAAACATAAACCCGGTCCCTGTCATATTCGGGAAGGATCTCCTCCATATACTCCTTAAGGTCACCGGACGAGGATTTATGATTTATAGCCTTTCCCCCATCCTCTTTCCGGTAAATCTTATCGAAAACTTCTGAAAGCGACACTTCACCGGATTCGGTAAATATCTGAATATCATCAAGTGCAATTATCTTAAGTGAAGAATGAGCATTCATCCGTTTTTTACTCTCCAGGGATTCAACTATCACTCCGCTTCTTCCCTGGGAAATAAATTTATATAATCCCGGATAACCCGATATTGACAGAATATCTTTTAATTCCATAAAAAAAATTTTGATAATCCAAATACAAAAATAGCTTTAAAAACGAAATATCAGCAAAACAAGTACGCATTTAATCTCCCTGAGGTTTTTCGCCTTTTGAAAATTTCTCATGCAGACCCAGCAAAACCTCAAGCAAAGGATTATTGCCGTCATTTAAAAGTATCTTGTCGGCCAGAGGATTTTTTTTCTCATCAGGCCATTGATTGATCATGCGTAACCTGACCGAGCCTGCATCGGTATCATCACGTTCCATGACCCGCTTTATTCTTATCTCTTCCGGTGCCACAACCAGCATCACATAATCAAGCTCCCTGTAGGTAAAACTTTCAAATAGAATGGCAGATTCTTTAATAATATACGGGCTGGCTGTGTGCTGTTCTGTCCAATGCTTAAAATGCCGGGCTACAGCAGGATGTACGATCTCATTTAGCCTGGCAAGTGCATCAGGATCATTGAATACAACAGAAGCCAAACGTTTGCGGTTAAGCTTTCCACCGCTCCAGACTTCATCTCCGAACTCCTTCCCGATAGCCTCCTGCAACTCATTTTTTTCATTTACCAGCTTTTTTGCCTGCTCATCAGCATTGTAAACCGGAACCCCCAAAGTTGAAAAAACACGGCTTATGACCGATTTTCCACTACCAATACCACCTGTTACTCCAGTTTTAAGCATTATTTTTCAACGATAAAATCTACCATTTGCGGATTATACCTTACATTCCTGACAAATTCGGGGGCAGCGGCAAGCTCTACCGGCAACCTGCCCACATTCTCCTGCTGCAATTTATCATAATCCACATATATACGGAATTGCTCCTGACTGACTCTGTCATAATCACTCAAAGGAACAATAAAAGAAGCTGTAACCTCAGAAGGAAAGGTTTTGAGCTTAAGTTCTTCGGGCACATTGACCGCTTCAATCGGTATCTTTATACTTGACTCTGTAAACTGCTCCACCGGTACTGTAATTTTAACCTTTTCCTCGGAGAAACTCACATAATCATATGAGGAAAGCGAAACATGCTCCTCTACTGTACGGTCAACATCCTGAAGAGAAAGCATGTTTGTCCGCGCATGCTCAAGTGTGTCTATTACAGGCTCCGGTCCGGCTGCGACTACCGAATCGGGCTCAATTAAAACCGAACCACTCTGCATGTATTGCTGCCTGAATCCCAAATCAAGCTCAGCTTTAACCGGGATCTTCCTAGAGACCACATCGGTAAATTGAAAAAAAAGTGTATCGGGGCGAATATCGTTTATTTCAATTCCGGCAAGCTGGTCAGATATTTTGTTCCGTGCAACACCTGTAAGAATAAAAAAGGTATCCTCCTCATCTGAAATACGGTTCAGGGAAAAGGAGTTTACATCGAAAATTATCGGGAGCAATTGCCTGCTAAGCCGGTACCTGAGCAAAGTATACCCGTATCCGCTCACATTGAGAGTTAGCGAAGAAGGTAACTCGCCCACCAGAACCTTATCTTCAGGGAAGTTTGTATATTCTACCGGGTATTGAAGATCAGTGGTGTACTCTTTGTTAAGCATACTGAGAAACCAGAATATGGTAGATACAACAAGGAAAAATAAAAACACCAGCAACTTTTTATTAAACTTATCCTTGTCTCTTTGAATCAGTTGCCTGATCGGCTTTATAAATCCTGTATCCAATATGCTTTTGGTTAAATTAAAAACTAGCGCTGTTGCTGCGACAGATCGGTTGGATCTTTCAGTATGGCACTCTTGTCAACCTTAAGCTTTATCTGATCCTCCACCTCAATAGTAACAACATTCTCGGAAACGTCGTTCACCCTTCCATAAATTCCGCCGGTAGTTAAAATGCGGTCACCTTTTTTTAGCTGATTACGGTATTCCCGCAATTCTTTCTGCCTTTTCATTTGAGGCCTGATCATAAAAAGATAGAAAACCAGAATAATAAGCAAAAGCGGCAAAAATGAAACAAGCGGGTTTTGACCCTCCTGCGGGCCCATCAGTAAAATGAATTGTAGATCCATATTTTTTTTTTTTTGATTATTAGTTTTTTAATCTAAATGAAGAATATAAAATGTTATAGAAACTCCCGCAAAGTAATAATAATTTTGGTTTTTAAACAAATAAATATATTGTGCCCTGCCTCTAAATTAAACCATAATTAGCCTTCCCCGATCAGTCCCCTGCCACTTTTTATAATTTTATTATCCTCCTTAAGTTTTTGAATAATCCTGTCAAGCACTCCGTTTATAAAATTACTGCTTTTTTGGGTGCTGAAAAATTTGGCGATGTCAATATACTCGTTGAAAGAAACACGTGTGGGTATATTCTCAAATTCAATTATTTCGGCAATGGCCTGCTGCATGATCAAGATATCCATAAAAGCGATCCTTTCAACATCCCAGTTGCTTGTAAAACTTTCGATCATTTCGGTGTATTCCCTGTCATGAGAAGTTACATGCCTGAAAAGCCTGCGGACAAATTCCCTGTCATCAGAATCCTTATACAGGGAAAGTACTTCAGGTTCCTCACCTTCCCTGATTTTCTTCAATGTCCGTTCAACCTGCCTTACAGCAATCTCAATATCGTTATTCCAGTAAATACTTTTTTCCTCCAAAAGAGAATCGAGCATTTCACAATTAAGTATCGCGCGGTAAAGTATATGATTGACAAACTTATAATCGGCCTTTAAAGAAGGCTCATTTTCTTTCATATAACGGGCATAATAATCGGAATTTGTAATCTGTATGTACATGTTTTTAATCAATTCCGGATAGAGTCCCCAGTTTACCTTGTATTTGTCAATATACTTTTTCAGGGAAGGATTCTCAGACAGTTTTGCTATTACCTTATTGTCAACAAAATTGGTGTTTGGGTTTAAGTCCTCCGCCGTTGGAGACAACTTGTTCCTTGACAGCTCAATCCGGTAATTGGCATAACGCACAAGCTCTTTAAGCAATGCAAAAACAGAAATATACAGTTCATGAGTTTTTTCAATACTGAAAAACAGCTCCTTTTCGAGTTTATCTACAGCAGGTTTACCCTTTTTATAATAAGCATATAAAATCTGTAAAATCTTAATTCTAAGTAACCTTCTGCTGACCATTTTTTAAAAGAACTCCTGTTTTAAAAATTTAAAGGAATGCAAATGTAACTATTTTTACGTCTTCATCGTTAATTTTATTATAAAAACACTCAAAGTTTGACATTATATATTAAAAATGTTTACTTTGCTTAAAAATTTGCTTTTTCAAAGTGTTGAATATATTTTTGATTTGTATTTTTTGTCAAATTACTAAAAACCTATCAGGAAGATGGAAGAGAATGAAAAAAAAGCAGGAGGAGAGAATAACAGTAACAACAATGAAAGACAGGAAATTTTCTCGCAAACTATCAGAGCTGGAAAGAGGACTTATTTTTTTGATGTAAAGTCCACTAGGAACAACGATTACTACCTGACAATCACCGAAAGTAAAAAACGGTTCAACAGGGAAGGTAAACAGTATTTTGAAAAGCACAAGATCTTCCTCTACAAAGAAGATTTTGAAAAATTCAATAACGGTTTCACTGAAGTGGTTTCCTTTATAAATAATGCACAGCCATTGGAAAACAAGGAAGATCAAAAAAGTGAAAACCTTAACGACGGTTTTACCAACGTGAGTTTTGACGATCTCGACAAAAACAAGGATCAATAAACAGAAAGCCCTGCAAACCCAGGGCTTTCTGTTTTTTTTGTTTTGCACGGGTTTTGTTCCCGCCTTGTGCCTGTGTTTTTTAATGTATTGCCTTTGTTAAAAAAATCAACTATTTTATTTTACGATAAATTGCCCTGTAACACTCCACCCCTTCTTCAGCGGCAAGTTCAGCAAGCAGCCTCTTCTGAGTTTTTACTCGCCGGTCATAATAAGATATTTTATCTCCTGTACATAAATGCAAATTCAAAAGATATTTAAGGGGTTTTAACAAATAAAAAATCCCAATAATTAGGTATTGGCAAATATTTTATACCCACCTATTTTTGCACCTTACTATAGATAATTTAGCTATGACACTTGCAGAACTTTCAAATAACGAGAGCGGTATTATTACTAAAATAAAGGGGCGCGGTGCATTCAGGAAAAGAATCACAGAAATGGGATTTGTAAAGGGGAAAACCGTGACCGTTATAAAAAAGGCTCCCTTAAGGGATCCGGTAGAGTACAGCATAATGGGATATGAAGTTTCCCTAAGGAGAAGTGAAGCTGCCCTTATTGAAGTTATAACCCCCGGGGAAGCCAGGGAGGAATCCGGTAACGAATTCAACGGGGTTATAACTGAAGAGTTTTTGAAAACCCGCGCAGAGAAAAAAGGTAAAGTAATAAATGTAGCAATGGTAGGTAATCCCAATTCCGGGAAAACCACCCTTTTTAACTACGCCACAAAATCAAGGGAAAAAGTAGCCAATTACGGCGGAGTTACAATAGATGTCAAAGAAGGGAACCTGAAAATGAAAGGCTACACTTTCAATATATATGACCTGCCGGGAACATATTCCCTTACACACTATTCACCTGAAGAGATTTTTGTCAGAGACCACATATTCCAGAATATGCCCGATGTGGTAGTAAATGTGATTGATGCCTCTAACCTTGAACGCAATCTTTACCTTACAACCCAGCTGATCGATATGGATGTAAAGGTTGTGGTGGCTCTCAATATGTATGATGAACTTCTTGAGAACGGAGATGAGTTCGATTACAACGCCCTTGGTAAAATGCTGGGTATACCCTTCGTACCAACTATTGCATCAAAAAAGATAGGAATTAACGATCTCTTCACTAAAGTAATTGATATGCATGAAGACCGTGATTCCGATATGAGGCACATACATATCAACTACGGTGCGGAAATCGAATCATCCCTGAGAAGTATTACTGAAAAGATCAAGGTGCCGGCCAACTTTGACCTGACTGACAGAATTTCTTCACGCTTTCTTGCCATCAAGCTTCTTGAAAAGGATAAACATGCCCAAACAATTGTCGGCGAAGCCACTAATACCGACGATATATTGAACACTTCAAACAGGGAAATATCACGGCTTGAAAAACTCCTCAACGACGACAGTGAAACACTTATAACCGATGCAAGATACGGTTTCATTTCCGGAGCGCTGATGGAAACATTTAAAAGCGGTAAACAGCAAAAGCGAAAAAAAACGGAAATGATCGATGCCTTTGTAACACACAAAATTTACGGCTTCCCCATATTCATTTTCTTCATGTGGCTGATGTTCCAGGCTACATTTACACTCGGGGAGTATCCTATGCACTGGATAGAAAACCTGGTAAGTCATACGGGAGCCCTTCTGGATCAACAAATGCAGGAGGGGCCATTGAAGGATTTGCTTATCAACGGAATTCTCGGAGGTGTAGGAGGAGTAATAGTATTCCTTCCCAATATTCTGATACTTTTCTTTTTTATATCCCTGATGGAAGATACCGGCTATATGGCCCGTGCAGCTTTTATAATGGACAAGTTAATGCATAAAATAGGGCTTCACGGAAAGTCATTCATCCCGATGCTTATGGGATTCGGGTGCAACGTGCCGGCCATTATGGCCACAAGGACAATAGAGAACCGCAGGGACCGTTTGGTGACAATGCTCATTAATCCCTTTATGTCATGTCATGCCAGATTGCCTGTTTTTATTCTTATAATCGGTGCATTCTTCCCGGAAAGTGGGGGAACCGTGCTTTTCAGCCTATATTTTCTCGGAATATTAATGGCGGTACTGGTAGCGCTTATTGCCAAAAAATTCTTTTCCTCTTCCGCTGATACACCCTTTGTGATGGAGCTTCCGCCTTACCGCGTCCCCCTTCTTAAAACCACAGCGAGCCATATGTGGGATAAAGGTTCACAATACCTGAAAAAAGTGGGAGGTATAATCCTTGTCGGTTCAATTATAATATGGGCCCTGGGATATTACCCGCAAAACCAGGAATCCACAGGGGATTATACGGCAAACGCCGATCTGTTAGCACATGCACCTGAGCTGGAAACCGAAATGCATGAAGAATCTTATATAGGACAAATCGGGCGTTTTATTGAACCTGCAATCGAACCTCTGGGATTTGACTGGAAAATGGGTGTTAGTCTCCTATCAGGTCTTGCCGCAAAAGAGATTGTTGTAAGCACAATGGGAGTACTCTACCAGGCAGATCCGGAATCAACACTCCCCACAGAAACCTTGGGAGAAGTTTTAAAGGAACAAACCCGAAGTGACGGCTCTCCCGTTTTTACCCCTGCTTCAGCATATGCATTTCTGGTCTTCATTTTGCTCTACTTTCCCTGCATTGCTGTAATAGGTACAATAAAACATGAATCGGGCAGCTGGAAATGGGGACTTTTCACTGCATTCTACACAACTGGTGTTGCATGGATTGCAGCTTTTCTGGTCTATAATGCGGGAAGTTTGATTTTATAAACGCTTGTTAAAATATGCAGGAAATTATAACACATATCATTGTTTTGTCGGCTGCAGTATGCACGTTGGTGTACTTTTTTAAGATGTTCATTCCGGTAAAGAGAAAGGGAGGCGAAAACATTTGCAACTCTTGCAAGGGGTGCTCAGCTGTTAACGTTGAAAAACCAGCCAGCCAGAACAGGTATTAAACTTACATTATAAATTGATAAATTGCAATCATGGACATTGCAATCCTTATAATTGCCATATTGCTTATCCTGACGGGTTTGACCGGATGCATACTTCCGGTGATACCCGGACCGCCTTTAAGTTTTTTCGGGTTACTGGTACTTCACTTTACCAAATTTGCTGCTTTTGAGACCGGCTTTATTGTGCTTTTTGCATTTATTGCAGCCATTGCCACTTTAATGGACTATGCTGCGCCTTTGTGGACTACCAAGAGGTTCGGAGGCTCGAAAAAGGGTATATGGGGAGCGGCAATCGGCATGTTTGCCGGATTATTTCTTTTTCCCCCATTTGGCATTATAGTGGGTCCGCTGATAGGGGCCGTTGCAGGAGAGCTGCTCCACGGATCGGAAAGCAGCAAAGCCATCAGAGCGGGACTGGGTTCTTTTGCGGGATTTTTTCTGGGTATGGGACTGAAACTGGCCGCCTCACTTGCCATAACCTACTACTTTGTGAAGGAGCTTCTTTAAAACCGCTCAACCTGTTTTGCCGGCCATCCCGGTGAACAACTGTGAAGCCGGTTTTGCTTCAAACCCTAAATGCATAAAGCTCTAACCAAAAAGGTTTAAAGCTCAGAAAAACAGCAATGATGCCACACCAAAGTAGATGAGAAGGCCGGTAATATCGACCAGTGTAGTAATAGCCGGACTCGCGGCAACAGCCGGGTCACCTCCAAACGACCTGACTATCAAGGGCAGGCTTGCACCAATTAGCGTTGCGGAAATAACCTGAAGACTTAAAGCAAAAGCTATCCCCACTCCAATAAATGAGAGGGTTAAATCACCCGGCAATGCCACATCCCAGGAAAGGAACAGAACTTTCCCGAAGGTGATTGTACCTATAACAATGGCCAGCAGTATGCTTATTCTTGCCTCTTTGAAAATGATCTTACCCCATTGCTTAAGCTTAACCTGTCCGAGTGCCATTGCACGAATAACCACCGTTGCAGCCTGACTCCCCGTATTCCCGCCTGTGTCGGCTACCATGGGCATATAAAGGGCCAGAACCACCAGCGAAGCTATTGCCTCTTCAAACCTGTGAATCACCATCCCGGTCAAAAGACCAAGTATTGAAAGTGTGGCCAGCCATATCACCCTTTTCTTGAAATGCTGAATGGGAGATGTTTCCATATAGTTAAGCTCTTCAGCCGCGGGATCATGAACAATACCCATGAACTTTTCAAGGTCCTCTGTATGCTCAGCCCTTATCACATCGAGCGCATCGTCGTGCCTTACAATTCCCGCCAGCTGTTTCAGCGGGTTGAGAACGGGTATGGCAACCATGTCATATTTTTCGATCTTAACCGCCGCACTTTCCCTGTCCTCATATACGTCGGCATATATAAAATCCTCATGCAGCACATCCTTAACCAGTGTGCCCGGCTCGGCCATTATCAAATCCTTCAGGGTTACAAACCCCTTCATTTTCATATGTTCATCAACTACATAAACATAGTAGATCATTTTCTTTGTAGGCGCATCCTTTCTTATTTTCTCCAAAGCCTGGGCAACAGTCATTCCTTCCTTTACTGTGGCAAAATCGGTAACCATTATGCTGCCTGCGGTTTCAGGAGGGTACGAGCTCAGGTGTATGACATCTTCCCGTGTTTTTTTGTCAAGATAGGGCAGCAACTCCAGCTGCCTCTCCTTTTCAAGGTGCTGGTAAAGGTCGGCACGTACGTCGGAAGACATATTTGTAACCATTGAAGCGTAAAACCTTCTGTCAACCTTGTCAAAAAGCTCAACAAGAAGCTCGATATCCATGTTGGAGGCTATATAACCCAGATCTTCATCTTCAAAAACAGGCAGAACCTCCAGCAACTGCTCCTCGGTAAGTTCTTTAAGTATCTCGGCAACCTCTACAGCCTGCATTTTTTTCAAAATTGCTGTCAAAGCTTCCATTTCGTTTTCATCTATCAGCCCCATGATTATGGCTATTTTTTGGTCCTGCTGATTTCTTAGCTCTGTATTTTCCATAGCAAACACCCTCCTTTTTCAATTTATAAAATACTGCCTGAAGCTTAAGGGGAAACTGAAAAAACAAAAAAACCCCTTTTATTTAAAGTGGCATATTCAATTTTTAAAGCCTGACAAAAAAATGCGGCCGCAGGAAAAAAATTGCCCCTTGTTGAGTTTTAGCTCTGAATGACTTATCCCATAGGGAAGCTGCATTATGCTAAGCCTTAATCCGGCCAAGCCTGTTTTTACCCATTGGCGTCTTTAGACATTTTTGGGCAGCAGCCTGTGTTCATTCAGTAGCCTCACCTAACAGGCTTCAAATTCAAGCGCGAAAGTAAAAAAATTAAAGGATATATACAACAGTTAATGAAATTTTTGTTACCGTAACAAATCAGTTTTCACTGTTGCAACAATTTATACTTGCTTTTTTTTGCCCCGCAAACAGGACATGTCCAGTCAGACGGCAAATCATCGAAAGGAGTGCCCGCTTCCACATCTGAAGTTGGATCACCTTTTTCCGGATCATAAGTATGTCCGCAAACTTTGCACTTATATTTTTCCATTACTTAATTTATTTAAGATCAAATGTATAATTTACAATAAAAAACTCAGCAATACTCCTGCTGCAACGGCCGATCCGATAAATACCGCAACATTGGATGCATAAGCAGGTGGTTACTTGTTCTTATCCTCACAAAGCTCGGTGAGCACTCCAAGGGTCGATTTCGGGTGCAGGAAAGCTATATCAAGTCCTTCTGCACCCTTTCGCGGTTTTTCATCTATTAACCTCACACCTTTGCCTTGTGCATCCTCGAGGGCCCGGTCAATATCTTTTACGGCAAATGCAATATGATGAATTCCTTCCCCCTTTTTTTCAATAAATTTTGCCACGGGTCCATCAGGTTCGGTTGACTCCAACAACTCGATCTTTGTCTGACCCACTTTGAAAAAAGCTGTTTTCACTTTCTGTTCGGCAACCTCTTCAATTTTGTAGCAAGTCAACCCCAGCACCTCGCTGTAAAATTTTACAGATTCATCCAGGTTTTTCACAGCGATTCCAATGTGCTCAATATGTGTAGGTTCCATAATCAATTTTTTTTATTACAGGATTTATAATGAGAATAAGTACAAACGGTTCCGGTAAAAATACAAATTTTCAGTCACTTAAAATAGCATCGTACACAACCTGCTGGATCCTGGTTCTTATATCAGCTTCTATAAGCTTATTGTTATGCTGGTCAGGGTGAATCCTGTTTGAGAGAAAAATATAAACAAGCTCCTCTTTGGGATCGACCCACGCTATGGTTCCCGTAAAGCCCGAATGACCGTAACTTTTTGGGGAAGCATCCCCGGCTGATGGACCGTTCGCTGAAGGGTCGGGCTCGGGTTTGTCAAAACCTACCCCTCTTCTGTTGTTATTTTCAATTTCATGTGCCGAAGTGAAGTAATCAACAACTTCACTGCTTATAAAACGATCACCCCCATACTCACCCTTTTGAAGGAACATTTGCATAAGTTTTCCAAGATCGTTTGCATTGGAAAAAAGTCCGGCATGCCCGGCCACTCCCCCTAGCAATGCAGCACCCTGATCGTGGACATAGCCATCAAGTAATTGCCTTCTGAAAATCACATCATTTTCGGTCGGCACTATTTTGTGCGCACCAAACTTTCTGCGCGGCAAATAAGTGAGCCTGCCCGCACCAAGCCGGTCATAGAAATGCTCCTGCAAATACATCTCAACAGGTGTTCCCGATACCTTTTCAACAATATCCTTAATGTAATAATAACCAAGATCGCTGTAATTGTATTCTTTTCTCCCGGAAACTTCCGATTCCTCTATTTGCGAGTATATGGTATCCCTGTATGCATTATTCATGTACATTCCGCCGGCCACGGGAATAGTGAAGTCCCTTGAGGGAAGCCTGCTGAAAACATTGTCTGCCAACTTATAATTCCGGTTCAGATAATATCCGGCAGCCAAACGGTAGGGGAACTCCTCGGAAAAAGAGGAAGAGAAAGTCTCCTCTCCCGGAATATAACTTTCAAAAAAAGAAAAATGAAAAGGAATCCATGGTTTCAGGCCGGCCTGATGAGTGAGCACATCACGTAAAACAAGTCCTTCCTTGTTTGTCCCTTCAAGAAAAGGCAGGTAGTGGCCAAGGGTATTTGAAATATCAATCTCCCCTTCACCGGCAAGCTTCATAAGAACCGGCAAAGTGCCGGCAATTTTGGTTACCGAGGCCAGATCATACAAATCAGTGTTTTTAACCGCTCTTTCCGGGTAATAAGTATGGTTCCCGAAAGCCTTATTGTAGACAACCATACCTTTCCTGGCGACAAAAACCTGTGCTCCGGGAGCAGCTCCCGTCTCAATCATTTCAGCAATTATCGAGTCAATCTCCTGAAGCTTTTCCGAATCCATTCCCGCCTCTTCCGGCACTGAGTACTTCAATCTTGTCTGCCGGGGGCTTATGTAGCCCGTACCTATCTTGAATCCTCCGCTGTTAACCGGCAGACTGCCTTTAGAGCCAATACCACCAAAAAGCATTTGCCCGGCAAAGTTGCAGTATTTTTTGTCATCTTCATAAGCAACAACCAGCGAAGAAAGCTCATTTAATCCATCGAGGCAGTTTAAAATATAAGGACTGCCGAAAACGGTCAGGACTACATTGTTTTTCCGGGAGATATTTTTAACAAACTCATAAACCTGGCAAGTAACACCAAAATTTTCCTCAACATTTCTGTTTGTTGAATGAAGTCCCGCAACAACCATGTTATACTCTTCCAGCATTCGGGCAAGAGCATCCCACTCCTTTGGACAGGCATCCTTCTCTATATTGAAATGATCCACGGGTGCATAAAGCGAAAGGGTCTTTTGAAATTCATTTTTTTCTTCGCTTCCAATTGCCACCGAAGCAAAATTAAGTGTATCAAGACGTTTAAAAGGGATCAGGCTATCCGGGTTTTTAACCAATACAAGCGATTCTTCAATTAATTCTTGTTTCAGCAAATACGAGTCAGGTCCGTTAAGATCTTCGTAGAGATTATCCACCTCAACTTTTTGTGGTTTATCCAGGTCCAGCCAATACTTGGCCTTCAGTATTTTTCTGCAACGCCTTTTAATCTCCTCCTTTGGAAAATTACCCTTTTTTACCTCATTCCCGATCATATCAACGGCCTTCGGGACATCCTCGGGAAAAACAAGCATATCATTGCCCGCCACAAGAGACATAAGCTCCAGGGTGCCGGGTGCAAAATAATCACTTACACCCTTCATGTTTAATGCATCCGTAAAAACCAGTCCACTAAACCCCATTTGGTTAATAAGCAGCTCGTTGATTATTTTGGGAGACAATGTGGATGCCATATCGGGTGTGGCGTCCAGAAGCGGCATATGGATATGTGCAGTCATCATTCCCCCTATACCGTTATTAATGAGATGTCTGAAAGGGAAAAGCTCGATTGAGTCCAGTCTTTCGCGACTGTGCATAATAACCGGGAGGTCGTAATGAGAGTCAACATCGGTGTCGCCATGACCGGGAAAATGTTTTCCAACAGAGATAACATTGTTATCCTGCAAGCCTTTCATATAGAAAAAGCCTTTCCTTGCAACACTCCACTTATCCTCACCAAAGGAACGGCTTCCTATCACCGGGTTATCCGGGTTATTGTTAACATCGAGAACCGGGGCAAAATTCACATGCACGCCAAGACGCCTTAATTGGCGTCCTATTTCGGCCCCCATGTAATAGATAAGCTCATCATTTTGAATCCCGCCAAGGCTCATCTGCCTGGGATAGGTCAGAGTGCTGTCAAGCCGCATTCCCAGTCCCCATTCAGCATCCATCCCGATCATTAGGGGAGTTTTTGCAATCGACTGGTAATGGTTGGTCAGCTTTGCCTGTCTTTTGGGTCCGCCCTGAAAAAATATCAGTCCACCGACATTATACTCCGACACCAGATTGGATATCTCTTCCACATGGTCATCATCGCCGTTTGAATAGGCAGCAACCATAAACAACTGACCTATTTTTTCCCGCAGCGTCATGGAGTCCATAACCGAATCCACCCACTCTGAAGACTCACCGAGGAACGGAGGATCGCCGCTCCTTAACTCTATAAGCCTTGGAGCATGAAGTGAGGAGAGAAAAATAAAAGCCGACACAATAATTGAACAAAAAGCAACAGACCTTATCATTATTACTACATAAAATTTGCGGGGTAAAAATAAAAGATGATCTGCAAATATAGGAATATTTGCAGCCAATAATCAAAAAAAGTGCCGTTCAGATAAGCGCGAACGATTTTTTTTTAAATAAATCAAATTTGAATTATATTTATCTTTTCACTTTACTTAATATACTGACTTTACTAAAAGGTATGAGACTCCACAATTCTTTTCCGCCGGCGCATCAGCCTTGTCGTTTAGCCCGTCATTAAATTCACACAATCAATAACTTTTAATTTTAAAACAACCATGATCAAAAAATCATTAACCGCTTTACTGCTCTGCTTTTTCCTTTTCCAGGCAAATGCAGGGGAAGAGACCCGTCTGTTAAGGTTCCCGGCTATTCACGGCGACCGGATAGTCTTTTCATATGCAGGTAATCTGTACACAGTTGACAGTTCGGGTGGAGTTGCAAGGAAACTGACCAGTCATGACGGCTACGAGATGTTTCCCAGATTTTCTCCGGACGGGGAGCATATTGCCTTTACCGGCCAGTATGACGGCAACACTGAGGTATTCCGCATTCCTTCAGCCGGAGGAGAGCCTGAAAGGCTGACCTACACTGCTACCCTTTCCAGGGATGACCTGGGCGACCGGATGGGACCGAACAATATCGTAATGGGATGGACTCCTGACGGGGAAAACATTACCTACCGCTCACGCAGGTACAGCTTTAACCCATTCAAGGGGCAGCTGTTCAATGTGCCGGCAGAAGGGGGTATGTCAAACCAGCTTCCATTTTCCAAAGGAGGATTCCATTCCTATTCTGTGGACGGAAGCAAGATTGCATATAACAAAGTTTTCAGGGAATTCAGGACATGGAAATATTACTCTGGCGGAATGGCCGATGATGTTTGGGTATATGATTTTATCTCAAGAAAAACCATTAACATCACAGACAACAATTCACAGGATATTATTCCCATGTGGATAAGAGACGAGATCTTCTTTTTATCGGACCGTGACCGCACGATGAACCTCTTTGTGTACAACACCAATACAAAGCAGACAGAAAAGGTTACAAATTTTACCGAATATGATATCAAGTTTCCCTCCCACGGACTCAATTATATAGTATTTGAAAACGGGGGATACATATACAGGCTTGATACAAAAACAAGGGAGTATAAAAAGGTGCCGGTTTATATCGACAACGATTTTGTACAGGCCCGTCCATCCTGGAAAGATGCCTCAGAGATGATCAGGTCTGTAGATATGTCGCCCAACGGGGAAAGACTTGCAATAAGTGCAAGGGGTGATATATTCAATTTGCCCGTAAAAAGCGGTATTACAAGAAATATTACAAGGACATCCGGCGTACATGAAAGAAATGCCCGGTGGTCGCCCGACGGAAAACAGATAGCATGGGTATCGGATGCCGGCGGGGAATTTGAGATATACATGCAGGAGCATAACGGCAGCAGTGAGCCGGTTCAGCTTACAAGCCGCGGTGACACCTACATTTTCAGCTTTAAATGGTCGCCTGACAGCAAAAAAATACTTTACCACGACAAGAAAAACAGGCTTAACATTTTAGATGTGGAAACAAAAAAGATCACAGAGGTAGGTTATTCCGGAGTGGGTGTAATGTCATCCTATAACTGGTCGCCCGACAGCAAATGGATAACATACACTAGACCAGAAAAAGGGATGAATATTGTTTGCATTTACAACCTGGCAACCGGAGCATCTTATGATGTGACAGACAAATGGTACGCATCGGGAGGTTCAAGCTTCAGTTCAGACGGCAAATATCTGATCTTTACATCAAACAGGGACTTCAGCCCCATATACAGTCAGATCGAATGGAACCACGCCTATGTTGACATGGGCAGGATATACCTTGCAGCATTGTCAAAAGAGACTCCTCACCCTTTGGCCCCAAAAGACGACAGGGTTGAGACCGGTGATAATGGCGCAGGAGACAATTCATCAAGCGGTGAGCCTGAAGAAATGAAGGTCGATATTGAAGGAATAGGTGAAAGGATTTTCTCCCTGCCTGTTCAGCCGTCAAATTACTCAGGTGTAACCGGTGTCGGCAGCAGGATATACTACAATGAGCAGTCAGCCAGAAGCGGTGAACTAACACTAAAAATGTTCGATTTAGAAAAGGGAGAGGAAACAAAACTGGCTGACAATATGAGATTTCAGATCTCATCGAACAACAGGAAAATGCTCGTAAGCCGGCGCAACGATTATTCCGTTATAGACCTTCCAACATCTCCGATATCCAACACAGAAAATGTGGATCTTTCAAACATGGATGTATTTGTGGATTATTCCCAACAATGGCAGCAAATATTTAACGAAAGCTGGAGACAGATGCGCGATTTCTTCTATGATCCGGATATGCATGGAGTTGACTGGGATGCCATGTATGAAAAATATAATGTGCTGGTACCTCATGTAAGACACAGAACTGATCTTACCTATATTATAGGCGAAATGGTAGGTGAGCTGAACGTGGGTCATGCGTACGTCAATAACGGGGAAAGGCCCATGCCCGATCGCATCCAGCTCGGGCTTCTGGGAGCTACCTACAGCCGTGATCCTTCGGGCTTCATTAAAATAGAAAAAATACTTGAAGGTGCAAACTGGAGTGAAGACTTGCGTTCTCCCCTAACCGGCATAGGGAAAAATATTGAAGAGGGTGATTTTGTTATTGCCGTAAACGGAGTGGCTGTAAACGAGGTCAAAAATTTCTTTGAACTCTTTGTTAACACAGCCGGCAGCCAGGTGGAGCTTACCCTAAACAGTGAACCTGAAAAGGAGGGAAGTCGCAAGGTTATTGTGGTCCCCATAAGGGATGAATCAGGACTTTACTATTACAACTGGGTGCAAAACAATATTCGCAAGGTGAATGAAGCAACAGACGGAAGGGTCGGATATATCCACATACCCGACATGGGGGTAAACGGACTAAATAAGTTTGCACGCCTTTACTATCCCCAGCTCGGCAAAGAAGGACTTATCATAGACGACCGCGGCAACGGCGGGGGCAATGTCTCACCCATGATAATCGAGCGGCTTAAGCGTACAATGACCTATGCTACAATGCACACCAACCAGAGAGAAGGGTCTGTCAACCCGGTCGGCACCCATGTTGGTCCAAAAGTAGCTCTTATTGACCGTTATTCGGCATCCGACGGGGATCTCTTTCCGTATCGCTTCCGTAAACATAACATTGGCAAAATAATAGGCGAGACAACATGGGGAGGCGTTGTCGGCTACAGTGGAGCTATACCCTGCATCGACGGGGGGTCGATTATAACACCTTCATATGCACCTTATGCTGCCGATGGCAGCGGATTTATCATTGAAGGCGAAGGTGTGGAGCCAGATATATGGGTAGACAACGACCCTGCGAGGGAATTCAGGGGAATAGACGACCAGCTTGACAAAGCAATAGAAGTTATACTGAATGAAATTGAGGAATGGGACCAGGAAGTTCCGCCCATACCGCCCTTCCCGGATAAAAGTAAATAACAAAAACAAGGCCGGTCACGCCCCGGTTTTTTTCAAACACTTAGGGTTTTGTCATTTGACGGAACCCTAAGTGCATTTATGAACGGAAATTTTAAAATTATTATCTTAGTCGATTATTAAAAATATTAACCTAATATGTCGATTGTTGTAATATGCCCAGGCAGAAAAGTCGATTACTGGATAGATGCCTTAAAAGAGACCGATCCTGAGGTTGAGGTTTTAACCCACGAACAGGTAAGGGAGAATGGATCCGTCATTTATGCACTTGCATGGGATCAGCCTCCCGGAATTTTCAGCCGTTATCCCAACCTAAGGTGTGTTTCATCCCTTGGAGCGGGAGCTGACCACCTGGTGAGGGATCCCGATATACCTGACCAGGCGGATATTGTAAGAATAATTGATCCCAGATTGTCGGACGATCTGTTTGAATTTTCCCTTGCCGTGGTGATGAACAGACTGCGTTCGCTGACACGCTACAAAGTAAAACAGCTTGAGAAAAAATGGGAGAAAAAACTTTACAACAGAATAGAAGATTTAAGTATTGGCATAATGGGAACAGGCGTCATAGGCGGGCATGTTGCCGAAAAGCTCTGCAGTCTGGGATTCAGCGTCAACGGATGGTCAAGGTCAGGTGACAGACCGGGAAGTTACTGCAAATACGCCGGAAAGGAGGAAATGGAAGCTTTCCTTGAAAACACAGACATACTTATTTGCATACTTCCCCTGACCGATTCAACAAAAGGGATACTCAACAAGGAGAACCTTATGAAGTTGCCTGAAAAATCCTATCTTGTAAACCTTGGAAGAGGAGGACATCTGGTTGACAATGACCTTATTGAACTGCTCGACTCAGGGCATCTTTCCGGAGCCAGTCTGGATGTGTTTCACTTTGAGCCACTCCCGGAAGATCACCCTTTCTGGGAGCATCCCGGCATAGATATTACACCTCATGTGGCCAGCATAACGGATCCTTCAAAGGTTGCCCCTCAGATAATTGAAAACTACCACAGGGTGAAAAAAGGCATAAGACCAAAGAACACAGTTTCAAAAGAAAAAGGATACTGAACCCATAAGTAAATAAAATTTTATTTCAATGAGTCAATTAACAGGAATTATACCACCCCTTCCCACCGCATTTGACAGGGAGGAAAAACTGCTGCCTGAAAAAATTAAATCCAACATACAAATTCTCAGCCGGTTTGATCTGTCAGGGTTTCTGATACTTGGCTCAAACGGTGAGCTGGTAATGCTCACACACAAGGAAAAGATCATTGCATATGAAGCAGCACGTGAGGCCATAGGTAAAGAGTATTTAATGCTTGCCGGAACAGGCGGGCAATCAACACTGGAGACTATAGAGCTAACAAAACAGGCCGCAAAAGCCGGAGCCGATGCCGCACTGGTTCTCAATCCCTATTATTATAAAGGGCAAATGACAAAGGAAGCAATCGTAAAACACTATTTTGACGTTGCCGATGCCTCTTCAATACCTGTTATTGTCTACAATATGCCGGCCAATACTGCAATGGACATGGATGCCGGAACCATTCTGGCCCTCTCTCAGCACCCGAACATAACAGGAGTAAAAGACTCGGGAGGTAATTTAACAAAAATGGGAATGATACTCAGGGATGTAAAAGAAGACTTCAGCTTCCTGGCAGGTTCGGCCGGATTTTTGCTCCCCGCTCTGTCAATGGGAGCCTCGGGAGGTATCCTTGCACTTGCCAACATAGCCCCATCACAGTGTGCCGATATATTCACAAGCTTCATGAAAGGGGATGCAGAAAGGGCAAAAAGAATCCAGCATCAAATGATTCCGGTTAATACTGCGGTTACAAGGCAATGGGGAGTACCAGCACTTAAAGCGGCTATGGATTATTTGGGACTTTATGGCGGACCTGCCAGGAGGCCATTGCTTGAGCTTGAAGAAAGCAAACGCATGGAGCTTACAAAACTACTGGATTCAAACAATGTCAAACTAAAATAAATATATTGTACAAATGAACTCTTCATCAAAAAAACTACTTATGATACCCGGGCCCATAGAATTTGAGCCCGCCGTTCTCAGATCCACAGGAGCTCCAACACCCTCTCATGTAGCACCGGATTTTATTAACTGCTTCGCCGATTGCCTTGAAATGATGAAAAAAGTATGGCTTTGTCCTTCAGGTCAGCCTTTCATCATTGCCGGCACAGGAACCCTGGCTATGGAAATGGCAGGGGCCAACTTAACAGAACCCGGCGACAACGCTCTGGTAATATCCACAGGATATTTCGGGGAAAGATTTGCTGAGCTTTTAAAGCGCTTTGGAGCAAAAGTAACCATACTAAGTGCCCCCCCCGGCGAGGTGGTGCCCACGGGTGAAATTGAATCAGCTCTGAAAAAAGGAAACTACAAGCTTATGACATTCACTCACGTTGATACCTCCACAGGTGTGAGGGTTGACCCAAAAACAATAGGAGAACTGGGAAAAGCCCACGATGTATTAACCGTTCTCGACGGGGTGTGCTCAGTTGGAGGAGAAGAACTCAGACAGGAGGAATGGGGCATTGATGTTGCTCTTACAGCATCGCAAAAGGCAATAGGTGTGCCGCCCGGACTTGCATTGATGGTTGTCTCACAAAAGGCCGTGAATGCCTGGAAAAACAGAAAAACACCGGTTGGCAGCTACTACTGCGACTGGAATAACTGGTTGCCTGTAATGGAGGCCTATTCTAACAAAAAACCATCATACTTTGGAACTCCTCCGGTGAATTTGATAATGGGGCTTGACACCTCTCTTAAACAAATACTGAAAGAGGGGGTCGAAAACAGATTCGCGCGTCATAAAAAAACTGGTGAGGCATTCCGTGCGGCTATGAAGGCCCTGAACCTGAAAGCCATTCCAAAAGACTCCTTTCACGCTGCCAACACCATGTCCGCTCCATATTTCCCTGAAAATATAAAAGCGGAAGATTTTATGTCATCCATGGCTGCTTCGGATGTAACAGTTGCACCCGGCCTTTTGCCGAAACTCAAAGGCAGCTACTTCCGTGTAGGCCACATGGGAGCGGTCAGTAAAGCCGATATCATATCAACCGTTGCAGCAATAGAGGCGGCATTAAAGGAGTGCAACCACAAATTCGAGCCGGGCACGGGACTTATAGCGGTAACTGAAACGCTGGACTGATAAGTTAACGGCTTTTAAGGTAGTTTTCGACGGAACGGTCATAGGTCTTTTCCGCTTCCCCGGAAAAATAACATGCAGGAAGCTGACCCATTTTCCGGTGATAATGGAGGCATTCGCAGCACAATCCTTTGCGGTTGCAAGGATAGGTGCAGTTGCATATTGTTTTGTTTTCCTCAATTTTACATTCCATATAACTGAATATTTTGATAAACAAACATGCCCTACCTTTGCTCTATGGCAAGCGGGCAGTTTTTCGGGACAAACTTTTAAACTTTAAAACCTATAATTTGACCCTTTCTATCTTTTGATCAGCAGCCAGGCATCGCTGTAGTCCGAATACCTTCTGCGGATTTCGTGTACCCGAACCCTGGCGTCATTTTCATCGTTGTATGAATCGATGCAAACACGGTGAAACCCAGATTCAGATACAAGTATGAAAGGTTCAAACCCCTGGTCTCTCAGCTGATTCATAAACCGTTCTGCATTGTCTTCATACCTGAAACTGCCAACAATCACAAAAAACTGATTTACCTCATGAACATCCCTTTCCTCTTTTTCGGCTAGTTCAAAAGAAACTGCCTCCTCCCTCGAGGGAATTTTGGCTATTTCAGCCTCAGTTGGTTCTTCTTCCTCTTCCGCAACCTCCTCTGTTTTTTCAGGTTCCTCTTCGGGAAGGTCAACCACATCCATTTCCTTTTGAGCCCTGCAGCCGGCAAAAAGAATAAGGACTGCAAGAGCCGCAAATGTCAGATTTTTCATTTTTCTCAGTATAAATTTAGGGTTTAGGTCTATTTTTACAAAAAATCAGGTCTTGCAACTTACTGCAATTTACAAAGGTAAACAATAAAACCCGGATTTATAAATAAGGGAAGTCAAATAATGTTAACAATTTCTATTGATGATCCCCCATCAGCCTTTGACAGACAAAATAACATGAACAAACATGTGAGGGGTTGACCTGCAATCGATTTTTTATACGAATTAACGGTATACATTTACCTGTCAGGGCCCTGAGGCTCATTCAATAATCTCGAACTCCGTTCGCCTGTTTTTTGCCCTGCCGGCAGCCGTTTCATTACAATCCACGGGCTTAGTCTGGCCGAAGCCTTTAAATTCCATCCGGTTGGCATCTATCCCGATATTCCTGAGATAATCGACTACAGACTCTGCACGTTTTTCCGATAATTCAAGATTGTAGGCGGCAGTACCTGTGCTGTCGGTATGGCCGTTAATCCTTATCCTGAGTGAGGGGTTGGCTTTCATAAATTCGTAGAGCTTGTTCAGCTCGGCCATTGACTCTTCCCTGAGTGTATAACTGTCAAACTCAAAGAATATATTGTTCAAAACAACCTTTTCCCCCTTTTTTGCCGGCTGAAGTTCTATATCCATCAGGAAGGGATCCGAATGTCCTGCAAAATCAGCAAGTGAGAAATGTTCCGAATAAAAAAGGTAACCTTCCCCTGAAACATTAAGGGCATAATCCTTCCCGGTTACTATCGGTATAAGGAACTCACCGTTGTATTCATCCGACCACGCCTCTGTAACGACTTCGGAAGTTTTAACATCAATCAGCTGAAAGCGGGCATGAAGTCTTCTTTTTGTATCAGCATCAAAAACTGTTCCCTTCATATACGAGACCTCTTTGGGGCGCACTTCTTTGTGAAGTTCGAAGACATATATATTCTTCCCTTTGCCTTCGATCCTGTCGGAAGCAAAATACGCCATATCACCACGTGAATTTATTGTCATGCCTATTTCATCGTGATGAGTATTTATGGGATAGCCCAGGTTCTCAGGCTTTGACCATTCTCCATCATCACCTTGCCTGCTCACAAACAGATCCTTCCCTCCCATCCCCACATGGCCGTCAGAGGCAAAATAAAGGGTGCGATCATCCAAATGAATAAACGGAGACATTTCACTGCCGGTTGTATTTATAACATCTCCAAGGTTTGCCGGTTCACTCCATTCACCTTTATTTCCCAGCCTGCTTTTCCATATATCCATTTCACCTTTTCCGCCGCTGCGATTACTGGCAAAATATAGTGTCTTGCCGTCGGCCGAGACCGAAGGCTGAGCTTCCCAGGCAGGGGTATTAATAGGAGGGCCGAGATTCCTGGGTTCACTCCAGGTATCACCATGCCTTTGTGCAACATAAATATCACAGCTTCCGTATCCGTCATCCCTGTTGCATGCGGTAAAATAAATCTTCCTGCCGTCTGCCGTTATTGAAGGCGCCCCTTCATTCTGCTCCGATGCAATCGGATCCCCCATAAGTCGAGCGGTTTGCCAGTTTTCACCAACCCTGCGGGAAATATAGAAGTCTTCCCTCAAATTACCTCGAAAATCGCCTTTTTCAGGGTCTGCTATAGTTTGCCTTGTAAATATGAGGGTTTGTTCATCGGCGGTCATGGTTGGCCAGTATTCATCTGCAGAAGTGTTTACCGATTCGTCAAGCGGAACCGGATCGAATGGAACGGGATTCTTTAACGCTTCGATTGCAAAATCACAGCTTTTCATCCTTTTGCCGGCAAGATCACGCAAGCGCCCTGATATGTCTGTAAAAGAAAGAAATTGTTCAAATGCATCCCTTGCAGGCTTATAATCGCCAACTTTCATATAAGCAAGTCCCATATTATAATAAGCAACAGGATAAAAGTTTGGATCAATGCTTACTGCCTCACTGAAAGCAACAACGGCATTTTTATATTCCTCAAGTTCAAAGTAAGCCTGTCCCATCACAAGGTAAGCTTCACAAAACTCCCCGTCAATGTTCACTGCTCTCTCCAGTATATCAATTGCTTCTCTGTAATCCCTGAGTTGCCATTTTTCCTGACCTTCATAAAAAAGACGCTCAGCCCTGCGCGAGCCGGTCGTCAATTCCTGTGAAATACCGGCACAAAAGTGGAATAACATAAAAATCAACAAGAAAAAAATCCTGCCTGAAACCATTTTAATTATAATGTTGTAATGTTGCTGAAATATTTAAACACCCCCTATGTTTTTTAATAAAAAGCTTTTTTTTTACAGACTATACCGGACTGTGCATCAGGGTATCTTCATAAATCGTTGCGCCTGAATTGACACACACCAATGGGGGTGCTTTTTTACATATTCAACTATCAGGGGCAATATTTTTTTAAAATTACTCCATTCCGGCTGAAGATTAAGAGCACAGCCGCATTTAACCTTGAGTGCATTCTCCTCAGCCCATTCAAAATCACTGCTTTTTTCAATTATAACCTTCAACTCGTTGGCTTGCTCATAAAACTCCTGAAGAGGCGGACTTTGCCTTTTTGGGGAAAGACAAATCCAGTCCCACTCCCCCGTAAGGGGATATGCTCCAGAAGTTTCCACATAAAGCCTGAGACCACGATTAGCCAAACTATGGCACAAAAAATCCAGAGGATAGCTGAAAGGCTCTCCTCCTGTAACTACAACTGACCTTGAAGGACAGGAAGCTGCTTTTTCAACAATGGTTTCCACATCAACCAAAGGATGAAGTTCCCTGTCCCATGCAAATTTTGTGTCGCACCAGTTGCAACCAATATCACATCCGCCCAGGCGGACAAAATAGGCCGGTTTACCAGCATGAAAACCTTCTCCCTGAATTGAATAAAAATCCTCTACCAAAGGGAGTTTTTCCCCGTTTTCAAACTCCTTCTCAGCTTCCGGGGTACACTTTCCCTTTTTGCCCTTTAATATTTCAGAGATTGTCCTTACCATTTTAAAGAAATTATCCTTTGGAGATCTTTTTATATTGTAAAACTATAAAATCTTATATACGATTGTCAGCTGAAAATGTTTAGATAATCTGCATAACAAAAAAAAAGTAAAAAAGGCCCAGGTTCTTATCAGATCTAACCCGGGCCATTTTAATTTATTATTTTCTGGCTCTGGCAGGACAGCTATAAAATTTGCCGGCATTTTCCTGCCTTTCCCGGCCTTATAATTTCCCGTTCACGATTTCCAAAATCTCCTGTTCAGCCTTAATGGTTTTTTTCTGTATTTCCTCACCGCGGGCAATTATATCCCTGGCAAATTTTCTGTCACCCACCTCGGCTGCGTTAATTTTAACATTGAGGAAAGCGCCCATTACACATGAGCGGACTGCGCATGCCCCGACTCCGGCATCGGAAACGGAGGCCGTGATGCCTGTTTCAGCCATAGCCTTAAGCGCCTCAAAAGAATTGTAAGCGGTCTGCATCATTCTGAAAGGAATTTCAATTGCATATTTTGTAGCCTCTTCTATTGCTTTATCCCTTGCAGTTTTGTCGGCTTCGGTCTTTTTGGGCATTTTGAAAGCCTCCATAATTTTGTTAAAAGCGTTGGTGTCCTCATCTACCAGGTACATAAGCTCTTCCTGATATTTACGGCCCTTTTCGGCCCAATCGGAGAACTCCTCCCAGCAGTCGTCCCAACCACGCTTGTGTGAAGAAAGGTTTGCAACCATAGTGCCAAGTGCCGCTCCAAGAGCCCCCATATATGCAGAAACAGATCCGCCTCCCGGGGCAGGCAACTCAGAGGATGTCTCATCGGCAAAACCGGCAACACTCTTATCAACCAGTTTTTCTTCCTTACCGGCAAGTATATACTCAATAATCTTCTCCTCAGGCTTGAAAGGATAAAGGTCATCAAGTCCCATCGACTTTACGGCAATTTTTATTAGCTCCTTCTCGGAGACTCCAACCGAGCGGTTCTGTTTTTTCAGAAAATATTTCCCCGCATCTGTCATAGCCTTCAGGGGCACCAGTCCGACTATCTCCGAGCCGGACACTCTCATCCCTCTGGCATCAGCCTTTTTGACACATTCATCGAATGTCTCGTGTAGTGATGTAATACTGATGTTTGTAAGATTAAGTGAAACCTGAGCGATCCCGTACTCTTCAATGAACCAGCCTATTCCCTTGACTGCTTTAAGTGAGCCGGGTATCATGACCGGATCGCCGTTTTCATCTTTTACTATCTCACCTGTGAGGGGATTGCCTTTTCGCTTAACCCTTCCCTTTTCACGCACATCAAATGCCAGGGCATTTGCCCGACGGGTGGAGGTTGTATTCAGGTTTATGTTGTAAGCTACAAGAAAATCACGTGCGCCGACAGCGGTTGCCCCGGCTGTTTCGTTGAGCTGAGAAGGTCCGAAATCAGGCTTCCACTCAGGCTTTTGCAGCTTTTCCTTCAGTCCTTCATACTCCCCGGAACGACATTCGGCAAGGTTTTTCCTCTTTTCCTCATAAGCGGCATTTTCATAACAATAAACTGAAATATTGAGCTCCTCTCCAATTTTCTTTGCCAGCTTACGCGCATATTCAACTGTTTCTTCCATCGATATGTTGGATACGGGAACAAGGGGGCACACATCGGTAGCCCCGAAGCGGGGATGTGCTCCGCTGTGCTTTCTCATATCTATCAGCTCAGAGGCTTTTTTTACCGCTCTGAATGCCGCATCGACCACCGCATCAGGAGTCCCGACAAAAGTCACCACTGTTCGGTTGGTAGCCTTTCCGGGATCAACATCAAGCAGTTTTACACCTTCAACCGCTTCAATTTCATCAGTAATCTGTTTTATTACTTGCATGTCCTTCCCTTCACTGAAATTGGGAACACATTCAACCAGTTGCTGATTCATTTGCTGCATAATTTATCCTTTTTTAATTAATCTCTTGTTTATATATTTCAATTCATTTATCATATACTTCCCCTTTTATTATGACCTTATCAACATTGTCACTTCCATAGGAATAAGGAATAAACTCATACCCGGGGATCTTTTTTGTTATAATAAGATTGGCCACTTTTTCCCGTGCCACAGACCCGGCAAGATTTTCAACACCCATGGCACAAGCCCCGTTTATTGTGGCAGCATTTATGACTTCCTGGGGTATCATACGCATCTTTATACAACCAAGGGACATAACAAATTGCATATTACCTGAGGGTGAGGATCCGGGGTTATAATCTGATGCCAGCGCTACAGGCAATCCGGCATCAATCATCTTTCTTGCAGGCGGGTATACCATACCCAGAAAAAATGCAGCACCGGGCAAAAGTGTCGGCATGGTACTGCTGTTCAAAAGGGCATTTATCTCTTCATCGCCGGTAAACTCAAGGTGATCAACCGAGAGAGCACCGTACTTTACACCGGTCTGTATACCACCTGAATAGTCAAGTTCATTTGCATGCAGCTTGCCTTGCAAACCGTATTTATATCCGGCTTCCAAAATGCGTTCGGTTTCTTCTACAGAGAAAAACCCCCGGTCGCAAAAAACATCAATATAATCAGCCAGCCCCTCCTGCGCCACCCGGGGTATCATTTCATTTACAACAATGTCAACATACTGGTTCTGGCGGTCCTTATACTCTGCAGGAACTGCATGAGCTCCAAGAAAAGTAGATTTAATTATCAGGGGTGTATTCTCTTTCAGTCGCCTTATAACCCTTAGCATTTTCAGCTCATCTTCAACGGTAAGTCCGTATCCGCTTTTGATCTCAACGGCGCCGGTACCTAGCATCATAATTTCCTCTATGCGGCCCATAGCTTGCTCATAAAGAGAATCCTCGGGTGTTTGCTGAAGCAGTCGGGCAGAATTCAATATCCCTCCCCCCCTCTTTGCTATCTCCTCATAAGAGAGGCCTTTTATTTTGTCAATATATTCAATCTCCCTGCTGCCTGCAACAACAACATGAGTATGAGAGTCGCAAAAGGAAGGTAAAACCAATCTTTCTGCCGCATCAATCACCTGAGTCTCTTCGGCTGAAAATTCGCCGAAAAAATCAGAGTTCTCAATATTGTCCATCGGTCCAAAATCCTTTATTACCCCTTCCTTTAAATACAAAAATGCATCACTTATTACAGGCAGCTCTGCCATATCCCTTCCGGCCACCCTGTCACGAGACTCCTGCTCAACCTGAACAAGAAGTTTTATGTTTTTAATTAATATCATAAAATGTTTATTTTTATCAATATTTTAATGTGTCAAAGCCTGCTGGTGGGATTTCAATTAAAGCTCCTTATAAATTCAGGCAATGCGAAAATAAAAAAATAAAACCATTGCAAAAAAAGAGGAAAGTCATATTTCATTCATACCCGGGTAAAAACAAACAAAACAAAATTACAAAATCATGTTAAAAAAGGTACCCCACACTTACGTTATTGTCTTTTTTATAATCATAGTTGCCGCAGTCCTTACATGGTTCGTTCCACCCGGCAAATATGTAGAAGAAACTGTCGTGGTCCAGGGAGAAGAAAAATCGGAAATGGTTTTCTATTTCGAAGAAGAGTTGCCTGATGAATATGAACAGGAAAGCCGGGTACAGACTTGGCAGGTTTTTTCGGCTCTTTTTAAAGGTTTTGAAAAACAGGCGGGAATAATTGTGTTTATATTAATGATAGGGGGAGCTTTCTGGATAATGAACAAAAGTCAGGCGATAAGTGTGGGGATCTTTTCCTTTTTAAAATTCACAAACAAGCTGGGAAAAATAAATTTTTTCAAAAAACTTGGAGTTGACAATATTATAATAACCCTTATAATGATACTCTTCAGCATATTCGGTGCCGTATTCGGCATGGCCGAGGAGACTATAGCATTTATAATAATACTGGTTCCCCTTGCCATTTCAATGGGATATGATTCAATTACAGGTGTTTGCATGGTATTCGTGGGGTCACAGCTGGGTTTTGCCGGAGCATTGCTAAATCCCTTCACAATAGGAATTGCACAGGGAATTGCCGGGTTGCCTCTTTTTTCCGGACTGGAATACCGTTTTTTATGCTGGATACTTATCAACATAGTGGGTATATGGTTTGTGCTCCATTATGTAAACAAAATAAGAAAAAACCCGTCAGCATCACCGGTTTATAAAGAGGATGAATACTGGCGGTCCAAAAAGGAGGAAAAAACCGAAAAGACAGAATATTACACCCCTTCCCAGGCCTGGTATGTATATTTTGCAGTGCTGGCCGGACTGGTAGTTTTCTCCTTTATTTATCCCGTAACGGAGCTTTCCTTTGGAGTCTCCTCGGTTAATTTCAGCATAATACCCTTTTCGGCTGCAGTTTTTGCGCTGGCAGGCTACCTGACCCTGCGCAAATCGGTACATTTTTTTGTGCTTCTGCTGCTTGGCTATACCATAATCTATCTTATTGTGGGGGTTATGGGCTACCAGTGGTATATAATGGAGCTTGCAACGATATTCATGGCCATGGGCATAGCTGCCGGAATAGCCATCGGCAAAGGAGCCAACGATATAGCAGACCTTTTCATAGAAGGAGTAAGGGATATCATGCCCGCAGCTGTTATAGTGGGCCTTGCAGGCGGTATTATTGTGATACTCGAAGACGGGGGCATAATTGATACCATCCTCTACACCTTTTCAAGGGCAATGGGAGCCTTCGGGAATGTTGCCTCGGTAGGGGTGATGTACATTATCCAAACCATTATTAACGTAATTATTCCATCGGGCTCGGCAAAAGCAGCCATCACTATGCCTATCATGGCACCTTTTTCCGACCTGATAGGAATATCCAGGCAGGCAACCGTAATGGCTTTCCAGTTCGGAGATGGTTTTACAAATATGATAACCCCCACTTCCGGTGTTCTGATAGGCGTTCTGGGAATTGCAAGGATCCCCTATCACAAATGGCTTAAATGGATAGCTCCCCTAATACTGATTCTTATAATTCTTGGATTCCTTATGCTGATTCCAACCGTTACCATGGAACTGAGCGGTTTCTGAGATATTTAACTTATTTGTGTATTTTGTTATCTTTGCAGTTTAACACTTCGTTAATTGTAAAAAACAATAGTATGCTACACAAGACATTATCAATATTAACCCTGTTTTTAATTGGCTTTGGAATTTGGTATGGCTGCGAACCTGCAGAGAGGAGTGCTGATGAAAAATCAAAAGAGGATATTATTGAAGCCTCTCTGGAGGAAATTCTGGATGATCCCGCTGAATTCGAGAACAAAGATGTGCACTTCACAGGAATTGTAGATCATTACTGCAGAGCTGGCGGAGATAAAATGTGGATAATTGAACCTGCAACGGGACTAATGGTACATGTTATGCTGGAAGATTTCGCTGACCGGTTTGATATTAGCTCCGAGGGAAAACAAATTGAAATTGAAGGGAAGGTTGCGGTAACAGAAACAGGCATGGAAGATATTCATGAGGGTTGCACCGAGTTTGAGGTCTTTGAAACAATGAATGCAAAAGGGATGCAAACGGAAAAAAATATCATAGTGGAGCTGAAGAACTGGGAATTTTTATAACCAATTTAAGCTTGTAAATAAAATATCCTATGAACCCCCATCAGATTTTGGCAGACAAAATATGATGAACAAACATGGGGGTCCATCCAACAAAAACATATATACTTAATTTTTAAGCTGAAATAACTAGCTGATTATTAATTTAATAAAACACATTTGTGCGGATGAAGCTTCGAAAGCTAAACCGGTCTGTTCACAGGGATCTGGGCTATTTTTTCTTCGGGATGACCATAATTTATGCCCTCTCCGGCATTGCCCTCAATCATCGCCATGACTGGGACCCCAATTATATAATACAACAACAGGAATTTAATGTAAAAATGCCGGAGAAGACTGAAGAGGTAACCGAAAATTTTGTGATGGCTCTCCTTGAAGTCGTTGAAGAAGAAAAAAACTACAAAACCCATGTTGTATCGGGCGGGAGGCTCAGGATATTTATTGAAGGCGGTTCAGTTGAAATTAACCTCGAATCGGGCAATGCCGAGATGGAGACCGTAAGAAAAAGGCCCTTGTTCAATCAGCTCAATTTTTTGCATTACAACACGCCGAGAAAGTTATGGACGTGGTTCTCCGACCTCTATGCCGGAGGCCTTATCATCCTTGCTTTCACTGGTTTGTTCATAATAAGGGGAAAAAACGGGATAACCGGGAGAGGGGCCTGGCTGACCGGGCTTGGTATAGCAATACCTCTTTTTTTCCTTTTTTTATACTATTGATAAAATCATATTCAAATGTTGAAAAAAATATTGAAGGCGACGGCAGTTATTTTGCTGATAATCATTGTCGGGGGTTTTTTCTATATCAGGCATACTGCAAGGAAAGCACTGCCCGATTATAATGCCACAGTTGAACTGAAAGGACTAAAAGGTGAAGTGGAAGTTTTTCGCGACTCACATGCTATACCTACAATCTATGCCTCCTGTGAAAAAGACCTTTACACGGCCGTAGGCTATGTAACGGCACAGGACAGGCTCTGGCAGATGGATCTTTTAAGAAGGGTAACCACAGGGCGGCTCTCGGAGATATTCGGTGAAGATTTTGTGCAAACCGACCTTCTTATGCGCTCTTTGCGTATACCTGAAAAATCGGCCATGGTTCTTGAAAAGACCGGCCCGGAAGTTGTTGATGCACTGGAAGCCTTTGCCAGGGGGGTTAACTATTATATAGAACAAAACCGGGGTAAACTGCCTCCGGAATTTTCAATACTGGGATACTCTCCTGAAAAATGGAAGCCGGAACACTCTGTAAACCTGACAGGTTATATGGCATGGGAACTTAACACGGGCTGGTCAACAAAAACAATACTCCACAAGCTCGGCACGGAACTGGAGGAGGAGAAATTTAAAGAGCTGGTACCCGACATGGACCTCCAAACCAGCTACGTTTACCCGGAATTCTCTTCTGAGGGGGAAGTCATGGAATCAACACTGCTTGAACATTCCTCTAAGCTCAGGGATATTGGAGCAGAAATTTTCACGGGAAGCAACAACTGGGCTGTTTCAGGTGAAAAAAGCACTACCGGCAAGTCTCTGCTTGCAAATGATATGCACCTGGGGCTTTTTGCACCGGGAATATGGTACCAGATGCATCATGTCATTGACGGTGAGCTTAATGTATCGGGAGTAGTACTTCCGGGGCAGCCTTTTGTCATAGCAGGCCACAATAAGGAAATTGCGTGGGGAATGACTAATGTAATGCTCGATGACATGGACTTTTATAAGGAAACCGTTCACCCCTCCGACCCCCAACAATATAAATATATGGAACAATGGAAGGATATGGAGGTAAGAGATGAGGTAATAAAAACAGGGGAAGGCGATTCGGTTGTAAAAAAGCTTAAGTTTACGCACCGCGGACCGGTTATCTCTGATTTAAAAAATCTAGATGATAAGGTTGTCTCGATGAAGTGGACCGGAAACTGGTACAGTAATGAAGTGCGAAGTGTATACCTTCTGAACCGTGCATCTAACTGGGAAGAGTTTCGCAAGGCTGTCAAAACCTTCCTCTCTGTAAGCCAGAACATCATTTATGCTGACACAGAGGGCAATATTGGACTTCAGACCGCGGCCGGTGTACCTGTCAGAAAACAAAACAGGCCATTTATAGCTCCGGGAGAAGACGACACATACGACTGGCAGGGGGCCGTCCCCTTTGAAGAGCTGCCCTACAGCTACAATCCCCCTGAAGGTTTTGTGGCATCTGCAAACAACAGGATGGTTCCTGACGATTACCCTTATTATATAAGCAGCTGGTACGATCTCCCTTTTCGCTACGATAGGATAAAGGAAATGCTTACAGGGAAAGAGAAGTTATCTGTGGAGGATTTTAAAAATATGCTATCGGATAAAAAATCAAAGCTTGCTGAAAAAATGGTGCCCGGATTGCTTAATGAGCTCGAAGATACTGACCGGCTTTCTGCGGCTGAAGAATCTGCAGCTCAAATGCTTGCCCGATGGGATATGGTTTATTCTCCGGAGAGTCCAGAAGCTCTTATATTTGAAAAATTCTACAACCGCTTTGTTGAAAACCTGCTGCTTGAAGGAATGGGGAAGCCCCTCTATAATGAGTTTATATCAGACCGCGTTCTGGTTCGGAATATTGTAAACCTTGTCTGGACAAATAAAGAATCCGCCTGGCTTAAAGGAGAGAATAATACATTCAGCGAAACCGTAACAAATACCTTTTCGGAAACAGTTGAGGCTTTGAAGGCTAACTTTGGAAATGATCCCGAATTATGGGCATGGGGAGATGTTCATAAACTCACCATAAATCATCCCATGTCTGAGTCGGCACTCATCGACAGGGTTTTCAGCTTAAGCCGCGGACCTTTTTTCCCCGGGGGAAGCTTTCACACTGTATGTCCTTATTCCTACGACTACACCAATCCCTTTGAAATAAACCACGGAGCTTCCCAGAGGCATATCTATCCGGCCGGCAATTGGGACAGCTCACTTGTGATAATACCCACAGGCACCTCAGGCATCCCCGCCAGCAGGTATTACTGCAGCCAAAGTGAGGATTATGTCAACAACCGTTTTCACAGAAAATATTTTAACCGCAAGCCGGTAGAGGAAAAGGCCAGATATAAAATGAAGCTGACACCGGCTGAAAATTAAATTATTCACCGACCAAAAGCAAAAGAGGCTGCCCTTTGAGACAGCCCCTCCAATTTGCCTTTAAATAATTTGTTCACCTTAGGGTACAACTGAAAAAGTGTCACCAGGCAAATATACGCTCAGCTTCATACCGGAGCTGCCGAGAAGTCCGTCTTCCACTTTAAAGCCACCGGGAGTGTTATGGATCACAACAACCTGTGACTCGCCTGTAACCCTTGCCTGATTTCCGTTGACAACTATGGCTGTGGACTCATCTATGCCCGCACCTATTTTTTCCGGATTTTCAATGCAAACACTCACCAGGCGGTTCATACGAGAGCGCCAGAGAAAGTGCTGGTCTATTATCACAGTGGGAAGCAAACCGAGACCGTCAATAAGCTCAATATTTTCGGCCTGGATCGTTCGGAAACCGTCGGGAGCATCCTCTTGTAACTGTCTTCCTGTTATCATTTTACTGCTCATAACCGCGGCGCCTGCACTTGTGCCTGCTATAACCGCTCCGTTTTCATATGCATCCAGCATAGCTTCAGCAACTTGTGTGCCCTCGACCGCCTCCATGAACCTTCTTTGAACACCGCCGCTCATATAAATAAAATCGGTATTCCTTATCGAATCAAGCTTTGACTCGGGGAGTACCTCTCCCTGCTCGACATTGAAATTATAAATATTCACAGCTCCCAGTTCGGTCAGCTCCTCATACATACCCTCAAACGCCCTGTCGGTGTCGGCGCTTGACATAGGCAAAACTATACCGTATTTGTCTTCGCTCTCCAACCCGGCCATTTCGATCATCTCCCTCATCATGCTTTCAGGCCTTGAACCTCCGCCTATTATGTAAAGTGTACCTGCAGGCTCTTCAGGAGCCGGCTCACAAGAGAAAAGTAAAAAAGAAGCTATTGCAAAACTGACAATGGTTTTAAAATTTTTCATTCGTATTAAATTATAGTTAGTAAATTATTTATCTATATGTTGCTATATTAAGACTTTGGTCTTTAGCTTTCAATCCCATGGATTCCCCACATTTTTACATGTTTTTTGTGAGCTTTAGCTGATGGGCGTTCTACGTTTAAACCGGCTTATGTGATGGTAAAAATAACTATTTATTTTTAGATGCAAAAGATTGCTTACTGTTGAGAAGCTCCCTGGCATTTTCCATTGCTGCATCACTCAGGCCTTCACCGCTCAGCATCTTTGCTATCTCTCTCACTCTCTCTTTTTGTTCTAGCAACTTAATTTCCGTACGGGTAGAGTGCTTCTCCTCCTTTTTATATACAAGGTAATGATAATCACCCCTTGCAGCAACCTGAGGCAGGTGGGTAATGTTGAACAACTGTATACTGGAGGACATACGCTTTAGTATTCTGCCCATCTTGTCAGCAATTTCCCCTGAAACTCCGGCATCTATCTCATCAAAGATAATAGTTGGCAGGGATCTTGAACTGGCTACAAGTGATTTCAGGCTGAGCATTACCCTTGATATTTCTCCGCCCGAGGCAACTTTGGAAAGTTCCATCGGTTCACTCCTGCGATTGGCAGAAAACAGATAATTAACCCTGTCCTTACCGTATGGGGTGTAATCATCAAGCAACTTATAATCCACCACAAATCTGGCACTGGGGATCCCCAGCTCTTTGAGCTGGTTTTCCATCCACTCTTCAAGTTTGGCTATCACTTGTTTCCTTGAAGAAGTCAATTTGCCGGCAAGCAACTCCAGCTTTTCGCGGGCCTGTTCCAATCGCTTTTTCTCCTCCTCTATTCTCAAATCAAAGGAGCCGATCTCATTAACCTTTTCCTCCAGTGAATCACGTATTTTAATGAGTTCCTCAACAGAGGAAACATTGTGTTTTTGCTGGAGGGAATAAATCATATCAAGTCTTTCTGTTATCACATCAGCACGTGAGGGGTCAAATTCGACTTTTTCCTCCAGGCCGGCAACCTCAGAGGAGATATCTTTCAATTCAATAATTGAGCTTTCCAGCCTTTGATACAAACCCGATATCTTTGGAAAATAGCTTTCAATTTTTGAAAGATCGGACGTTATATCCCGCAAGCTATTTATAAGGGATAGCTCTTCTCCTGTCAACACTTCAACAGCTTTATTCAAAGCGCTTTTGATCTCGCCGGCGTTATTGAGAACCTTAATCTCCTCCTCAAGCTCTTTTTGTTCACCCGAAACAAGCCTGGTATCATTTAGTTGCTTAAGCTGAAACTTATAATAATCCAGGTCGGTCTGGCTTTGCCTTGCCCGTTCGATAATTGAATTATAACTATTCAGCTTATTCCTGTAATCTTCATAAGCTACCGAATATTCCGACAGAAGTGAAGCATTGTCCGCAAGGGAATCTAGTACGCTCAACTGAAAAAGATTGTCTCCCACAACAAGGCTTTGATGCTGCGAATGTACATCCACAAGGCTTCTTCCAAGCTGTCTTACCTGCTGCAGGTTTACAGGGGTATCGTTTATAAAAGCACGCGATTTACCTCTTTCGCTGATCTCCCTTCTTATAATTGTAATATCCTCATAATCGAGGTCATTCTCTTTGAAGAATTCCTTAAGGTTGTAATTGCTTATATCAAACGAGCCTTCAACCACACATTTCCTGGATTTGTCCTGCAAAGCGGAGGTATCTGCACGCTGACCAAGTATCAGGGACAAAGCTCCCAGCAAAATGGATTTTCCCGCTCCGGTTTCCCCGGTGATTATGGTAAAGCCCTTTTGAAAATCTATATCCAGTTCATCAATAAGGGCATAATTCTGTATAAAAAGCGAACGCAACATTTTAAACCTTCTTTTTTGTACCCCCCTCAATAAGGCAGACAAATATTAAAAATAAAAATACACAAAAAGAACATTTCTCCTGCGAAAATAGCAACTAAAATTCAATAAAACTTATAATTACAGGTTAAAGCCAACAGACCCATATTAATTAAAGCAACGCGGTAGGCATGGTGAAAATTAACTGGTCACCATGACTGGGTAATTTGCTGGTATTTAGGTGTATTGGCAGGATCAATTTCCCGCAGAATGGTTAAAACCCGGCGTGCTTGCTCAGGATTGGACTCGGAAAAAATATTCACCAGCTCATCCGATTTGGCATTTAAAACCACCTGCATAATTGGCATAAAAGGATCCGGTTTTTCACGATGCACTTTGCGGAGAAGTTCCAGGCTTTCGGCAATTTCCATTCTTGCCCGGTCAGGTCTTTCACTCATTATGTCAAGGCCAAGCCTGTGGTAACGATAATTCCATTCGCGAACCGGTGCATATCTGGAATCTCTGAGATTAGAAATCAGCCAGTAACGATTGCGGTTGCTTTCAAAGGATCTCCATCCCCTTTCGGGGGCATTCTGGGCATTGCTCACAATAGTTTCGGCCTTTTGAAAAAAATCACCCCCCCCGTTGTGCGAAAAGGAGTCGTAATCCAGACCTAAAATAATGTAAACATAAAACGCCAAAATCGCTGTAAGGTTTGAATCATGCCGGGATTCACTGAACTCAAGAGTTTCGTGTTCGGTGTAATGAAAATGGAGATTGTTGTCCATATAATTTAACAGCACAGTACTGTAGGAGGAGTTAAAAACAGGGCGCCTTGCCTGGACCTGTATTGTACCCTTGAATTCGTCAGAGGATATCTCTTCGGTCAGATTTATCAGAATGTTAGCCTCAATGCGCTCCTCATTTCCGAAAACATCATCAGTCCAGCTTCGGTTGTTAACAAATTCATATATATCTTTTTGGAGCGTGGAAAATTTTTGCCTGTTAGTCCCCTGAATCTGGCTTGTCACTACCTGCACATTACAACGGAGCTCCTGAGCCGGAAGGTTCAGTGAAATAAAAAAAAACAGTATAACAAGGATCACCGGGCGCATCATAACAGTTTTACCAAATAATTAACAATATCCTCTGCCACAAGCTTTTTGGGTTTAAGCTCATATTCCTTAACTTTTTGATCCTTTCCAATTATTGTCACCTTGTTGGTATCAAACTGAAAACCTGTTCCTTCTTCACTGAGCTTGTTCAAAACAATAAAGTCAAGGTTCTTTTTGCGTATCTTACTCAGAGCATTATCCACTTCATTATGAGTTTCAAGTGCAAAGCCCGCCAATATTTGCCCTTTCTTTTTCAATTTTCCCAGTTCTTCAGCTATATCAACAGTCGGCTTCATCTCTATACGTAAAATATCACCCTTACGTTTTATTTTTGAACCGGAATATTTTACCGGAGTAAAATCGGCCACTGCAGCTGAAAGGATGGCTGCATGGCAGGCCGGGAAGGCTTTTTTACATTCATTGTACATCTCTTGCGCATCGACCGTTTTGACAAGTTCAATGCCGGGGTGTTGGGGAACAATGTTAACGTGTCCGCTTACAAGTACCACATCCGCACCTTCAGAGGCGAGTTTTTCGGCAATGGCATAACCCATCTTGCCGGAGGAATAATTTCCCACATATCTTACCGGATCAATCTTTTCTTGTGTCGGACCGGCAGTTACAAGTATCCTTTTTCCTTCAAGTTTTTTTTTTCCCGAATGATCCCTTAAAAAATCTGCTACACGGTCTACTATTCTTTCAGGTTCCTCCATCCGGCCCTTTCCCTCAAGGCCACTTGCCAGCTCTCCGCTGGCGGGCTCAACAATAACGTTATTGCGGGACCTGAGAATTTCAATGTTATTTAATGTTGCAGGATGGACAAACATGTCGGAATCCATTGCCGGGGCTATCATCACCGGACAACGTACAGAAAGGTATGTTGTAAGAAGTAAATTGTCACATATACCGTTTGCCATCTTGGCGATGGTATTGGCAGTGACCGGTGCTATAAGCATAAGGTCGGCCCATATGCCAAGCTCGATATGACTGTTCCATGAGCCGTCATCATATGAAAAGAAATCACACAAAACGGTGTTTCCGGATAAAGTGGCCAAAGTTACCGGTGTAATAAATTCTTTGGCATAAGGAGTTACAATTATTTTAACTGTGGCGCCCTCCTTTATAAGAAGCCTTGTAAGGTATGCTGCCTTGTAGGCAGCAATACTTCCGGTAATGCCAAGAATAATCTTTTTTTCTTTCAGTCTCATCTACAGGTCATTTAACCAGCCTGCTAAGTTGTTAACCTGTCTGCCGGCTACTGTTATGCAGGAGAAGACACAATAGCCGTAAAAGATAATTTTTTCAGGACTCTTCTTTTGCAGGGTTGCGATAATATATCTCCCCCTCATAATACTCCTGCAAAGCTATAAGGGTCGACTTCGGGAGGCGTTCATAAAAACGTGATATCTCTATCTGCTCACGGTTTTCAAAAACCTCCTCAAGGTTGTCACTGTAATATGTAAACTCTTCAAGTTTCTTGTTCAGCTCCTCTTTCAATTCCATGCTGATTTGATTAGACCTTTTGGCAATAATTACAACAGTTTCATAAATATTGCCCGTTTCAGCATCCAGTTTACTTGTATCCAGAGGCACTGTTGTTAAAGGAGCCTTTGATTTTTTATAATCCATATTCCTTTAATTAATTTTCAATTTCTTCATATTCATCACCGGTCAATGACTCCAGTGCATTAACCGAATTTTCGTAATATCTTCTTGCCTCGCTCATATAGTCACTTTCGGGAAATTCTTCCGAAAAAACGTAGTATTCATCAAGTGTAGACCTGTAGCGTTCAATCTGTCTTTCTGGAACGCTGTTTCTGGCCAATAAATAACTGGATTCGAGAATGAGGAAAAGAATGTCTTCACGGTATTTTGTGTCGGGATACTCTTTCAGGCTGTTTTTAAGTGCTACTATTGCAGCCCTGTAATCCTCCATTTCAACATAGAGCTTAGCACTTTGATAAGATTTCTCTATCAGCTTTTCCCTCATCTCTTCAATATATTCCCGTGCCTCGGGTACTTTTTCCGAATCGGGATATCTGTTGATAAACATCTCAAACTGGTCGATTGCCCTTCTTGTTGGCGTTTGATCCAGACTCGGTCTTGGTGATTGCAAATAATAGCAGTAAGCCCTTAAAAAGTAAGCTTCCTTTGTATATTCACTATTTGGGAAATCCCTTACAAAATTGCTAAAATGATGTGCTGCCATTATATATTCGCCCCTTTCGTAGTAAGTTGAAGCATAATAAAAATTCAGCCTGTCAGCCTCCCCTGTTCCCCTGAAAACAGGGATTATCCTTTCCAAAAGAGATGCAGCCCTGGCATAATCCTCCTCTTCATAATACTCAAATGCTTTTTCATACATTAATTCATAATCGTCACTCTCGAGAAGCCTGTTATAAGAGCTTTGGCAAGATGCGAAAAGGAAAAGGGCGATTATTAAAGCAAAAGTTGTTGTACCAATTTTCTGAAACATTCTGCAAAATTAATTTTTCTTTTTCATTAATCCATACTTTTTTTCGGTTTTGCTTGAAACGGTGCAAAAAAAAGATTTATTTTGCTTTTTTTTATAAAAAAGCAAAACTAACTATTTTTGCTAATTAATAACCTATAAAATATTTATTACCGTGGATATTTTTGACAAAATTAAAAAAGATATGGGCCCTTTGGGTCAGTATATGAAAGAAGCTCACGGATACTTCACATTTCCCAAGCTTGAAGGTGAAATAGGTACAAGAATGAAATTTCGCGGAAGGGAAGTGTTGGTCTGGAGCCTTAACAATTACCTCGGCCTGGCAAACCATCCCGAAGTTCGCAAAACAGATACTGAGGCGGCTGCTCAATACGGAATGGCATACCCCATGGGTGCCCGTATGATGAGCGGGCAAACAAGCAAGCACGAAGAGCTTGAAAACCAACTGGCAGAATTCGTCAACAAGGAAGATGCCTTTTTACTTAATTACGGATACCAGGGCATGGTTTCAATAATAGATTCACTGGTCAGCAGGCAAGATATTGTTGTTTATGATTCTGAATCCCACGCCTGCATACTTGACGGACTTAGGCTTCATTTCGGAAAACGTTTTGTCTTCCCCCACAATGATATAGAAAAACTAGAAAAGCAACTGGAAAGAGCCACCAAGCTGGCTGCCCAAAATAACGGAGGTATCATGGTTATTACCGAAGGGGTTTTTGGTATGTCGGGTGACCTGGGTAAACTGGATGAAATAGTTAAGCTTAAAGAAAAATATCCCTTCCGGCTCCTTGTTGATGATGCACACGGTTTCGGCACCATGGGCAAAACAGGTATAGGTACAGGAGAATATTTCGGTGTTCAGAATGAGATAGATGTCTATTTCGGGACATTTGCTAAAGCTATGGCAGGTATAGGAGCATTTGTGGCAAGCAATGAATTGGTTACCAACTATCTTCGTTACAATATGAGGTCACAGACCTTTGCAAAATCACTTCCTATGCCGATGGTTATCGGGGCTCTGAAAAGACTTGAACTCTTAAGATCAAAGCCCGAGCTTCGCGAAAAACTCTGGGAAATTGTTAATGCTTTGCAAAACGGACTGAGGGAAAGGGGCTTTAACCTCGGCAATACCCAGTCACCGGTCACCCCCGTATTCCTTTCCGGAAGCGTTCCGGAAGGAACCAACATGACTATGGACCTTAGGGAAAACTACAATATTTTCTGCTCCATAGTAGCCTATCCCGTTGTTCCGAGAAATGTGCTGTTGCTGAGACTGATCCCCACAGCCATTCACACAATGGAAGATGTAAGACAAACCATAGAAGCATTCTCCGGGGTTCAGGAAAAACTTAAGTCAGGGAAATACGTTGCCGATAAGATCACAAGTGTTTAAAAAAGAAATAATCGCTTAAAAGAGGTTCTTTTTCATTGAGCCTCTTTTTCCCGGGGGCAATTTTCAGAGAGGCAGAAAACTGCAGCCTCTCTCATCAAGACAAATGCGCCATCATAACCCAATTCCGCCGCCCGGATCCAGTCCGTAAAAGCTCCGTCAATATCATCTATGGTGTATTTTATCATTCCCCGGGAGCAGTAATTGATAGCTTTGCCCGGAACTTGTTCAATTATTTTATCGAAATCACAAATAGTTTGATGGAGTGAAGAATAAGCAGTTTTGTCCATGAGTTTTTTGCTTCCGTTATTAAAGATTTTTTTAAGTTGTCCCGTTACTTGAAATACGGCCGTATACCCGGGAAAGTTGCAATTAAGGTTAAAAAAGAGAGTAAAATAAAATAACAAGTTATTAACACAAACAACTTACAGAAAGATACATTCAATCAGAGTATTACAAAATCAAAAATATATTTACCGTGACCATTTGGGGCATTTTAAAACCTGATTAACAGAGTCTGCTGAACATAAAAGCCGCAGGAGAATAACCTTAACGGCAAATTTAAAAGTCTCAAGCAATAAATTGTACTAAGGAAAACCACTTATTTGGATCCATAAAAACATTTTCAACATTTAGCCCGGTCAGGAGAGAAAATTTCGAAATATCGGCATATGTGAACTTACGGGAATTTTCGGTATGAATTGTCTCTCCCTTCCTTACAACAATTTTTTCCGGAAAATGTAGGCTGTATATTTCCATCTCTGAAAGGGCTCTTAAATGCATCTCTATTCTTGACTCTTTGTTGTTGTAGAAGGCAAGGTGTTCAAATTGTGCAGTATCAAAGTCTGTATTTACCAATCGGTTAACAACATTCAGTATATTTTTGTTAAAGGCGGCAGTAACAGAGCTTTTGTCATTATAAGCACTTTCAAGTATTTCAGAATCCTTTACCATATCAATCCCAAGCAAGAGGTTGTCGCCGGGTTTCATTATGTTCTTTAAACCGTTCAAAAGCTCAGTCTGTTCCTCTGCCGGAAGATTACCAAGGGTGCTGCCAAAAAAACAGATCAACCTTTTTGAGGCTGAAGGTATAAAACCCATATCCCTGGTAAAATCTGCAGAAATTCCGTAAACCCCAATACCTTTATATCTCTCCTGAAGTACTGCAGCCGAATCGCGTATGGCAGAAATACTTATATCCACTGGTATATAGCGTAATGAGTTCCGGATGCTATAATCCACGGCACTGAGTATTATGGAAATTTTTGAGCAATCGCCACTGCCCAGCTCTACTATATCGGTCTTGTGTTCTATGTATTTTGAGATTTCAGGTGATTTTTTTTTCAATATATTTTTTTCCGTACGCGAAGGATAATATTCAGGCAATCGGGTTATTTCTTCAAAAAGCTTTGACCCGAGAGAGTCATAAAAAAACTTGCAGGAAATGTATTTATCTTTCTTTGATAACCCCTGAAATATCTCATCTACAATCTCTTCCTTGCTGCTGCGATGTAAAACATCGTTTATTTTAAACTCCTGTTTATTAGTCATCACTTTTGAGTATGCTATTTCGGGTTTAATTTCACTTTAAACATCAAAACAATTACAAACATTCAACACATTATCAATATTTTGGTTCAATACTAATTAATAAAAATTGAAATTGCATCCCGGTAAAACCCCTATATTTGTATAAACTAAATGAAAAAATCCTTGTTAAATACTTTAAGCTTACATATTAATACAAGCTTTAAGGTATAAAAACTCATTTAAATTAAGTTTATGTCTTTTGAAAACCGCCCTCAAATAATCATAGTAAATGACAAAATGCAGAAGAATTATACTTACGCATTGACAGAACCGGAAGGAGAAAATTTTGACCCCGCATTCAAGCCTGAATTAACCCCGAAAAAAATGCTGGAGATGGGAATTTTTGGAGGGATTTACATGAGAGACTGCAGGGAGGAGTTCCCGGCATATTGGTTTAAAAACGCAAAGTTTGCCCGGGGAAACAAAAAGGAAGCCGGTTTAAACTATTTCAAAGTCCTGGCATCAAAATCACTGGATTACTGGCGGAAAAAGGGATGGATAAACGAGAACCATGACCCCAGGGGGTGGTTTCAGTGGTATTGCAGGTATTACATGGGAAGGAGGCTGGATTATGAAGATAAAAGGCAAATTGGAAGATGGAGGGCTTATAAAAGACATCTTGCACAGGTGAGAAAAAACTGCTATAAAGGCGACCTTCAATGCAGAAAAAGGCAAAGGCAAGCTCTTTTACATTGGGCTTACGATTCTACAAAAATATAAAACAACACCCCCTTAATTCAGGGGGTGAGAAAAGCACGGATAAAATTAAAGTCTTAATCAGTAAAATCTTTTACTAATTCAGCTCATCCAGAATATCCTGAATATCTTCCTGGCATTGACCGCAAACGGTGCCTGCTTCAGTCTCATCACCCACCTCTTCGACAGTTTTCAGTCCCTTTTCTTTTATAGCATTAACTATTGTGCTTTTGTAAACTTCATTGCAATTACAAATAATCTCGTCTTCCATAGTTTTTCAATTTTAGCTGGTTACTTAACATTTAATTGTTTTTAAAAAATCTTACGGTTTGTAAAAATAAACAATATAATTTTCTTCACCTTCTTTTTCAACCCAATGCTGCACCTCCAGGCTGCTAGCCTTATCAATCAAAGGTGCCGGCAAAAAAGGAGCAATAACTTTTTTTTTAAGTAAACTCACTCATAGTTTTTATGACTTGGTTGGTTAATTCAACACTTTTTTTTACATCATTTCTTTCATTGCAGCATAAGCTTTTTCACCGTAAACCACCGACGGACCGCCACCCATAACCACAGAAACACCAATTGTCTCTACTATTTCCTCTTTTACTGCACCTGCTTTCAAAGCAGATTTAACATGGGAGGCAATACAGCCCTCACAGCGTATGGAAATGGCAATACCAAGAGCTATCAGCTCTTTTTGCTTAAAAGTGAGAGCATTGTCTTCGGTTACCGCTTTGTGCATAGTTCCAAAACCTTCTGCTATCTTCGGATTTTCCTTTGAAAGAACTCCCATAAAATTTGATACTGCTTTTGCCTGGTTCAAATAAGTGCTCATAATTCAGATTTTTAAATTCAACGACAATTGAACAATATATTTAATACATATAACAACAGATATAAGCTTTATTTGTTCGAATAAATTTGGGAAAATTCAAATGAAGGATATTTCAATAATAACAGCTCTTAGCGGCTTTGAATATACCGGGCAGGTATTGTTAATAATATTAGAGCTTCTACCGGCTGAAGAAGCCTACAGTAAGTATACGGGAAAAAGCTTTCAGCAATTTTTACTGTTTGCCCCCCTGTTCCCCGAGTTTTTGTTTTCTCCCAATAACCAGATACAATACAGGGCCTATAAGGGTTACAAAAATTATAACTATGGCCCATACAATTTTGTCATTGTCCCTGAAGCGGCTTTGAAGCAAATCAATAAGGGCTACAAGAGTGAGAATCAAAACAGCAAGAGACAAAAAAAGGGCAAATGTTATAAGAAGCCCGGGGAAAAAAAAATCAATCATAATTGTATTTTTTTGATTACCAATCAACTCCACGCTTTTGGAGTTTTGAAATAACACTCAATTTTAAAAACAAAAATGGCCCCCTAAAATCAAGGAAGCCATTTCCGGACAAATTAACCTAATACCTGTGATATAAGGTTTTAATCAATCTCAAACTTTTCAACAGCACCGTACGTAGTACCTCTTTGATTTGTTGCATATGCACGCAACTGATATGTACCGGACTCATCAACCTCAAAAGTGCTGGTAAATTCTCCCGGCCCAACGCCGTCGGAAGTCCGCCCGATATTCCTGTCAATAGTAGGCCTTCTTGTTCCGTCTTCAAGCCATACCACACCCCTGCGGTGCACCTGTCCACCAGTGGCTCCCTCACTGTGTACTATTCCACCACTCGTTACGGTGTTACCCTGAACCGAAACGGCTGAAGTTTCCACCTCTGGTAAATCCCCTTCACCATTACATCCAAAACTAAATAGTAATGCAGCACAAAAGATAATTAACTTTTTCATTGGTCTTTAATAAATTGGTTTGACATTAAACTTATATATTCTCTTAATTTTAAAAAAAGTTTTATCTCATAATACTTAAATAAATATTAGCCGCCTTTTCCTGATCTTTAAGAAAACCATCTTTTTATCAACGTTCTTATGCAGTTATTTTAGTATATAAAAATTTTTATATCTGCCTGAAAAATTAAGTTGTAATCACCCCCTTGCTAACTCTTTTCAAAAAAATTGTTAAACTACCCGATAAACCAACTGGCCAGACATACTTTATTTGACAAATATAAAATATTTATCAAACCGGCATATTTTAAAATACTTTTTTTTTAAAAAAAATGTTAAAAAAGTTGGGGTGGGCTGATTATTTTACCGATCCGTAAAGAAATGCAATTTCCTCGCTCCATTTGTCAGGATCGGGCGTTTCCAGTATTACAGGAATATTGTCAAAACGCTGGTCATTCATTATTCTTACAAAAACATCTTTTCCCAGAGTTCCCTCTCCTATCATATCATGTCTGTCAACACGCGAAGCAAAATCCTTTCTGGAGTCATTTATATGCATACCCTTAAGCAGTTTGAAACCGATTATTTTTTCAAAATCCTCAAAAGTCTTTTCATAGCCTGAGGTTGTCTTTAAGTCATAACCGGCAGAATATGCATGGGCAGTATCAATGCAAACCCCCACACGTTCCTTGTCCTGAATATTGTCAATTATAAACCTTATCTGCTCGAAGGAATATCCGAGATTCGTTCCCTGTCCGGCCGTATTTTCAATAACAGCTGTTACACTCCGGGTTTTTTCAAGCGCTAAATTAACAGATTCTGCCATGGTTTTAAGGCAGGTTTCTTCGTCTGTCCGGTTCAAGTGGCTGCCCGGGTGAAAATTAAGCCTGTCCAGTCCCAATTGCTCGCATCTTTGCATCTCTTCTAAAAACGCAGCCCTGGACTTTTCCAAAGCCTCTTTTTGCGGGTGACCAAGGTTTATAAGGTAGCTGTCGTGAGGCAATATCTGAAAAGGCTTGAAACCATATTGTTCGCAATTTTCCCTGAACCTTTTAATACTCTTTTCACTAAGGGGTTTGGCAGTCCACTGACGCTGGTTTTTGGTAAAAAGTGCAAAAGCCTTTGCACCTATTTTGTGTGCATTCAGGGGGGCATTTTCAACCCCTCCGGCTGCACTCACATGTGCTCCCACATACTTCATATATATATTATATTATTTTGCCTGTCAAAAAACTCACGGGCTCATACCTGCAAATATAAAGCTTTTCACACCTTTATAAAACTCTCTACCTTGAAATTAAGGTGATCTGTTACATCATTGTACTTTTCAAGAAGCTCATCCCTGTTCCTTCCCCCCAGAAAAACATTTGCCAAAATGAAACTGTAGCTGTCAAGATGATGCATCCCCATTTCATTCAGATCCATACCCTCTTTTACATTTACCTGTACCTCCAGCTCCGGGTATTTTGTCTTAAGGTGCTCAATTTCCTGATTTAAAGGGGCACTTAGAACAAAACCCGGATGGAAAGTTCTGAGCATAAAATGGGCGGCAACCCTGAAATCGCCGTTATATGTAAGTGATTTGGGGCGCCGGTTCAGTGCCAGATTAAGCATAATCTGGTGATGAGATACCCCGTGAACCTTTTCAAACAGATCAGTATGGGCTTGTGATATTCTGGGGTTTATCTCAAGCAGATAAATTTGATTGGCAGTCTCGTTGTAGAAAAATTCAATATTAAAGGCAGAATTTTCCAGTCCGATTTCTTCTATAACCCGCCTTGCAAGGTCAACCATTCTGAATTGTATCTCCTGGGGAAGAGATGAGGGGTATTCATACCTTGAAAAAGAAGAGCGGTCCTCTTCCCTTACAGAATCAACTATACCGTATACCACTACTTCATTGCCGAAAGAATAACCTTCCACAGTACACTGATGACCGGCAATCATTGTTTCGGCTATCATACTCTCTTTCATTTGTCCAAACTCCCTTGCCGCCACATATTCTCTCAAAATGTAGCTGAAAGGTTCGCTTATATAATTTATATGTTCACAAACTTCTCTGTTGCACTCGCTGAAATGGGAAGGATCATTTACCCTGTAGGCAAGGAAAGAATGGAACGATTTTATTGGTTTTATCCAGAAGGGAGGCATAAAGTTAATTTGCTCATAAGAATCTTCATCGAAAGGGTCAAAAGCCTTAAAATGAGGTATATTGCCGGGGATCACCTTTTGCTGTTCCAGCCGGCTCCAGTATTTATGCTCACACTTAAGAATACTCTCAAGAGAAGGACCGAAAAGACCGTACTTTTTTGCTACAATTGGAACCAGTATTGTTCCGGGAAAATCCCAGTAGGAAACAATTGCATCTATACTGCCGGCATCCCTTATCCTTTCATCGATCAGATCAAGAAGCTCTTTAATACTAATATTTTCCACTCCCCTTATTTCTGAGAATTTCAATGCAGGCAAAAACCTGCATTCCCTTGCTTCAGGCAACCTGTTCAATTTGGCAAGGTTAAATTCTTCAAGGCCTAAAACAAAAACATTTTTTTTCTGCTCCATTAAATTCTGTTTTTATTAAAAATTCTACATCATATCTCTTGGAATTGTCTCATTGTAAGATTCACTGAAAACCCTCACATCGCCTTCGTAAGCATCAAGGGTTGCACTTATCAGAAAATGGGTGCGTGTGGATGTCAGTACTGTTCGGGTAGATGTTTTGACAATCCACCCGTCTCGCCTGAATTCCCTTATGCTCTCCACTTTTCCTTTCACAGTTTCGTAATCATTATTGCTGTATGAATATCTTTCGGTTACATCCTTTCTCAGTTCAAGGTTAATATGATTAAGACGGTAGCGGGGATCGTTGTTGACAACATTCAAAGCAACCTCATTTGTTGCCAGGTTGTGTTCAACCTTCCACTCTCTGTGTGCAGGGACCAGTAGTTCGGTATCCAGTTCTCCCAGGGCTTCGGGTTTTTCAAGGATCCTTGAAGTAGTATCGCGTTCTCCCGCAACCCGTTTTGGAAGAATAAGCCGGCTTTCAGATGGATATATTGTGAGCATGGCCGGTTCAGGTGAAGGCCAGACAAGAGGCCAGTAAGAAGATGAAACTGAAACGCGCATCCTGTGGCCTGCAGGGAACCTCTGTGCTATATAATTCAAAGGTACGGTTACCTCGTACACTCTGCCGGGCTCCAATTCTGTGGGATATTCATGGCATTCACGATGAGTCAGGTTAAGTAACCCATAAGTTACCCTTGTCGACCTGTCATCAGGTGCCACATCAGATATGCGTACTGCAACCATTGCCACCGGTTTGTTTGATTTCAGCTTCAACTTCAGTGAAGGCCTCCCCAGTATTTCATAATCCTCCTGAAGCGGCAAACTGTCAAACACCAATGCCCCGCCGTCTTCCTCCCGCTGATCACTCGGCAGATCAGTCGATTCAGAATATGAGCACCATTTGCCCGCGAACAAACCAACGCTCAATGGACTTTGTACGCTAAGCCCATCGCTTTGCTTCGACCCCTTATCCATGAACCCGGTTTTAACGGTATAAAGAGGGAAAACCTCTTCCCTGACAAGAGGCGAAGGCCATGATTTTTCGGCAATCCATCTGCCCGGACGCCTTGAGGAAAGAGGAGAAACTGAGTCCTGCATCCAAAGAGTAAGCATTGGTTCATCCTTAACCCCGTTGTCTATTCCCTTTAGCCACTGATCCCACCATCTGACGGCCACCCTGAGGAAATCAATAGCAGGCCCGGGGCCTCCCAGATGAGGATATTTATGGCCGAATGCTCCCACTATCCCTTTGCGGGGAACCTTTAGATTTTCCAATAGCCTGAATACGGTATTGGTATAACCGTCAGCCCAGCCGCTTACAGCCATAACAGGACACTTTACCGCATCGTAATTTTCGCATACCGAACCATGTTTCCAGTAATTATCACGCCTTTGATGTTTAAGCCACTTGCTGAGCCATAACCCGCTTCCACTCAAACGCTCAAGCCACATCTCCTTCCACTTGGAACCCACAATTTCGGGGTCGGGCGGACAACTGTTACTGGCAAACATGACAGAAGCCCACGAAAGGTTGTCAGAGAGGAGGCATCCCCCCATATAATGGACATCATCTGAATACCTGTCATCCGATGAAGCAACGGTAATAACCGCTCTCAGTTCAGGAAGTCCAAAAGATGCAAGCTGCAAGCCGTTAAACCCGCCCCATGATATGCCAATCATTCCAACCTTCCCGTCACACCATCCCTGTGAAGCTATCCACTTGATCACCTCAACCCCGTCATCCAGCTCCTGCTGCAGATACTCATCGCAAAGAACTCCCTCGGAATCACCACTTCCCCTTAGATCAACACGTATGCCGGCATAACCGCAACGTGCAAAATAACCGTGAAGCCTGTGATCTCTGGTTGCTTTCAAATCACGTTTCCTGTAAGGGATATATTCAAGAATGCCTGGCACCGGGTTCTTTTCCGCATCTTTTGGCAGCCATATTTTTGCAGCGAGGTTTGTCCCGTCACTCATTGGAATCCAGACATTTTCAAAAACACTTATTTCCTTCATGCGTAGAATTTTGTGAGCTTTAGCTTATGGGGGTTCTTTAATATATTTTAACTCAAAAACCCCTTCTGTGCCGGGTCTGAGCGGGGTAAACTGCAAATACAATAACACATTTTTTTTTTTTATATTGTACTGGTTGTCTGTTTTTCAAAGCTTATTTAGATTAAAAAAATAAAACCGGTGCGATAAGCAGCTCAAGGGCAGCATCAATCACCCCTAAAGCTTTTTGTCAATTATCAAACAAAACTTAAAATCCCCTGACGTCACATTTTATTATTTGACTGTATTTAATATTTTTTTAGTTTTATAAACTAAACACACTTGATATTTTAAAGTTAAACAAATCCTTTTTTCGTTTTAATCAGGAGGTATTACTATGAACCCCCATCAGCCTTTGGCAGACAAAATAAAATGAACAAACATGGGGGGCCATGCGACCAAAAGAGATGAACTTAATTGACATACTATAATAACTTATTGAAAATTAGTTTAATTAACTTTGTTTGTACGCATGAAAGCAGCAATATACAATGACTTTGGGAAACCCCTCGCCATAGAAGATTTGCCAGACCCTTACCCTGCACCAAACGGTGTAGTGATAGAGGTTAAAGCTACCGGTCTTTGCCGAAGCGACTGGCACGGATGGATGGGACATGATCCGGATATTACCCCGCCCCATGTTCCCGGACACGAACTTGCAGGATTTGTAGTGGCAAAGGGAAAAGATGTAACTCATTGGAAAGAGGGAGACAGGGTAACATTGCCATTTGTTTGTGGCTGCGGCACCTGCCCTGAATGCTCTTGCGGCAACCATCAGGTTTGCGATCATCAATTCCAGCCGGGTTTCACACACTGGGGATCATTTGCTGAATATGTTGCCATTCAGTATGCAGACACCAACCTTGTCAAATTGCCCGGTGAAATAAACTTTGTTACAGCAGCAAGCCTTGGATGCCGGTTCATTACATCTTTCAGGGCTGTAGTGGATCAGGGGCGTGTACTTCCCGGGCAATGGGTGGCCGTTCATGGCTGCGGAGGAGTCGGATTGTCAGCCATTATGATAGCAGATTCGGCAGGAGCAAATGTCGTTGCAGTTGACACAGGCGATGACAAGCTTGAATTTGCCAGATCAGTAGGAGCTTCAGCTACCATCAATGCGAAAAATGTACAAAACGTTACAGAAAATATAAAAGATATAACCGGTGGCGGAGTGCATTTATCAATCGATGCACTTGGCAGCTCCGAAACATGTTTCAACTCAATAGCAAGCCTCAGAAAACGCGGCAAGCATGTTCAAATCGGTCTAATGAAAGGAAGCGACAGTTGCCCGGCAGTGCCAATGGACCAGGTCATTGCCGGTGAGCTGGAAATATTGGGAAGCCATGGAATGCAAGCACACAGATACCCATCGGTACTTGCTATGGTAAGCTCAGGCAGGCTTGCCCCGGAAAAACTGATTGGAAAAACCATAAGCCTGGAGGAGTCGCTGAATGAGCTTGTTAATATGAACAAGTTCGAGGGGAGTGGAGTTAAGGTAATTGACAGGTTTAAATGAATCACGGCAATCTTGGGTTACTATTTCTCACGCCGGCGTAAAGACTTAATCTTTAATTGCATCGAAGCGCATACCAAGGAATAATTCATGTGAGCCGGTGTTATGATGTCTCATAGGTGAGAGGCTCATATCGTATGAATACCCGAAATGGAACTTATCATCGTGGGTATACCCAACAAGGAAAGATCCCGCATCCTGCGAGCGGTAAGCAAAACCAAGCCACAGCATGTTTCTGTAAAGAGCCTTGAGGCAAAAATCAACCTGAACAGGTGCCGGCATAGATCCGCGAACTATTACTGAAGGCTCAAAGGCAAAATCTAAATTCAGATAATAGCGGTATCCTCCTGTAAGGTAAAAATGAGTCTTCAATTTATTCAGACCGGTATTATCATCACCATCTTCCTCAAACAATTTAATTGTATTCCCGAAAAGCTGATGAGCAGAAAACCCAACATGGAAATTTGAAGCATAGAGATAAACTCCAAGTGTGGCATCAGGAGAGAAATCGGATGATACCGCATTCTGAAACGTAGGATCAGACGGGTCTAAAAGCGTTATCCTGGTACCATCTACCTTGCTTTGTATCACACCGGCAGAAACTCCCAGAGAGAGTCTCATCCTGTCATTAACATTTAAGTTATAGGCATAGGAGCCGTACAAACCATTGCGGCTCGTTGGACCAGTGACATCGTTGTAGACATGCCCTCCGAAACCCATTTCTCTTTCTTTATGAGGCCCGTACACACTCAGACTGTTGGTATGGGGTGCATCTGTTATGCCAACCCACTGAAACCTGCTGTTGAGCCTTACCTGATAATAATTATGAGTTCCGGCCACTGCAGGATTGAAAACGAAAGAGTTAAACATGAACTGTGTATAAATGGGAAGCTGCTGAGCATTTAATTTTGCTTGTGCCACAAACACTATCACAACAATTATTAAGGGCGAGAAAAACCTCTTACCCGCCCATATAAATCTTTTACCTGGGGTCCAGTTCCCGGTCCTTGACCGGTAATTAAATGTTTTATTTTTCTCCATGGCTATCTCACTATTGTAACCGGTCCGGTAACCGGTCTGGTACCAAACTTATCATTAAGCGTTATAACATAATAATAGGTTCCCATAGGCAAATCCCTGCCATTATAGGTTCCATCCCATCTTTTATCATCACTGTAACCTTCCGAATAGAATACCCTCTGTCCGGCACGATTGTAAACCTCTACAACAATATCAGGGTAATCCTGTGCATTGAGTATTTCAAAATAGTCGTTCCTTCCGTCACCGTTTGGTGCAAAACCAGAAACAGGCTCAATCGGTGATGCCACACCAATCAGTATTGAATCAGATTCAATGCATCCTTCCGCAGTTTCTGCAAACAGGTAATACCTTATTTCTTCGTTCACAATAGCTGTTGCTACATGCCCTTCGATTTCAGAAAGTCCGGCTGAGGGTTTCCATTTATAATCAACAAACTCCCCGCCTGAAGCCTCAAGCGTAATAGTACTGCCCTCGTAAACCACCGTATCATTACCTATAGATAAACCCTGCAGGGGATGCATATCAACATACACCTCAGTATCATCATAGCACCTGTTGGAATCTGCAACCCTAAAAGAATAATTTGTTGGAGCTGAAGGAGCAACAACCGGCGACATTACCGAATCGGGGTCAGGGCCATCCGATGCAAGCCATGAATATATTTCCGGGGAAGATGATGAATTAACCGAGGGCTCAAGCTGCACATCTTCTCCTGAACAAATCGTAATCACCTCAGGCAGGGTAGCCTCTAACAGATTATCATAGTCAACTGTAAAGCTGAATGATTCCTCACACTCGTTTTCATCTGTAATAACAACACTGTAATCTCCGGCAGGTATATCTTTCAGATCTCTTGTAACTTCATCGTTTGACCAAAGATATGAGTACCCGCCCGATCCGCCTGTAACTTCCAGCTCAATTCCGCCATCATCGCCATCCAGACTGAAGTTGCTGCACGAAGCATTATTTATAACAGCAGCTGCCTCAATAGAAGCCGGATCATTCAGTGTGACACTTTCGTGATATTCAAGCCCTTCATCATCTTTTACCACAACCATATATGTGCCCGCCTTAAGTTCATCGAAATTACCCGAGGAACTGAACTCGATGCCGCCGTCAATTGAGTACTCATAAGGCTCCGTACCAAGCTCTCCTTCAACATTAATAGCACCGTTGTTATAACCGTTGCAGGTCGGATCAGAAGCTGACACAGAAGCATCTATTCCTGTCACCTCCCGGATCTCTGCCGTTGTTTCCCCGGTACATTCATTGTCATCTCTCACAATAATATTGTGTTCTCCGGCAGACAAAGTGTCAAACACATTTTCATCCTGCCAGGTGGTGCCATCATCAATGCTGTATGTGTATGGCTCAACCCCGCCGGCTACTTCAACTGTAACTACACCGTTATCATCTCCCGAACCGGTAATAATATCCTCAGTTTCAACATTGACAAAATCAAGCTGTTGCGGCTCTGTAATTTCAAAGGTGCCGGCTTTTTGGGTACAGCCGTCTGAATCAAGCACTACTATTTCGTAAGAACCCTGACCAAGGTTCTCAAATACACCCTCATTGTCATGGAATGTAAAGCCTCCGTCGATCGAATATTCCAGTGTACCGCCTCCTTCCTCAACCAGCATGGTAATAGAGCCATTTTCCTGTCCGTAACACAAAATATCAGTTTTATCAACCTGCACATCAAGAGGTTCAGGATCCTCAATCTCTTTGTCGGATGAAATAACCGGCCCGCATGAATTTTCATCTGTAAGTCTTATCCTGTATGTCCCGGCGGGAAGATCTTCAAAAACAGCGCCCCTGTCACTTACAAGCGGCTCATACCCCTCAACCGGCTCATTTTCATTATCCAGGAGGGTGAATACATAGGATTGCGTCCCGCCAAAGGCTTCTGTTTCAATTATTCCTGCACTGTCACCGATACATGTGTTGTGATCAAGGTTGAAATCACCAAACAGCAGCTGGTCAGGTTCGTCGACCTCAATATCTTGAATTTCGAAAGGCCCGCAGCCATTAACATCTGTTACCGATATACTGTAAGTGCCGGCAGCAAGTTCTTCAAAAATAACAGTTCCGTCTGATTCCACCGGATCTCCGGCAGGAACCCCATCCATATAGAGTTGAACATAATAGGGAGTTGTGCCGCCGGTTATCGATGCTTCTAATCCACCTTCATTTACCCCGTGGCATTCCAGATGCAATACTGAAAGTAATCCGGCCTCAAGCTGATCCGGTATTTCGGTGCTAAGCATTCCACTGCTTACCGGCGGACAACCGGCATCATCATGCACAACAACCTCGTAGCCGGTTTCCTCCTCACTGAGCGCTTCAAAATATACAGTCTCATCTTCATCTATATTTTCAAAAGAAGCCTGCTGATCACCTTCAAGATAAAGGGTTATCACATAGGGAGCGGTTCCGCCAGTGGCACTTGCCCTTATCTTGGGATCCGACTCAATTCCGCCACATTCGGTATTCAGAACCTCGCTCGAGAGGACAAGTTCATCGGGCTGGGGAACAGAAAGATCAAACAGTTTTATGCATTCATTTTCATCCCTAACATATAAAGTATAATCACCACCACTTATATTTTCAAAATCACCGTCCACCTGGTAGCTGTCATTATCAAGTGAATACTCCAGCTCTCCGGTACCACCGTCGGCAGTAACCCTTATTGAGCCGGTCTGGGAACCATGGCATTCGGCGGGCGAAATATCTGAAGATATGAGCTCAATTTCCGCGGGCTCAATTATTTCAACAGGGTCAGGGTACTCTTTTTCGCAACCCTTTTCATCTGTTACTACAATATTATAGGTTCCGGCAGGCAGGCCGGTAAATTCTCCGCCGTTACTGTTAAAACTTTCACCCCCGTCGGCAGAATATATTAACTCCCCTGTTCCACCTTCAGCCGTTATTGTTATTGTACCGTCATCTGCCCCGTAACATGAGATATCTTCAGCTTCAAGCAGGGAAATGATCAGTTCCTCGGGTTCACCTACAGTTACTATAGCAGATTCACCAGAAGCACAACCGTTCTCATCGACTGCAATGACATAGTAATCTCCGGGCTCAAGTTCGCCAAACTCCACCTCACCGGAAGATATCTGCTCTGGAGCTGCAACCATATCTGTTTCTGCCTCGAACAAAGAATAGGTATAATCGCCTGATCCACCTTCAGCGGAAGCATAAACAACACCGTTGCCGGCACCGAAACAGTCAATGTCATCAACTGCAATGTCAATGGTCACAGAGTCGGGTTCATCAACCTGCAATTCTTCGCTAACAGTACAGTCACGAATATCTCTAACCCATAAAGTATAAATATCACCGTCGAGGTCTGAAAAATTCCCGTTATCCTGCCAGCTTTCATTATCAATACTATATTGCAGGGATGGTTCACCTCCCGATGCTTCAACATCCAACTCCCCGTCGCCGGCGCCATAACACGAAATATGGTCAACATCTATTTTGTCAAATACTATTTCATTTGCAGCCCTTATTCGTGCCGGAATATCGGCATCCACCACGCAACCTTTATAATCCATTACTCTGACATCATAAAAACCGGGAGCCAGATCGGTAAACACACTATCTTCCTGAAATGTTTCACCTCCATCAATAGAATATAAATAAGCAGGAGTACCTCCTTCCGGAGTAATTGTCACTCTTCCGTCTTCTGCCTCAAAGCAGGATTCATTGTTAACTCCGATATTAAAAATATTTAAATCATCCGGTTCTGTTATTTCAACCATTTCACTCACCGAGCAATCCATCTTGTCACGGGTTTCCACCAGGTACTCCCCGGAGGGAAGATCCTCAAAAACCGGCGTTTCCTGCCATTCACCCCCATCAAGCCTGTATTCATAATTTTCATTACCCCCTTCGGCAAAAATCTCGATCATTCCTGAGCTATTTCCATGGCAATCAACATGAGTTACATTGACTTCCATTTCCAGTACTTCCGGCTCGGCAACCTCAACCGGACTCTCATCAAGCTCTACAAAACAACCGGGAACATCTGCATCACGAATAAATACATTGTATGTTCCGAAAGTGAGGTTTTCAAAAAGCGGGTCATCGATCCAGTTTGACCCGTCAATAGAATATTCATAGTTTCCGGGCGTGCTGCCACCGCCGGTATTGGATATCTCTATACGCCCGTTTTCAGCTCCGTGACACGTAATATCAGACACCGTTATATCTGCTGACAGCCTGCCGGGCTGAGTTACCTCGACATTACCATGCTCAGTTATACAATCATTCTCATCCTTAACTTTAATATCATAAACACCGGCCGGTAGATTTTCAAACACCCCGCCGTTATCGTAAAAATCAACTCCGTTAACAGAATACTTTATATTACCTGTTCCACCTGATGCGCTGATTGTAATTTTTCCTGTCTCGGAGCCGTAACAATCAATATGTTCAACATCAACAGAGGATATCACCAATTCATCAGGCTCAGCAACAACAATTCCTGAAACCTCTGCCGGATCACACCCCCTGCTGTCGGTTACAACTATCCGGTAATTGTCGGCCGCGTAAAGATCTTCAAAAACAGCAGGCTCAGGATGCTCCGGCTCAGAAGTGGCTATTAGCTCCCCGCCTTCATAAAGAGAGTAAATATAACCGGGTGTGCCACCGCTGGCAATTGCTTCGATAATACCGTCATTTGATCCGTGGCAATTATTTCCGGAAACTTCAGGGATGTCAACCGATATCTCCTCAGGTTGGTCAATAGTTGCAGAACCCAGCACTATTTCACAAACCGGGAAATTCATGTCTCTCATTAATACAGTATATTCTCCTTCCTCAAGAGAAGTGATCTCCTGTTCTTCCTGCCATGTAGACCCGTCTGCGGAGAACTCATAACTCCCCGAACCGCCCTGAGGATCGGTAATTAATATACTCGCGTCAGAGCCCCCGAAACAGCTCACATCATTCACTTCAAATCCGGCCTGAAGCTCTTCCGGTTCTGTTATTTCAACATTTTCAAGGAATTTGGTACACCCGGGAACATCAGCATCCCTTATCCAGACAGGGTATTCCCCGGCTGTAAGGTTGGTAAAATTATTATCCTCCTGCCATGAAGCACCATCATCTGCTGAATACTGGTAATTACCGGAACCACCCTCAATTTGGTCAACAACTATTTCTCCGTTATCATTCCCGTGGCAACCGGTAACATCGCTCTTCGATACAGAAGCATTCAACTCGTCAGCTTCAGGCAGCTCGAAAAACTGGTCGATTATAACAATACAGTCTTCATCAATAAGGTCGCTTATCCGCAAATCATAAGTTCCGGCAGGCAGGTTGTCAAAAACGTTGTTCGATTGCTCATAGGTTTCATAACCTATTACAGTATAATAATACATACCCGAACCGCCTTCAGTGTTATCAAACCGTATGAGGCCGTCATCACCTCCGTGACAGCTAACCGGCTCCCAGTATACATCGGCTGTGATCTCTTCAGGCTGGTCTATAAAGTAATTATCGTCAATAACCAGTGAACAACCGGTATAGCCGGCATCTCTTACCTTCACATTATAATATCCCGAAGGAAGGTCCTCAAAACGGTTATCGGCCGACCAACTTTCCCCACCGTCTATTGAATACTCGTACTCCCCTGTATTTTCGGCCCAACCTCCCGAGGAGCTTATTTCTATCCATCCGTTAGAGTAACCATGACATAAAGTTACATCCTCATGCTCTATACTTCCGGCCAGCTCAGAGGGTTCCTGAACTTCATAAGACCCGTCAAGCTCAACAACACAACCGGTATCTCCGGCATCACAGATCTCTACTACATAATCACCCGCAATCAGACCTTCAAACAAACCCTCCTCCTGCCAGTCAAAACCGCTTACACGGTACTGGTAAGAACCGGAACCTCCATCAGGAGATTCAACCGAGATAGTCCCGTCTGAACCGCCATAACATGTTACATTTGTATGGGAAATATCTGCAGTGAGAGGATCGGGCTCACTAACAGTATATGAGCCGTCAAGCTCAATAACACAACCGGTATCTCCGGCATCACGGATCTCTACTACATAATCACCCGCAGTTAGCCCCTCGAACAAACCCTCCTCCTGCCAGTCAAAACCACTGACACGGTACTGGTAAGAACCGGAACCTCCATCAGGGGATTCAACCGAGACAGCTCCGTTGGTACCGCCATAGCATGTTACATCAGTATGAGAAATATCTGCAGTTAGAAGGTCAGGCTGGCTGATCTCAGCTGTGCCCACAAGCACAGTACATTCATCAGGATTCAAAGCATCCCTTATCCATATATCGTATTCTCCGGCAGTCAGGCCTTCGAAAACAGGTGTTTCCTGCCAGTCACTGTCCTCCACCATATACTCGTAACTGCCAGACCCCCCTTCTTCGTTAATAATGGTAACAGATCCGTTGTCACCGTTAAAACAGGTGACATCTTCATGTGTAAATCCTGCAGTTATATCTTCAAAAACCTCAATGCTGACACTCTCTTCTTTAAAGCACCCCCTATGGTCTTCCACACGGTAGACAAGATCATGCACCCCTATATCACCGGAATTAAATACCGGTGCCTCAATTGTATTATCATCAAGATACTCCGCCCCGCTACCAGTCCACAAATGAGTATAAGGTTCACCGTTACCTCCGGAATATTGCCCGTGCAACTGCCTGTCAGTATCCGGACAAATATCTGCCGGTTCAGGCAAAACATCGACTATCAATTCATCAGGCTCTCCAACAACTGCATACAAAAGCTCACTGTTATCATCATCACGTATTATAACATAATAGGTGCCGGGGGCAAGTTCATAAAAGGAGTGTGAAGAGTTGTCTCCCTCATACCTGTCCAGCTCATTAAACATGTCATCATATAATATGAAGCGATAAGGAGCAATGCCCCCGGTAACCTGAGCATGGATCACTCCGTCAGTGTCGCCGAAACAGGTTACAGGCTCTGGTGTTACAGATGGCTGAAACTGACCGTATAAAGGAGCAGACACCAGAAACGAAAGCATTATTATAAAAAATAATCGCTTATTCATATCACGTTGTAATTAATTAAAAAACTTCCCATTGAATACCTGTTTTTTCGATACATCCACCGAAGTGAACCGTAAAAAATCTTACGCATTTACAAAAATTAAGTTACGCTAATAACCTGCAGAGAGCGAATTTAAATGCCCTGCAATCTTAAAATAATTCAACCTCTATATTCTGAACAAATGCAGTATATGTATGCTCATTATCCACTTTCGCCTCTGAAAGCAGGAATAATACAGGCTTTACCTTACCATTACTGTCGGTAATATTTACCTCTTTCCTCTCACCTATTATCTTCTTTGCCCCGGGGGCAACATATGCCTTTATAAATTCATCTTCTTCGGCCTGCTCGCGGGAAAACAAGATTGAAACCGACTCACCGAGGATATCTTCCCTTTTGTAGTTCCATAACTCTTCAGCCGCCTTGTTGAAGAACTGAATCAATCCCGCCTGATTTATTGTTACAATTGCATCCAGGGCACCCTCAAGAGTTCGTTCATTCCTGAGTTTTATCCTTTCAGTTTCCCTGAATTGCTGCTTCATCTCCTCTTTTGTTTCCTTAAGTTTAGCTCTCAATTCAACCCTTGAATTCTTTAGTTTCTCCTCCTGCTCCTTAAGCAGCTCAGTCTGCCTTATCGTTTCCATTTCCATTTTCTTCTCCTTGGTAATCTCTGTTGCAATAAGTATTATTTTGGCAATATCACCGTACATATCCCTTACTGCTGACAGGGTACCGCGAAGCCAGCACTCCTCACCACGCTGGGTGACAGCTTTAATCTGTCCTTCAAAAGGCTTACCTTTCATTACATCTTCCCAGACCTGTTGAAACTCCTCACGCTCATCTTTATGAAATATATCAAAAACCATCTTGCCGGCAAGGTCATCTTCTGAATACTGCATAGCATCCATAAACTTCTCATTGGCAGTTATCAACTCCCCGTCTATTGAATATTCTGCCTTCAGGTTTGATAAATCAAGGGCCGCCAACTGTCCCTCATAGTCAAGACTTTGCTTTTTCTGTTCAGTAGTGTCAATGGCAAGGCAAAGGATTTTTTCAATTTCACCATTATTATTCCTTACACAGGTATATGTAGCCATTGTCCACAGATCCTGGCCTGTTTTGGTAACATGTTTCATATAACCCTCAAAATGCCTTCCACCCTTGACCAGATTATCCCATATAGGTTCAAACCATTCCCTGTCCTTCTCATTTATAAATATTGAAATATGCTGCCCTTCAACCTCCTCTTTCCCCGAGTATGCCAGTTTGTTGAGGAATTTCGCATTTGCATAGAGAAGAACTCCCCTTGTATCATATTCAGCCCTGACAAGAGTTTGGTTTACAGAGTTGGTAAAACTCACAAACTGCTCACTGTACCTTGCAGCTTCTTCCTGTGTGGCCTGCAGCTCCTCCATACTTTGTCTCATCTGTTCCTCCTTTTCGGCAAGTGCCTTGGCCTGCTCCTGCGATTCCCTGAGTAACTCAGAAGTCCTGATGTTTATCTTTACCGTAGCAATAGTTGAAGCCACACTTTCAGCAACTTTTTCTATAAACTCCACTTTATATTTCTCAAGTTCATAAAATGAGGCGATCTCAATTACTCCGTGATTTGTTTCATTTATATTCAGGGGAATAAGCAAAATACACCGGGGATTGGCAGTTCCAAGTCCCGAGGTAATATTAAGATAATCATCCGGCACTTCAGTCATATAGATCTTCTCCATTTCAAGAGCGCAGGCACCTACAAGTCCTTCGCCATACTCGATCCTTTTATCGGCATATTTTCTCCTTTCATAGGCATAGCAGGCGGTCATTTCAAAATATTTATCCTCTTGCGTTTCACTATGAAGGATATAAACAGCTCCCTGGTTGCTGTTTGTATACTTAACAAGATTGCTGATGATCTGATATGAGAGTTCCTCAATGTTATCGTAATTAACTCGTAAAATATCACCGAATTTTGCGAGTCCCTCGGCTGTCCATCTTCTCTGCTCATCCTCTTTCCTTCTTTGCTCATCCTCCTTCTGTCTCTTTACAAGGTGCTCCTGCAATTTTACAAGCGAATTTGCAAGCTCATCAGACTGATCGCCGGTATCGAGTTGCAAGTCCTGTTTGCCTGAGATGAGCCCCTGAACAAATTCGAGCAATTTTCGGGAGTTCCTGTTTGAAAGCTTAAGCTTGCGCTTATTTGTTTTCAATTCGGACATTAGGCTTTTGTTATACCTGTATACAGCTAAGGAAAACACCACGGGAGCTGCCGAAAGGATCCAGAAGACAGGATTAGCTGTATTACCGGCAATTGCCTCTGAAAAACCGTATATATCATCTCTAAAATAAGCCTTGTCAGCCACAAAACCGGCCCATGCCAATACCCCCACCAAAAAGGTAAGAAGTACCGGGTAATGCCATTTTAAAATTTTTGCAATCATAATATATCTCTTTTAATACAATGGATCAATCATTCTTTGTCAGTTTAATCACCTTGCCGGCAATATCATTCAGCGGCAGAACGGCTTTAACCGCCTTCAGCTTAATTGCTTCGTTGGGCATTCCGAAAACAACACAACTTTTCTCATCCTGTACTATTGTATAAGCTCCTGCCTCCCTCATTTCAAGAAGACCGCTGGCACCGTCGCTACCCATACCCGTCATTATTATTCCTACAGCATTTTTGCCGGCATACCTGGCGGTTGACCTGAACAGAACATCGACCGAGGGCCGGTGCCGGTTAACAAGCGGGCCATCCTTTACCTCCACGTAATATCTTGCACCGCTCCTTTTCAGCATAGTATGCCTGTTACCCGGGGCTATCAGCGCCCTGCCCCTGATAACGGTATCATTGTTCTCGGCCTCCTTCACGTTCATACAGCACAGCTCATTCAACCGGCGGGCAAATGATCTGGTAAACTGTTCCGGCATGTGCTGCACTATGACCATCCCCGGAGAGTCAGGCGGAAAAGCCCGCAAGAAAACCGTAAGTGCCTCTGTTCCCCCGGTTGAGGCACCAACGGCAATTACCTTCTCTGTTGTTTTGATCATACTTTGGGAGGTACTCCTCGGCATTATTACATCAGCATTGTGTTTAGGCTGCACATTTATAGCCGGGGCAGGTATATTCTTTCGTTTCAGGCGCACAAGCGAGGCGGCTTTTATTGCATCACACAAACGGATCCTGGACTCTTCGATAAAAGTCCTCGTATCCATTTTCGGTTTAGTAATAATTTCAACTGCGCCATATTCAAGGGCCTTTAAGCCGGTTTCAGTACCTTCTGCCGTAAGGCTGGAGATAATCACAACAGGGATCGGATGAAGAGACATGATCTTCTTTAAAAAGGTCAGGCCGTCCATTTTAGGCATCTCTACATCAAGAGTTATTACATCCGGTGCCTGCGACAACATCTTCTTTGCTGCCACATAAGGGTCAGATGCTGTTCCGATCACCTCCAGTGCAGGATCAGAATTTACGATATCGGATAATGTTCGCCTTACAACAGCGGAATCATCAACAATAAGGACTTTAATGCTGTTCTTCATCCCTTAAAAATATACCTGAACGTTTATTCGCGCAAACATGGTTTATTAAGCTTATATTCAGCAATTTATTACAGTACACCAATTAAATACATTTCTTTTTTCTGAATGGACCTCCATATTTTGTTCATCTTATTTTGTCTGCCAAAGGCTGATGGGAATTCATATGTGGTTGAAATAACCTCCAGTTTATATTTCCGGCTAGCCGGAAAGTTTTTAAACTTACATTATCTTAACTGCCTGTTTATATACCTCTGTGAAACACCACCGGTATAAGTATTGAATGATATTTTCCTGCCAAGCTTACCTCCAAGACTCGAACTTTTAACAGGTATTCTGAGCTCCTCGAGGATCTGGACTGCCACATCAACATTCCTGTGTCCGATATTAAGCTGTGAGTGAAGAGTATCGATCACATCCCCGCCCCCGAAAACCTTTGCTATCAGATTATTTTTGCCTGAACCGAGATTTATCATCTTTTCCGTTAACTTCTCTATGGCTATATTCCCGTATTTTGGTGATGCAAGCCCCTGCCCGTTCCACAGGGGAAGCATAAAATGATTCATCCCTCCAAATCTGTTAACCTGGTCATAAAGACACACTGCAACGCATGAGCCAAGAATTGTATTGATTATACAGGGAGAGCTGCTCACATGTATCGCGGCCGGATAAAGAAAATGTCTGTTATTTATTTCCATATCCGGGGTATTAAAACATTTCCTCGTCTTCAAAAAAAGTTTCGCTCCCCTCATGTGAAACACCCTCGGTTTCCAGAAAATGTTCGGGAATAGAAACTATAAACTCCGCACCCTCACCCGGCTTACTTTCAATATTTATGGTACCATCAAGCATATCCAGAAGGGCTTTGTTAACAGACAGGCCAAGGCCATGACCCCCGTTAAGGGAATTAATCCCTGAATCAAGACGCCTGAACCTGTCAAATATGATCTTTTGATTTTCCTGAGAGATTCCCGTTCCATGATCCTTTACCCTTATAACAAGCTTATCTTCATTCATTGATACACGTACCTCAATAACCTGTCCGGGTGAACTGAATTTTACCGCATTGCTTATCAGGTTTGAGGTGATCAGCTGGAGCTTTTCAGCGTCGGTATTGAAATAATAGATTTTTTCAACCCCAGGGGTAACACTGAAGTCAAAATTAAAACCCACCTTTTTCTTTTTGGCTTCAATCCTGAAAGACTCAATCACACCTTCAATAAGTGAATTTATATCCACTTTAATTACATGCGGACTGATCTCGCCGGCTTCAAGCTTTGCGGCAACAAAAATGTTCTTGAACTGGAAGTCAAGGTTGAAGGCTTCGGAATGAATCAATGAAACCATTGAAATAACTTTTTTCCAGTCCTCTTTTTTAGCAGAGAGAATATTCTTTGATAATCCGATTATAGAGGCAAAAGGGTTTACAATTTCATTTGTAATATTGGAAATGAAGTGGCTTTTCAATGCCTCGGATTCTTCAAGTTTTTTGTTGACGACCTTTAATTCATTGTTAAGGTCCTGCATCTCTTTCAGTGTCTTACTGTATGCTTTCAAGCGGGCTGTAAGCTCATTAATCAGCTCGGCATCACTTAGCTTGTTCATAATTTCAGGGTTTTAATTAACGACAGACCCCTCATGGCTGCAGATACATGCAAGGATGACCACACCAGCTCTTTTCCTGTTTGATTGTGATCCACCATCTGTATCTTTTTAATAAAGCTTGATCTGCCATTTTCTTTTTTTAAAGTTTACTTGTCTTATTTACATTTTGCGATATATTGTAGGCTTCAAAATTTTAACAGGAACATTCATGCCCATAATTGACTCAGAATGGCCAAGAAAGAAAAAGCCTCCCGGCCTCAGGTGAGTGCAAAGCTTATTAATAACATTCTCCTGTGTTAACCTCTCAAAATATATAAGCACATTCCTGCAGAAAATAATATCATATGAGTCTTTTATATCATAGTTTGATTCCATGAAGTTGAGCCTTTGCCAGGAAACTTTCTGTCTAAGTTTGGGGACAACCCTTACAGTTTTGTTTTTCGGGTTTTTGCTTTTCAAAAAATATTTTCTCTTAATATTCATAGGTATGTTGGCAATCCTCTCTTCCTTGTAAACTCCATCAACTGCCTTTTGCAATATATCTGTGGAAATATCGGTGCCAAGTATCTTATAATCTATGTTTTCCCTGTGCTCCTCAATAAATTCACTAATGGTAATGGCTATAGTGAATGCTTCCTCACCGCTGGAACATCCTGCACTCCAAATTTTAAGAGGCCTGTCAGCGGTCCTTTGAATCACCTCAGGCAATATATTTTCTGCAAGAAATTCAAAATGAACGGGCTCCCTGAAAAAGTCAGTCTTATTAGTACTTACCACATCCAGCATGTGAATTATCTCTGCATCTGCACCATTCTGGCCAAAAACATAATCTATATACTCACCGAATGTCCTTATCTTTAAATGCCTGAGCCTTTTCTGCAACCGGCTCTGCAACATTGTAATCTTAACAGGCGGCATTTTTATGCCGGTTTCCCTGTAGATGAATGTACTGAGTCTCTCAAACTCCTCTTCCGACATCCGGGCTTTGTAAATTTCGCTAATGTCAGGATCAATCATTAGTTTAAAAAAATATCCTATCCTTGTTTTAAATTAAAACTCAACTAAAAACTGCTGCAAAAGCGGTTAAAATACCCGGGAGTAAAACTCCCGGGTATTTCAAACTATCGGCAGGCAAATTTTCAATATTTTTCATAATCATTGTCACTTACAGATTCACTGCCCATATTCAGATCAACCCCCTTTTTTTCTGCCTGGGGAACTGAAGTTGTCCCCTTTTTCTGAGCCGCATCTGCATCCTCAACCGATATTTCCTTCTTTTGTTCCGGCTGAAAGGCTGCTGCCTGCTTTTGGGGAGCTTTGACAAATGATGATTTTTTGTTAACCCTGGTATCATCAACAGTAAAATATGATACTGTTTCCTTAAGCTGTTCTGCCTGACCGGACAACTCCTCGGAACTTGTTGCCATCTCCTCTGAAACGGCAGCATTTTGCTGAATAACCTGATTAAGCTGCTGAACCGCATTATTTATCTGATCAGCTCCGGAATTCTGCTCCATGCTGGCAGCTGATATTTCCTGCACCAGTTTGGCGGTTTTCTCAATATCCGGTATAAGTTCATTCATAAGCTTGCCAGCCTCCTCTGTAACATCGACACTGCTTGTTGCCAGGGCTACTATCTCATCGGCAGCCACCTTGCTTTTCTCAGCCAGTTTACGCACCTCTGAAGCTACAACCGCAAACCCACGGCCGTGCTCGCCCGCCCGTGCGGCTTCCACTGCCGCGTTAAGGGCCAGTATGTTGGTCTGGAATGCAATATCATTGATCACACTAATTTTATCTGCAATGTTTCTAATCGATTCAAGGCTTTCCTGCGCCGACGAGCCAACCTTCTGTATCCCGCTGGATACATTCTGGGCAATTTTTTCAGTCTGCTGTGCATTATCTGTATTCTGTTGAATATTGGAAACCATCTCTTCCATTGATGAGGATACCTCTTCGGCCGAAGAAGCCTGTTCGGTGGCTCCCTGTGACATCTGCTGGGATGAGGAGCTCATCTCTGTGCTTGCACTGCCTATATTATCGGCTCCACTCATTATATCGCCTATTACACTCTTCAGCTTTTCTGTCATCCGCTGAAGCGACCTGCTCAGCTGGCCAACCTCATCCTTTTGTTCAACCAGTTCTTTGTCTATTTCCACATTCAATTTACCATCCGCAATATTCTCGGCCAGATTGACTCCCCTGAAAAGCCCGCTGGTAATGGCTCTTGTAATAAAAATGCCAAGAATTACAGCAATGATTATTCCGATTATAATAACCGTTGCTACAATTAAGTTGCTGCCGGCAATGGTCTCATCACCTGCTTCAACTGCTTCATTTGCAACACCTATATTAAGAGCTATCAACTGATCAAGCAGGTCAAGACATTCATTCTTTGCCTGTTCAGCAATATTTATATTCTGGTTTTCCATCTCTTCAAATAATTCAACTGCATTTTCAGCCTCATTAATAAGAATTTCGAAATACCCGAAGACACCCTCCGCGGCAGGTATCATTCTATTCATATAAACATCCCTTGCAGCATTATGGTTGCCGGCACCAAGGTAGTCCTTGGCCTCATGCACTGCATGATGGAAATCATCATGATAATCCTGCATACCTTCAATCGCATTGTTTACATCAGGATTGTCAGTTTCAAAGGTAGGCACCCACTGTCCCAGGTTACAGGCAGTGGGGTCCTCACCCCCTTCGAAAAGCTGGCCTGTCTGGATTGCATTGGCCATCTGCACCTGCAATTCATAATGATCACTCTCAAATTGGTTAAGATTTGCCAGGAACTGCATGGGATAGAAAATATCTATCTCCTCCAGCTCCTGAAATAATCTGTCGAATTCCTCATTTGCCATTCTCCATTCCTCCAGTGCATCAAGAAACCGGTTATAGAGTATTTCTTCCTCCTCGGTCTGTTCAAGCGGGGCAAAATCTTCCATAGCCCTGTTATAACGCTCTCTTGCTTCTGCTATAGCCCTGATCTCGTTAGCTTTATCTTCAGACGAAAGGTTCGGGTTAAGCAGGGAACGGAAAGAACCATCCAAGTCTTCCATTGCTGACTCCATCTCAAGCAGGTATTGTACACTGGGCATCCTTACGTCAGACACCTGATAAAAATAGTTTCCTACATTTCGAAGGCTGTAGAGACCTATTACGCCGATGGCTATTGCTATTAGAGCAACAATTGCATAACCCGACATAATTTTTGTTCCAATTTTTAAATCGTTGAATTTCATAAAAATCCCTCCATTATTTATTTATTTGATTATAAGAGCTATGATTGCCTCTCTTTTTCATTTTTAACAGCCGTTTCAGCCTGCAGATTACTGCGCCCGGCAGACTCCCTGATACTGGCCACATCATCAGATGAGAAAACACTGTCCATGTTCAGCAGCATAATAAACTTTTCATCTATCTTTGCCATTCCCGAGATAAATTCTGACCTGTACTTGCTGCCGATATTGGGCGGGGGAAGAATATCCTCCTTTTCAATTTCAAGTACGGCCTGCACCTCATCAACCAGTCCACCAACCTGAACCCGCTCCCCCTCAACATCTACCTCCATTACAAGGATACAGGTGTTACTGGTGTATTCCGTGGGCGACATATTGAACTTAATCCTTGTATCGACAACAGGAAGCACAGAGCCCCGCAGGTTGATCACACCTTTCATATATTCGGGTGCCCTGGGGACCTTGGTGATCTCTGTCATCTCAAGAATGTTCAGAACTTTCGAGACATTTGCCGCGAAAGTCCCCTCTCCAAGATTAAAAGAGAGATAAGAGTTGATTTGATCTAATTTTTTTTCACTCATGAGATTACCTCCTTAATTTTGTTGTTATTTGAAAATTGGTTTATAATCTTGTTTGTATCAAGCACAAGAGCAATGCTCCCGTCACCAAGGATAGTGCCGCCCGATACGATCTCCTGCTCTCTGTAGAATTTTCCCAGGGGTTTAAGCACTGCCTGATGTTCCCCGACAACACTGTCTGTTGCCAAACCGATGCGCACATTTTCATACTCCACAACAACCATCTCCTCTCTGGCAGGCGGTTTGCCGTCAAGCCCGAATTCTTCGCGCAGGTAATAAAAAGGCAACTGCTCCCCGTCGAGTACCACGAGGTTATTAGAAGCACGAGCAATCGTCTCATGTTCAACAGCAAATATTTTGTCTACCACCGAAAGGGGGATCACATACTGGCTGCCTGCTATCTTTACCAATAGCCCGTCAATAATTGACAATGTAAGTGGAAGCTTCACAGTGACAACAGTTCCTTTGCCGGGTGAGGATTCTATATCTACTTCACCCCTGATCGAAGATATTTTCCGCTTAACCACATCCATTCCAACACCCCGACCGGATAAATCGGTAACACTCTCTGCTGTGGAAAAACCTGGCAAAAACAAAAGGTTAACCAACTCCTTATCATTAAGAGCAGAATCAGGTGTTATGAGCTGCCTCTCTATTGCTTTCTTCCTGATTTTTTCGGGGTCAATACCGGCTCCGTCGTCGGAAACCTCTATAATCACATTGGCACCGGAATAAAAGGCTTTCAGCACTATCTCACCGTTAGCCGGTTTACCTTTGTTTTTGCGTTCATCCGGCGATTCAATACCATGGTCAATGGCATTTCTGATTATATGAAGCAACGGATCTGTAAGACTCTCGATAATAGTCTTGTCAAGCTCGGTTTCGGTTCCCTTAGCGCTGAAGTTGATCTCTTTGCCAAGCTCATCACTCAGATCCCTTACAAGGCGCTGAAACCTTGTCATCATGCTCTCAAGGGGAATAAGGCTGATAGAAAAAGCATTATCACGCAACTGACGTGTCAGCTTCTGAACACTTTCGGCAATCGGCTGCAGATCCGCATTGTTAGAATTTTCAGTATAAAGGCTTAAACTAGCCTGGGTTATGACAAGCTCACTTACCAAATTCATCAGCTGGTCAATCTTATCGGACGAAACCCTTATTGATGAGATGGTATTCTCCCTGCCGTTGGCAACCTTCCTTTTAATTTGCCGTGATTTCTTATCATTGCCTTCCTCTTTAATGCTCTTTGCAAAATCTTTTATACTGTTAATTTCAATTTCAGAATCACTTTCACGGCACTCCTCAATTTTACGGACAAACCTTTCATCATCAAGCAGATCAGATGCTCCAAGTTTGTGTATCTCAAGCATGCAATCATCTTCCACAAACATAAATACATCTGATATAGCATTTTTATCCTCTGAAGTTGACAAAAACACCCTCCAGCTTATGTAACATTTTGATGTATCAAATTTTTCAAGCTCCGGGATGTTGCATGTATTGGCAATCACCATGGTTTTTCCAAGCGAGTTCAGCTCATCAATCAGGTACAGCGGATTTGTCCCGTTCTTCATAATATCCTTGTCCGGGACGAAATTGATCAAATAAGTGATAATAACAGTTCCGCCGGAATCGGGATTAGAGCCCGCGCTTTCATATACCTGCCCCCGGGGGGCATTCTCCTCAGCATCCACCAGGAACCCTTTTATGCCGGAGACAAGTTTGCTGTGCTCAACGGAAATCTCCTCCGGCCGCTCATCTTCCACCACCAGGAGCTTTTTCATCAGGTCAACAGAATCCAGGGTAATATTGAGCAGATCCCTTGTAACCTCCAGTTTCCCTTCTCTTACCAGGTCATAGACACTCTCCATGTGATGGGTAAAATCACTTAGCTCATCAAAGCCAAACATTGCACCGCCACCTTTAAGCGAATGCATGGCCCTGAAAACCCTCTCGATTAGTTCGCTGTTAGCGGGATCTTCTTCCAACAGAAGCAAGGCGCTTTCCAGATCATTTATATTGTCTGTCGCCTCTTCAATAAATCCACCCTGAAAGTTTTCCATTGATCTCATCTCATAACTTTATTTATTGCAGAAATAAGTTTGGCCGGGACAAAAGGTTTGATTATCCAGCCGGTTGCACCAGCCTCCTTTGCTTCGTTTTTCTTTGCCGTTTGTGATTCTGTTGTAAGAAATAATATCGGAACCCGGGAGTAGGCCTCCATTCCTCTAACCTCCCTTATAAGCTCTATTCCGTTCATCACGGGCATATGAAGATCGGTAATTATCAGGTCTATACTGTTGCCATTCAGAAACTTAAGGGCGTCTTTGCCATCGACTCCCACAAGAACTTTAAATCCCTCACTCTCGAGCGTGAAGCTTACAACCTCCCGAATACTCTCGGAATCATCTACGATCAAAATTGTTTTTTCCATAGTCTTTATATTGATTATTACATTGATTTTGCTCCTGTCTTCTCTGCCAGCCCGCAATTGGTGATAAGTGAAAAGACCTCCTCACTACACCCGAACTTTAAATGAAAAGGGAGACCGGCATTTTGAAATGATCTGCGGGCAGCAACCAGCAACTGCAGCGATGTTAGATCAACCGACCCTATTTGTGTAAGATTTATTTCAACAGGGGTTCCCTCATTCAGTGCCGATATTAGCGGATCGAGAAATTCACGGGCTTTTTGGTGATTAAACTCACCGGTGGCACTCAATAATTTTAATTCCTGCATTTTTTCACTACTGCTCATATCTTGTTATATGTTGAATTTGTATTCTCAGAAAAGCTCGAGATTATCATCATCCTGGACGGAGTCCTCTTCATTTGCTGCATATGACTTTTCACATACATGATCTGATTTGGAGTAACTCTCGTGGATCTTATGTTCACTTTCCATCGTGTACTGACCTTTTAGGTATCCAAGGTTCTCTTCCTTGCTTGAAGGCTGATTGCCTGAATCTGAGGTTTTAAGCTTATAATTCAGGTCATTTAGCTCTGAAATAATTTCCTCTATCACCTTTTCGAAATAGTCATAATACCTGACCTTGTCAATGCTGGTTCTGATTGACTCAGTTATATTTGAACCCTCCCTGATATTGTCCATCAATGCGTTTAACTGCTCGGTAAGAGTTTTGCTTCTGGCCCCCAACAGGTCGGCAGTTGTATTGTACAGTTTATCAAGATATCCGCTCCTGCCCGCAATAAAGGAAGACTGAGATTTATTAAGTGAAGAAAGGTTCCTGCTTTCTTTGTCTATTCCCTCTATTATGGCAGAATTAATTCTCTCAGATTCCTCGGTCAGTATCCCAATCTGTTTAATGCTGTTCTCATTTGCATTGTCTTTATCAGCTCTGAAGTGATTTATTACAGCAGTTATTTCTTTGGTGAGTTCCTTGCAGGACTTCTCAAATGATGAGCCATTACGCTTGATCTCCATCATTTTTTCTATTGCAAGGAAAGTTGATTGCGACAATTCCTCTATATAGTCCTTGTCGGTGTCAACCTTCCCGCTCAGATCCCTGAGCTGAAGCTGCAGGTCACTTTCATGAAGTATTTCAAATAATTCGGGTTGTGAGGCAAACTGATTGCACAACTGAGAAATACCGGCCATATTTTCGCCGGTTTCCCTCAGGCTTGAGGTGATCTCCCTGATAGCATTCTGGTATGATTTGTTTGCATGAATAAGCTGGGCAGCCTGCAACCCGGCAATATCCCTTATTTTGAGGAAAAATTTGGCATGATCATGTCTCATGGCCTCATCTTCGGCATTATCGCGAAGACTGTCCAGCTCCTCTACTATATTACGGTGGGTAAGCTGAATGTGATCAATCTTCTGTTTTATAATATCATGGTATTGCAGGTTGGTTATTATCTGGCTTACATTCCGGCGACTCTCCTCAGTGAGTGTTTTCAGCCTTGGTATTGCCTTTAAGGCACTTTGCCTCATATCAACAAGCTTTTTTATCTTGTTGGTTATCTTTTTGAAGCTTTGATCAAGCCCAAAACAATTCTCCTCGTACAGAACAGTAACCTTTTTCTGGTTGCTCAGCAAGGCTTGCTTAATATCAATAAAAACATTCTCATATTTGTGTATCTCCTTTATTACCTCTTCGGTTTTAGAAAACAAACCGGAAATATCAGCTTCTCCTCCCCCGTAATACTTGCTTTCACACGAAGCCTCAAATTTAATGCTGGTTATAAGGTATTTTACCGTAACCAGGTTCTGGCGAAGATTTCGCAATGCAAATAAAATTCTCTCAATACCGGAGATTGTATTATATATTATATTTCCGGTATTGGTAAGAAACAGCTCCACCTTGCCGATCTGGCTTTTTAACTCCTCCTTCAGTAATTGCAGATTCCTGAGAGCCTCAAGGGCTTTATCCTTTGTAATAAGATCCAGCACCTTCTGTGCGTTGTCGGATATGGTTTTTGATTCAGAGTAAAAATCCCTGAACTGCCTGTTTAGTCCCAGAAAATCTTGAGAGGAGCATTCATGAAGTGAAACGATCTTTTTATCAATTTCAGAAAAGATTGCAATTACCTTTTCGAAAGAACAGGCACTTGTAATTGTGTAAGCAGATTTATCAGGTTTTTGAGGCATAGCAAGTTATGTTTTTAACCAATAATTTTATTTACCTTTTCAATAACCTTTTCCATATCAACAGGCTTGAATATATATGCGGCTGCACCTTCAGACACAACCTTGTTAATTATCCCGGGATCTCTCAGGGCTGAGACTATCACAATCTTTGCTTTATTGTGGTTATCATCCTTCTTTATGAGGTTAAAAAATTGCAATCCCTCATTCAACCCAGGCATCAGAAGATCAATAATTATCATATCCGGTTTCCACCTCAACATTATTTTCAAGGCTGTTCTCCTGGAACATGCTGTTTTAACAAAATAGTGCTCCGTTGACAAAATCGCCTCAAGCAGCACAAGATTTGTCTGTGAAGAATCCACAACAAGGATGTTTTTTTCGGCTTTTTCTATTAAGGTTTCCCGGTATTGACTCATGGTAAATTCATTTATTGCTTTTTACTGTGTAAATGTACGCAGGGCAAACTCTCTTTGAATCAGATTTTAACTGAGCTTGATTACCGGGCAGCGATGATTAGAATCATCCTTTTATATGTATCAGAAAAGTTAAATTAAATGTATAAGAAAGGATTTTTTCAGAAATAGTTTTTCACTGAGCCTGATTGCCACCAATGATGATTTAAATCACCCTTTTTAATGTATCAGAATTATTAAAATAAATGTATAAAGGTTGAATGTTTCTTTTAAAAACTATTTAATTTGGAAGTACAAGGAGGGAAAGTGATTTATATCACCTGTTTTAATGTATCTTGATCATTAAATTATATGTATAAATAATGGTTTTACTTATAATATATTTTGAATGAGGTATTGAAAAATTAAAAAAACTGTAATTATCATTTCTGACATAATCCAAATACAACATGGAAAAATATGATACTCCTGTAAAAAATGTTTTGAATATTCCCGGTATTAACACATTAACTGAAGATGAAAAAGCCCTTATTGAAAATAATAGCAATATTGTAAACTACAATACCCGTGATGTGATAATAAAGCAAAATACCAGGACATCTCATGTTATGTTTATTAAATCAGGGCTTGTAAAGGTTTACAAGGAGGGCAGGAATGAAAAGGTGATTATACTTCAAATTGCAAGGCCCGGAGATTTTATCGGGTTGCTGTCACTTTTAGGTGACAAGATATACCACTATAGTGCCTCATCCCTTTCAAAATCTCAGGTAATTTTCATTGATGTTGGAGTCTTCAACGAGATTGTATCAAATAACGGCTTTTTTGCCGCGCAACTGATGAAACAAATAAGCAAAGAAGGTTTGCACATGCTCGACAAGCTAATGAATAATGCCCATAAACAATTACCCGGCAGGATTGCTGATGTGCTCCTGTTTTTCTCAAAGAACATATACAACAGCAGTGTTTTTGAGCTTCCAATGACCAGAAGGGAACTTGCCGAGTTTGCCTGCACGACCAAGGAAAGCTTTATAAGAACGCTTGCAGAGTTCCAGCATGACAGGATAATCAATCTCAACAAGCGACGGGTTGATATCATCAGTATGGATATACTGCAAACACTCAGCAGACTGGGTTAAATAACTATAAAGGGAAAATACCACTTGCTTTAAGGCTGACCCTTGCACCAGAGCATCAAACAGAATGAACAAAAAAGGAAATTTAAGTATTTCATTATTCTACTACTTTATGAATTAATTATGAAAACCTTTATTCTGATACTATCTCTGCTAACGTGGACAGGCATGACGTTAAACCTGAACGGCCAAGAGAAAAAAAGCGAGGAGAAGGTTGCCGATACTATTGTTCACCGTGGCGGAAAAAAAACTCCTGTAACAATTAGACGTATTTCCAATAACATGATATATTACAGGGAGGAAGGAGAAACTGAAAACAGTGAAATAGAAAGGAAGCTGGTTGAGAAGGTAATTCATAATACCGGCAGGGTTGAAGTTTTCAATCCTCCCACTTTTGAAATGATAACAGAAGATGACTGGCGCCATGTGATCATAACAGAAGACCCTGACGATATACTGCAACATCTCGACGAACTGGGTGAAATAGAAGTAACCTCGCCTGCCGGTCGCAACAGAAGGACCACCCACAGAAATGCAGAGATCAGGCTGAAAAAACAGGCAGCGGCAAAGGGAGGTACCATGGTGCTTGTAACAAACACCCGCTTCAGAGGGGGGTTCGGCGATGTGCCTTCAATTACTATGAAAGGGGTTGCTTACGGTATTATGCCTCATTAAATCCGTTAAACTCCTTTTATATTCCAAGAAGTACTACCCTTTTCCAGACCACTGATTGACTGAACTAAGTTTATTTTTTATCATGCTGCCCTTTTAAAATATCTATTAGTTGGTTGCAGTCCAAAATAATTATATTGCAACAAACCGTACTACAGACAGTTATACTTCACAAAGAGACGGAAAGGTGAAACAGGTTTTCATCTGATACAACCAGATTATCCGTAAAAAGGTGATGTGCTTAACTGTTTTGTGCCTAACTAAAATTTATATTGAACGTTTATCATAACAAAAAACAATGTTGTATGATTTTTTTAATGAACCTGACTCAAAACGTCAGGCTAACGTTCAAATACAAAAAAACAGATGGATATAACCGGAACGATTAAAACACCTGCAATAAATATAGATAACGGACGAATGAGTATTGCAGGAAGAAGCATACTAGAGGATTCTTCATTGTTTTATTCACCATTGAACAAACTACTGGAAAAAAAAGCAAATAACAGCAGGGCTATATCACAGATAGATATGGGTTTCGAATATCTGAACGGAAGTTCGGTGCGCTGCCTTGTAAATATGATAAGAACGCTTGAAGAGATGTATGAAAAGGGGGATAAAATAGTTATTAACTGGTTCTACTACGCCGATGATGAGTCCATGTATGACGTGGGCAAGATGTTGCAATCACTGACAAAAATTCCTTTTAACATCATAAAGAAGGATTAACTTCATGCGAATATTATTTTGTCTGCCAAAGGCTGATGGGGGTTCATTCCCGGAAACGATTTTTTCTCCTCCCCAGGCGCAGGGATGAACAGCTTCTTCCTGTCTCTTTGCCCATTTACTATAAGATAAAATATCCATGATCAATTAACTCAACTGAGACCTGGCATTTTATATTAACGGTTCGCGATCATGAAAGCCTCCTGGACAGTTATTCTCTCCCCGCAGGTGTAGGCAGTAACAAAAGCATCATCGATCCCGGCAGAGCTCCATATGTGGTCTCTTTTGTTTCTGGCCTCCTTGTAGTCATAATAAGAACCTATTGAATACTTTATCCACTCTTCATGGATTTCAGTACGAACATCACCTGCAAAATCATACTCCCGGAAGTACTCTTCCGGATCAACAGGTTTTTTGCCTGCAGCAAGCTGGATCCTGTAATAAACCCCTTCCTCAGCCTCGAGAGGCTGAGGAAGGTCAGCACCAGACAGGTTTTCTGTGCCGGTAACTTTGGTATCATCAGAAACAATGTCAGACGCAACATCTGTACCGGTATTTACCGCCTCACCGGAAGCAATGTCAGATTCAACACCTGTGGGGGTACTTGCAGTATCATCCCCGGAATAATTACTTCCGGGCAACTCCGCAACATCCATTATCCTCTCTGATTCATTGACATCTACCAGAAGTTCTTCGTCAATACCCGGTGACGGTGTGATAGTAACCGTCTCCGCTGTTGCACTGGAAGAGTTGCGCCGGTTATTTTCAATATAGCTGAAAGTACCATCCAGTAAAAGGTCCCCCTTTAACTTTTCATGGAATATAAGCTGGTAACGCGCTCTAATCACTTTATCATCAGGCAGATTGAGCCATATCATGTTAATAGTGTTGTCTTCAAATGAAAAGTTCATATTTGAAGGATAGAGAGGGGAAGCTGTAACACCATGCGGCAGTTCCTGCCTGAACCTGGCAAATCCCCCCAACCCGCTTTTGTGCAGCTCAAGCTCAATTTCGACAACACTGCCTGCCTCAACCTGATCAGGAGCATTGATATGGACGTCTACATTATTATTTTTCATTGTACTAAAGGCATACAAAGCAATAATAATTATAATCAGCAAGAAGTTTTTCATTCTAACGGAGTTTTTGATTTGTCATTTTTTAAAATAATATAACAACTGCAATTTACTCCACCAGTGAAAGCACGCCTACCGCTGCGCCAGAGACACCATCTTTAAAAGAGATAAATATGTGATAAACCCCGGTGCTTTGTATTTGAATATCAAAAAATTCATAAAATGTATCACTTTCTTCAATATAATTTGTTCCCACAAGTCCCTTTTTGTCATACAATTGTATAATACCTTTTTCAGAGGTGCTTTCAGAAGTGCATATAGATAACCTGTATTGTGTATCTTTTTTAAGCACCATTGAATACCTTGCAACCGGAGCTTCTTGACCGGGTTGGGCAGCATCATGTTCAACCTGGAAATCCTTCAGGTATGTGGCATCATCAAGGCCATCAACACAAATTTCAACCAGTTCATCGGTGGTTTGTGAATGAGCTGTTGAAGCCAGTATAGTAATTAATAATATTAAAATATGTCTCATATTTTTAAAGAATTAACTTATTACGAATTTTTTCTGTAGTTTCTGTAAGGTCGTTTACCTGTTCTTCAGTAATATTTACAATACTCCGTTCTTTCTGTATTATCATGAGCTTCCCATCCTTTTCTACTGCCTCAGGTTCCCCGTGTTCATATGTAATTGACACTTCATCAAATATCTGCTTGATTTCCGCTAATTCCTCATAAAGCTCATCGAACTCCGGATGTACATTTCCATAATTTTTAAATATAATTACCAGCTCATCCAGAATTATTTTCTGTTCAGCAATACGATCAAACAATTCATCACTGGAAGATTTTTGGGCAACCTGTGTTAACAGGTATAAACCTTCTAACCAGACACCTGCTACCATTGCCGCACTGAGGTGTGCTCTTTGCTCTTCACGCAAATAATTGTCCATACGGTTAAAGCTCTGCATCGAAATGAACATAAGAGAATCAAGATTATCCTGTGAGTTTGCAAGGCGCCGCAGTGTTGAAAAATTAAAAAACTGGTCTACGTTCAGCCCCCCGGAAAGCCTTCTGATTGAAGTTAAATAATCTAAAACTTCCGTCGTTCGGTTATACATATTAAGATAACCAAGATCGGCTGCGTAAATCCCCAGCATTAGAGCCCTCCTGAAATTGGTGTTGTAGTTATCAAGATTAGCCGTTGTAGCAAGATAACTGTTTGAGTAAGGAACGTCCAGGTCCCTTATAAAAGAAGAGGTTTCAATAACTGAAGAAACATTTGATATAATCCCTTCCATTACCTCCTCGGATACTTCCAGAGTTTCAGCATACATAACCGAGTCGGGTATTTCAAACTCACTGTCCGGTCCGCTATCACTGCACATCTGACAGGACGTAAAAAGAACCGGAATAATAAATAATAACAATCCAATTTTTAACATATTAACCCATTTTATTATTTAAAAAAAACTAATCAATCTGCTGTTCTTGTTCACAATCACTTAATATTTAATATTTTTCCTGGCTTTATACGTGAAGACCAATCCATCACCCTTCTAAGCACATCATAGTACAATGCAACGTACAGCAACCCGGTGAGAAACCAGACAAAAGCGATATTAAAGTTAAAAGTGTCAATATACCTACCCATAAAATATTTATTAGGGGCATAAAAATGAGACCTGAAGTTTAACCATGAGTCCGGAAGGGGGTCACGATATATCGGGTCTATCTGCTGTACAAGCTCGTTATTGTACTCAATTATCTGGTTTTTCTCAAAAACCTTTTTGACTATATCCGAGAGACTTTCATTATAGTAGGAATCGCGTAAATATCTGTACTGCTCCGGATTTTCCCGCATCCAGTAATTTATAATATTCTCCTTCCTGCGGTTTGCCTGGTTATAATCTTCTCTGTATCTATCATCAAGTAAATCAAAATATTCAAATAACTTCTCAGCCACCTCGATATTGAAATTACCGGCATTCAGATCTTCGAGTCCGGCAAATTTAATTTCGGGCATCCGGAGCATCTCTTTCTCTACCTCATTATATATCAATTGCAGCTCAGATATGTGACCGGTAATATCGCCATTTGTTTCATATTCAGCCAGGAGTTTGTTCAAACGGTCTTTCAGCCCGGGCAGCCAGTATACTCTCTGGAAATCTGCAACGCTCTCCTTTTTTTCAACCTCAAAAAAATGTTTCTGAAAAGCATTACTGCGGTATTGATTTACCATTAAGGCTTCATAGGTCCATTTTGTAGGCATGAACTCTGCAATAACCGGCACCTTGTCAACACTTCCAATGGTAGGGTTAAGTTTCTCAAAGCTGAACATTGCCCCCCCTAAAATCATTTGCGGGATCATCAGCAATGGGATCAATATATATATGGTAACTGCCGAATTAAATGATGCCGAAATATTCAGACCCAGAACATTTGCAAATGACGCTATTGAAAACAGAGCAAGCCAGTATTCAAAATTCATACCCTTCAAACCCAGTATGGAATTTCCAATGATAACAAAAAGAAATGACTGAATGGCAGATATACTAAAAAGGATAAAAATTTTTGAAAACAGGTAGCTTGACCGGCTCAGGTTTAAAAAAGCCTCACGCTTAAGAATTTTCCTGTCCCGGAATATCTCCTCGGCACTCACTGTAAGACCCAGGAATAAAGCAACAATAAGGCTCATAAAGATGTAAACCGGTATATTCTCGTTTTCTCTGAATATATATACCGTAGAGGTAGGATCAGCAATATACCTTATAATATAGGATAATATAAATGCAAGCAAGGGAGCTTCGAGCAGGTTGAGTGCGATATATTGCCTGTTGCTTATTTTTGAGAAGAAATCGCGCAAGGTATATATTTTTAATTGCTTGATCCATGAGGGTATTCTGAGGTTAGCTGGAGGAGAGCCGCTAACTTTCTTTACCTGTTTAGGCTTAATGTTCTCCTTGAATAGCTTATCCCATTTATGCGGAAGGACTTTCCTTTCGTTTGTATAACGGCCAAATTCATCAACTACCTGTGCCTCTACAATATTGAATATCAATTCAGGGTTAACATTGCCGCATTCGGCACACTCCCCTACATCGCTGTTTATCTGGGCATCGATCCTTTTAAAATACATTACTGCCTCAACCGGGTTTCCGTAATATATCATATACCCACCGGTATCAAGGATCAGTATATTGTCAAACATCTTATATATGTCAGAAGATGGTTGATGGATAACAACAAAGATAAGCTTACCCTTTAATGTAAGCTCTCTTAAAAGATCCATAACATTTTCAGAATCCCTTGAAGAGAGACCTGAAGTTGGTTCATCAACAAAAAGTATTGAAGGTTCCCTGATAAGCTCCAGGGCAATGTTCAGTCTCTTGCGCTGCCCGCCGCTGATAACTTTCTTTAGTGGCGACCCCACTTTCATATCCCGTCTCTCAAGAAGTCCGAGACTAGCAAGAGTCTTATCAACTAGTGCAGTTATTTCTTCTTCAGTCTTATCGCGAAAACATAACCTGGCGTTATAGTAGAGATTGTCAAATACTGTAAGCTCTTCAATAAGGAGGTCATCCTGAGGTATAACGCCGATAACACCATCAAGTAAGTCGTTTTGTTTATGAAGATCAATATTGTTGATCTTTACACTACCGGCAGTCGGATTGTCAGCTCCCGACAAAACATTAAGCAATGTTGTTTTACCTGCACCGCTTGCACCCATTATGCCAATAAGCCTGCTCTGACCCTCTGAGAAAGATACTTCACGTAACCCTACTCCACCATTGCTGAATGTATAACCAACACTGTCAACCTCGTATGATATTCTTGCAACAGACTCGCCGGCCAGATAATGGGAAACAACATCACTGTAATAAATTGGCTTTCCCTTCGGCAGCTTGATTGTACTTCCGTTTGCAAAAAGATATATTCGCCGGGTGTTTAATGGCAAGCCGTTCAAGTAAACATCATCTGTGCCGTTATAGCGCAGAAAATATAAATCCTCGCTTTTTATCTGTAATATCAGTATTTCACCCTCCTCAGATTCGCAACGAATGTGTTTTGCAAGTTTGAGATTATAACTTTTGCTGCTGATAACCATTAACGCCGGATAATCCATATCCCGTGCATCGTGGTTTAAAACAAATTGTTTAATATCCTCAAACTCCTGCGGGTCCAGCCTGAAGGCTTCTGCCACCGTATTAATTATGGCCATGCGTTGTTCGGTAAACTTACCAGCCGCATTGACTATCTCAAAAAGCCTTACAAGTGATACTACTTTCTGTTTTTGAGTGAGTGTTTTGTTTATTTTTTTGCAGATACCAAGGATCCTGACAGAATCTTTAACTGAAGTAAGCTTCACACTTGACTTCCTGCTTTTATTGTCTCCCTCCTTCTCGTTTCCCTTATCATCAAGAAGGCCTGCATGCTTTTTAAAAAGCATCAGGTACTCACGGGCGTCCTCATCATTAAGCTGCTGATTGAGAAAATTATCAACATATTTCACCTCTTTGTTCTCCACCCCCTCATCCTGCTTAACCAGCAAGGCAAAAAGCTGCATCAGTGCCCTTAGTATCTCTTCACTCATTTTAAATTTAATTTAGTGTAAATTCAAAACATGGTTCAATAAAATAACACAATTAAAATGCTCAATAACTTAATTGATCAAATTCAACATCTACAATATCGGCATACTCCTCTCCCGCCTCCTTCATATCTTCATCATCCTCGGGATAATGCCACTTTACAATTACCTCCTTCCCGGAGCTGCTGATATCTTCAAGCTTCATCAAAATATCAAGAAGTACTTTAGAAGAGGCAGTATTAAAGTAAGTAAGCTTAAAAACAAACTCAGTTTTAGGTTTTGGATTCTCAGCATATTCATCGAGCCAGTTAATAACAGGCTCAAAAAAAGATGTTACATCTTCCGGCAGGGACCTGCCTGATATTTCAAAAACGTCATTACCGGCGTCAAGCATTATCTCCGGAGTGTCATCTGTTCCCTTAATTTTTATAGGTTCCATAATAAATAAAATTTATAAAGTTCTTGAAATCGTTGATGTTAATAAAAAAAACGAGGCTGTCTCTGATACCGGGTGAAAATCATATATCAGCTTTTTCCCGGTCTTACGGGCAATATCTATAAACCCCAGTCCGGCTCCGCCTTTTTCCGAAAGCCTTCCCTCTTTCATTTGGTTTTTGTAAAGCTCCTTTAGCCCTTCCTTGTTAAGACTGTTGATTTGCTCCAGTAAAGAGGTAATCTCTTCAATTTTGTTATTATCTATTACATTTCCGGTGGTAACATTATACTCCTCCTTTGCCTTGCTTACCAGGAATATACCCCTGCCGGAATAAAGAAAATCGTTCTTTGCAAATGTGTCGGCATGTTTGCTAATATTCTGAAGGCACTCAACCATAACATGAAACACTTTTCTTTGTACATTGTCAGATTCCATTTCCTTGGACATGTTGGAGCCGGTAAGCGAAGTAAACGCTTTCGTAATCTGGTGAGTGATCTCTCCTTCATACACCAGAGTAATTTCATGTGCTTTCATGGTTTTGTAGAACTCGTAGACAAACTCCAGAAAGCCAGTAAGATTCTTATCTCTTGTCATGATAACATTTTTTTTTAATAAATAATGTTTACTATTATAAAATACATACTGTGCTCCTTATACCTCCAAACCACCTGGCAGTAATCGCCGGCTGTTTCAGAATTCAATTCCTATCATTAAAATATCGTCAATCTGTTTGTTATCACCCTTCCATTGCCTGTAATCCACCGCAAAATGCTGGTTATACTCCTCCATGGTAAAGTCTTTATTCCCTGTTATTGTCTCCCTTATGCGCCGCGGACCATATTTTTTCCCCTCCGGGCCTCCTATCTGATCAGGTAACCCGTCAGAAAAGACAAAAGCCTTGTCACCTTTGAGAATCTTAATCTCATGATTGGTAAAATCTTTTTCCGGCTTCTTTCGGTGAGGAATCCCTCCAATAGCTTTTCTGTCACCCTTATACTGGATCAGCTCCTCATCCCTTAACATATATAGCGGCCGGTGTGCACCCGCAAATTCTACCCGGTTTTTGCCCATTGCTATTTTTATAAGAGCTATATCCATACCATCGCACGCATTTGCATCAGCCTTTTCCTGTTTCAGAGTTTGGCGCACCTGTCTATGAAGTTCGTCCAGTATCCCGGCTGCCGACAACTCTCTTTCATGATCAACTATATTATTAAGAAGAAAATATCCTATAAAAGATATAAGTGCTCCCGGAACACCGTGACCTGTACAATCTACGGCAGCAATATAGAGGTTCTCATTTTTCTGGAAGAACCAGGGAAAGTCACCGCTTACAACATCCCGCGGCTCATAGAAAATAAATGAATTTGGCAGAAAATCCCTTATAAACGATGTGTCCGGCAATATAGCACCCTGAATACGTTCTGCGTAATTTATACTTTCGGTAATCTTCTTGTTCTTCTCCTGTATAAGCAGCTCAATCTGTTTGGCTTTGGTAATATCGTGACCTACAAACAAAATTGTTTCCAGTTCATTTTCATTATATTCGGGTATTGCATTCAAACGCATTATCCTCTCTCCGTCGGGAGTCTCAATGGTAAGTTCAGAATCAACTTTTTCGGAAGATGTTTTTATCCGCTTAATAGCATCCTTGAAAAAGTTGAACAACATATCGTTAAGTTTAACCTCATTTATGGTTCTGTTTATTACCTCTGCAGGCACAAGTCCGGTATACCTCTCAATAACAGGATTGGCATAAAAGAATTTTCCTGTTGTGCCAATACGCACTATCATATCAAGACTGTTCTCGGATAGTGCCTGCATTTTCGACCTCAGCCTCTCCTCCTTTTCTGCCCTTACCCTCTCTGTTATATCCCGGGTGTTAATTATGATACCCTTTATTGCCGGATCATGTAAAAAGTTCCTTCCTGTTGTTTCAAGGTATATCTTCTTCCCATCCTTCCTTATATATGTATAATTTATTGTTATTGCCCCGGAAGGATCCTTGATAAGCTTGTTGAACATACTCTTAAACTCACTCTCACCCTTCGGGGTTAAACGCTCAAAATCCTTACCCTCCATCATTTCTTCGGGAGTGTATCCCAGAATTCTTAATACTGAGGGACTCTCATATATCATTTTCATATTCTGATCGTAGATCGTTATGATCTCCGAGGCATTCTCAAGAAGAGAGTGCAGTCTTTTCTTCGCTTTTTCCACCTCCTCAACCTGCATCTCAAGTCTCTCGTTTGATTTCTCCAGTTCTTCATGTGTTGCTCTCATTTCCTCGGCACTTTGCCTCAATGCCTCCTCATTCTCTGTTAACTCCTGGGTCATCTGCCGGGATTCCTGTAAAAGCTTTTCAGTCTTCTTGTTAATATTCAGGTTAAATACTGTTCTTGCAATAATCTCACCAAGTTCACGCATGTAGGTAATGGTACGCTCAGGTATCTCATTGTCCAGCCAGGCAAACTCAAGAATTCCCTGAAGCTTTTCATCTGTTATCAGGGGCACTATTAGAAGGCTGCCGGGTTTTTTATCGCCAAGTATACCCGAAGTTATAGTTACATAATCCTCCGGAATTTCTGTACGGTATATAATATCCCTTTCATAAGCACACTGGCCAATCAGCCCCTGGCCAATACTGAATTCCTGGTTTACGTATTTTCTCCTGTTGTATGCAAAAGTGGCAACGCTCAAAAGATTGGCACTCTCTTCATTATATATGTAAAAAGCACCCTGTATTGCATTGACATAACTTATCAGCTGCCTTACCACCTCAATTGAAAGCTTGTCAATACTATTATGAAGTCTTAAGATATTTGCAATTATATCCTTACCTTCGGCAATCCAGTTCTGCTCCTCCTCCCTTCTCTTATTTTCCAGCAAATTATCCCTCATCAGCAATAGTGACCTGCCCAGATCATCATCCCTGAATTCCAGATCCAGGCTTGCATTAAAATCACCCTCGCCTATTCTTTGGGCAAAAGCAGCATTTTTTCTTATGCTGCGGTTTTTCTCCTCCAGTTCACACAAAAGCTTTTCCCGTCCTCTCTCTGATCTGAAAAGAAATCCAAAAGCTGCAAGCCCTACAGTCAAAGGCAGCATTGAGAGAAACCAGAAGCCAGGATATTCAATGTGAATTTTTCTCAGGGTATCAGTAGTAAAACTGTATCCCGAACCTGCAAAAGTTACCGACCAGACCAGCAATACCAATACAAATGTGGCGGCAACTGTTATGCCTGTCCGTAAAATAACATCATTAAGCCTTCCCTTATCAAGGTCAATTGTAATCATAAGTTAAGTACTCATTTTTATTGCTTTCTCGTAGTGTTATCTCTTTACTTAAAATCCTCCCTGCCTTTAAAAAGAACCGCTCAGCTTCTCCGGTAAAAGGTTTGAAGGATGCGATCTCTGTTACTGCAACCGTTTCACCCTGCCAAACAAAAGGAGCGATAAGCAGGTGGCGAGGCCGGCTTTCTCCCAGACCGCTCAAAACAGTCATATATCCCTCAGGGATATTGTCTATATTAAGTATTTCCTGGTTTTTAGCCACCTGTCCCGGCAATGTGACACCCTTCTCAAAAGAGGCGGGTGAATTGTCAGAATAGAAAGCATAGGATGCTGCACAGGAAAAGGTGTCACCATCATTATCCTTTAGATACACAATCCCCTGAACTGCTTCAAACTTATTGGCTGCAGCCGAGAGAAACCTCTCCATTAAAGCTTCGGAAGCTTCTTCGTCATTCCTGTTTTTCAAAAGCTCATCCATAAACAATTCTATGTCAAAAACTTCATCTTCTGCATTTTCTTCCTCCGTATGACCCGAATGGAATTCATCCTGTGAAAAATTACCCTCAGGCTCACCATTTTGCTGCATAACCTCACCCCTGTCTGCAACTTTTATTTCTCTCCTTTGCAGGGAAATAACATAAAGGTAGATACCTAAAACAAGTATCAGCGCCAGATAGAAAAAAGTAAGCAGGCTTGCCTCACCGTCATTTCCAAATGAGAACAACAATAGAAAAGCAGAAAACAGCATAAAAGACAATGCCGCAGTAGGCTGGTACCAATCATTGCCTGTTTTGCCCATTTTCCCGAATTTTTTTAAAAAAACTGACAATCTGTTCCGTATTGTAAACATAGTGTACTTTTGTAAGTTTCATCGACTCCAGCGGCATAACAGGAACCTGGCATTCAGAAGGATCCTGCACGATAGTAGTCCCTCCCATATCACCCACCATTTTAAGACCTGCCGCACCATCCTTGTTGGCCCCCGACAGTATTATACCGGCAAGGTTACGGCGGTATTCCTTAGCTGCAGAAAAAAAAGAAAGATCTACAGAAGGTCGCGAATGGTTTACCTGGGGTTCGGTTGATAATGCAAACCGGTTCCCTGACTCAACGTATAAGTGATAATTTGAAGGAGCAAGCCAGGTAAAACCCGGCCTAATATAATCCTTGTCAACCGGCTCTTTTACCGGAATAGAAGATTTTATTGAAAGAGCCTCCACAAAACCTGACCTGACATGCTTCAGCCTGTGAAGGACAAGAAGCACAGGAACCGGGAAATCCTTATCAAGTGTGCTGAGAATCCGGGCAACTACCTGAAAACTCCCGGCCGATCCACCTATTATTATTGCCCTATACATAACTATCCAATCTTTCTGAAAATATTTTCATTCTCATCCGGTTTTATGAAAGACTTATCATAAAGTGTATGAACCAAAGTCTCCCCTGCTCCTGTTACCAGGAATCCTCCCGTGTGAAGACCATTGTATATTGTATCAAGCACCCTGTTGCAGAAGGCAAGGTTGAAATAAATCATTTTGTCCCTGAATATCACACAGTTAACAGGCGCGGATAGTTCTTCCAGGTGACTCTTTTGGGGAAGGAAATCAGCGACAGACAACATATCTTTTTTCCAGTAAAGCTTGCCCTCCTCTTTATCGAGGTAGCCTGAGAGATCTGTTTTTCCGGTAACTTTTTTGTAATTTTCATTGCTTACCTTAAACTTTTGGTTATCAAACCTGCCAGCCCTGATATTTTTGAGTCTCTTTTCGCATATTGAGGTTACAATTATTGAAGATCTCTCAAAAAGCTTATCATCCTCAAGCAGTAAAAAAAGAGAGACCAGGTCATCGGCAGTGCTGCATCCGGGCAGCCAGAAAACAGGGTGATCATTCTTTTTGAATATATCCGGGATTATATTGTCTCTGAGAAGCTTCCATACCGAAGGGTCACGGAACAACTCGGTTGTCTCAACCATCAAATGATCAACAAAAGTATCTGTAAAGAGAGGATCTGAGTTTATTTTTGAAATAAGCATGCCGGATTCAGATATACCGCAATTACCTCCGGCAATCTCAAGTCTCCTGGTAATAGAAAAAAGAGAATACCCGGTAAAATCGGGGTATCCGCTTTCGGCAAGAGCCGCAGTTATTTCCCGTACTTCGGTCACACCCAGTGTTAAATTTGCCATGCAGAAACTTTTATTAAACACTAAATCCCATTTACAAACAGAACTTAAAAAACGGGATATATACAAATTCAAAAGTATTCAAAAAGGGGCAAGGATTAATCAATCTGGAAATGACCTTCATTACTCTCAAAAGATGATTGAGATCATCCTTCAAAATGTAACGGCCTTTTTATAAGTACGGCCTGTCTTTATGAACCGGTCTGATACCGGAGCGGCAATTTTTTCATGATTGCCAATTACAAGGAAGCCTCCGGGGTGAAGGTGATTGTAAAACATTTCAAAAATACGGCTCTGCAGTGAGTAATTAAAATAGATAACCACATTCCTGCATATTACAAGGTCAAATTTACCCGGAAAGGTTATTTCACCGGCAACCAGGTCATGCCTTTTAAAAACAGGCTTCTCCAAAAGGAAGGGTTTTATTGAAATAGTGTCAAGTTCACTGTCAATATCAAGATATCTGGAATAGGGGACATGCGTTACACCATCACTCTTATCGCCTTTGTTCCCCATTACCAGGTCAAAATTATCCAGGTAACCTTTATTAAAACTGTATCTGTATTTTCCGGACCTCGCTATCCCGAGAACCTCTGAATTGATGTCGGTCGCAATAATCCTGGCTCTCTCCAACATTCCGGCCTCATTAAGAAGGATAAGCATCGAGTAAACCTCCTGACCTGCCGAACACCCCGCATGCCAGATATTTATAGTCGACCATGTTTTTAGTCCCGGCAAAACATTTTTACGAAGATATTTCCAGACCAACGGATCACGAAACAGCTCTGTAGTGGTAACAGTCAGCTTATTTATTATATTATCAAGGTATTCCCTGTTATTGCTGATATTACAAAGAAGGGTATTAATATCGGTTTTGTTGTCTGAGAGAACTTTGGCAACCATTCTCTTCAATGATTTATCGGAATAATCGCTAAAATCGTATTTTGAGTACTGTCTTACCGTTTTGACAAATAGTCTGAAATCCCTGTCCTTAACCTCTGTTTCCATTGAATAAACCTTAGATAATTATCTCTTTAACACCGGCGAAAATTATTATATTATAATAAGTCCTGATTCATAATTTTTCACAAAAATTCCTTCATTAAAACCACCAGTAACCGGGCTTGAAAAGCCGGTTAACCTTATTTTGAATTGTTGGCACCTTCATAAATTAATTTTGTAAATACATTTTTGTACGAAGGATTCAAATTTTTGTTGGTATTTTTGCCGCTTAACATTTCAAATTGTTTATCTTTATTTGTGCTCCAATACAATAAAGCAACCAAGAACAAATAATCACACAGTTACCAAAATGGATCCAAAATCAAAAACAATCTTAGTTGTAGACGATTCAGAAACTAATCTGGTCTTGCTGGAAGCGGTACTTAAAGAAAGAGGGTTGAAAGTTAACACAGCAAAGTCAGTTAATCAGGCTATGGATACACTCCACTCAGAAAAACCTGATCTAATCCTTCTGGATCTTCTTATGCCCGGAGTTAACGGATACGATATGCTGGACAGGTTAAAATCAAGTAATGAGTTCAAAGATATGCCTGTTATTATTGTATCAGCAGTAATTGACCCGGAAACACAGAAGACCTGCCTTGATAAAGGAGCGTGGGATTATATGACCAAACCCGTTGAGATTGACACTCTTCTTACAAGGGTGGGGGAAATACTTGATACACCTCATACATAGCCTGAACCGGCGAACACAAATCCAACACCACTAAGTTTAGTGATCGAATTTTAAAGCTGGGGTGCTTTGCCAAAGTTTCTGTATCAATTATTGGTTATACAGAACCGGTAAAGCAGTTAATTGTTAATTTAAAAACTATAAGCTCCCGCTCTCAAGTGCATTTACAACCAGATCAAGCGAAACATTGTTTGACCCCTGCAAAAGGACAATCTCATCTCCCTTTACAGCTTCCAGAAGGTATTTTGCAGCCGGAGCGGAACTTTCAAAATGTTGCCACTCTTTTATACCCGACTCCCTGCCTATAAACTCAGCATACTTTCCGACCGTAACAAGCAAGCCGATCCCTCCAAGGTCCGAGACAAACTTCCCAATATGTCTGTGCGCCTCTTCGCTGTGGGATCCCAGCTCAAGCATATCTCCTATTACAGCAACAGTGCGCTTTCCTCTTCCGGAAAGCTCGGCCAGGGTGTACAGGGAAGCTTTGATAGAGTCGGGCGCTGCACTGTAGGTGCTGTCAAGCAACAAAGCACCGTTTTTGGCATACGAAAAAACACCTCTTCTTTCGGGAGTAACAAAGGTTGAAAATCTTTCAAATATCCTTTCCCTGTCCACTCCCATCTCGGTTGCAACTGCATAAGCTATAGCGGCATTGTATGCATGGTGCTTCCCGACACAACTAGACATGTTTACCTCCCGGCCGTTGAGCCTGAATATGGGGTTTGCTTCCTTGCTGAGATGAATATCACTTATCTTTATATCTGCCTTCCTATTTTCCCCGAAGGTGATAACCCTGCAGCTGGAATACCTGCTAACAAACTCAAAAAAATCATCATCCCGATTCAATATAGCAACCCCTCCAGAATCAACACCCTCAAATATCTCAGCCTTCGCTCTTGCAATATTCTCTCTTGTTTTAAGCACATTAATATGTGATACCCCCACATTTGTAATTATTGCAAATGCGGGCCTTGCAATCCTTGAAAGGTAATTTATCTGGTTCAAATCACGCATTCCGAACTCAACAACCGAGCATTCATGCTCCCTGTCAAGCCTCATCAGCTCTATTGGTACACCAAGCTGATTATTAAAATTTTTGCGGCTTTTATGTGTGTTAAATGTGCCATAAAGAGTATGTGCTATCAACTCCTTTGTGCTGGTCTTGCCCACGCTTCCTGTTACTGCAATAACGGGAATACTGAGCCTTCCCCTCCATATCCGGGCCATATCTCCGAGGGCCTCAACTGTTGAAGGGACAACAAACTGGGGCATTTCAACATTACTTACTTCGTATTCAACCACCGCTGCAACTGCCCCCAGTTTTTCAGCCTCAGCAACAAATGAATGCCCGTCTGCATTGTTTCCCCTGAGAGCAACAAAGAGGGTACCGGACTGAACTTCCCTGGAATTCTGGGTTACTTTAATTACATAATCAAGGGGTGAGACCGGTTTGTTGGATCGTCCGCCAACTGCAACGCAAGCCTCAAGTAGTGGAATAGTTATCATTATGATGGGGGTTCATTTTTATAATAATCCCTCAATTTACAAACAAAAATATAGAAAAGATTTCACCAAACCAGTCAAATAAAAACTTTTAATTGTAAATATATAAAGATTTCCTGTACCCCATGAACCCTTTACAGCTGGCAATGATACTATTATGGGGAATATTATATGCAGAGGGATGCATCCCTCTTTAAAAACAGACAGGAATAAAGGCATTGGCAATATATTTGAAATAGTTTATATTTACATCTTCATATATATCATTTTCATGCATATTTCTGACGGTATAATTGATACAAATGTTTGTATCGCTGCGGGTGCTGTATCAATAGGGTTGGTTTACATATCCGGAAGAAAAGCAACTGTTGATGAGATACCCACGATGGGGATGATGGGTGCGGCCCTTTTTGTGGCATCGCTTATCCATTTTCCGCTTGCAGGTACCTCTATGCATTTGGGACTCTTTGGCATTGCCGGTATTATCCTTGGGAAACGTTCATTTCCGCCTGTTTTTGCGGCACTGCTTTTCCAGTCGCTTATCTTTCAGCACGGGGGACTAGTAACCCTGGGGGTCAACTCTTTAAATATGGGAGCAGGTGCATTTGCGGGCTGGCTGATTTGGAGGACAAAATTTATGAACGAAAATATCAGGGCTCTTTTGGCAGGGTTTCTGGGGATTATCATCCCGGTTTTGCTTATGTCGGTTGAGTTCCGCCTTTCAGGCTACGGCAGGGGTATTATTTACCTGCTTTCCGTATATGTTATTGCAGCCGTTGTTGAAAGTATTATAACACTTGGAGCGGTCAGGTTTATACGCAGAGTTAAACCCGCATTGCTGCCATAAAGAAATATTTTTCTGGTTTATTTAATTGTAGTTTAATAAAACAAGTTATCATGAGAAAATCAATCCTTTTAGCAATCATTGCTTTCTTTATAGTTTGTGCGCCTGCAGCAGGTCACGCAATTCAGTTTGAAACAGAAAAACACCCGCCCGTTGTCAGGGTTAAGTCTTTCTTTTCACCAACCTCGCCTGTTGCAGATGCAAATGTTACAATTTATGCACCCGGAGAAAATGACCCACACCAGTCAGGCTACACAGACAAAGAGGGTTTTTTTGCCTTTACACCTGACAGGTCAGGTGAATGGAGGTTTGAAATTGATGACGGCATGGGACATGCCGACAGGATCACTGTTAAGGTAAGCAGCAATTTTTTTGACTCAGAGCAAGAATCCCCAGGGGAAATTGATAAGGAAGAGGAAGCCGAAGCGGCGGAAAGATCATCTTCCGAATGTGTGTTTACGGAAGGAATTCCCGTTATTTACAGAGTAATTTTCGGACTTGCCCTTATACTGGGCGTAACGGGGATAATATACGGTGTAAAGGCAAAACAGGCAGCAAAAAATAACAGTACCAAAAATTGAAGCACTCATTTCTTGACAAGTACAGCAACCTGAATTCACCTGTTCACAGGCTTGACCCCCGTGTAAAAACAATCACCGCCCTGTGCCTGATTGTTATAATTGTTTCAGAAGCACGCGGGGAAATCTTTCCTTTTCTGTTCTATATTCCCCTGGTTGCTATAATTGCAGGAGTTAGCCGTATACCATGGAGTTATATTATAAAACGGTGCCTGATAGTCAGTCCGTTTATTTTACTTGCTGCACTGTTTTATCCCCTCTCACAAATGCTGACACAAGGCTACCACTCTTTGGGGGCATACAGTCATGAGTTCATGGTTGGCCTCTCCGTTATCCTGAAGGCTTATTCGGCTTTGATACTTTTAATACTGCTTACCTCAACGGAAAAATTCCATAACATACTGCTGGGTTTACGAAAACTGAAAATGCCGAAACTAATCGGTGTAATATCTGCGTTGATGTACAGGTATGTATTTTTAATACATGACGAAATATTAAGGACAAATCTGGCAAGAGAAAGCCGGTGCCCCGGAAGTTTGAAAATGAGCAGATTCAAAGTATACGGCAATCAGGCAGCCATGATCTTTGTAAGAAGCCTGGAGCGATCACATATACTATACAGTTCGATGCTTTCAAGGGGCTTTAACGGGGAGTTTCCTTCCATGCGCAAATTTTCTCTTAAAGGAACAGACTTGCTGATACCGGGTGCAATTATCTTAATGGTACTTACAATTCGCCTTACAAGCCAGAATATTCACAATTACCTGTTTAACTGAATTTAAATGCCTTCTGAAATAAAAATAGAAAATCTTAGTTTCTCATACACACCTGACAAGCCTGTATTGAAGGAGGTGTCTCTGGAAGTTAAAGCTGGTGAAAAACTAGGCATTATCGGCCGCTCAGGAGCAGGTAAATCAACTCTTCTTCTTCACCTTAACGGTATACTTGCAGGAAACGGGACGGTTAGAATTGATGAGACAAAAGTAGAAAAAAAGACTCTCCCCCTGATAAGGAAGAAGGTAGGTCTTGTATTCCAGAACCCGGATGACCAGCTTTTCAATCCAACCGTAGAGGAAGATATCGCTTTTGGCCCCCTCAATTTCGGATTAAGCAGGGAGGAAACAGCTGTAAGGGTCAGGCAGGCTTTGAAGACAATGAATCTTGAAGGACTGGAAAAATCAGTATCACACCACTTATCCCTGGGTGAGAGAAAAAGGGTTGCTCTAGCAACAGTGCTTGCTATGAAGCCAGATATAATAGCTTTTGACGAACCTTTCTCCAGCCTCAACCCCGAAATGGTATTGCAGATTATTAACATTATCGGCAGACTTGATGCCACTCTTGTTATAGTATCACAGTCGCTGCTTCCCCTGTTGTCTTGCTGCAGCCGGCTTGCAGTTATCAAAGAGGGTGAAATAATTGCAGACGGTCCTAAAGAGAAGATTGTAAGAAATGAAGAACTGATGAAAAGCAGCGGAATGGATATGAGTTTTTACAGGGAAATATTCCGGAATTATTTTTGAAATATATTTTATATTTTTATACGTACAAATATGGTTAATTAAACTAATATTCAACAAGTTATTATAGAATGTCAATTAATACATTTCTTACTGCATTCCCCCACGTGTTTGTTCATCTAATTGTTGTATGCTTAAGTATGACGGGGGAATACTCAATTAAATATAAACAGATTATATGAGCAAAAAAACTGAAGAAAAGCTGAAAGCACTGAAAAATGAGCTCTCCAAATATGATAAGCTGATAATTGCCTATTCAGGGGGACTTGACAGCGGGCTGCTGCTGAAAGTTGCACAAATGGTTCTGGGAGAAAAAGTTCTGGCCGTAATATCCGGCTCACCCTCAATTCCCCGCAAAGAGCTGGATGATGCTATCAGATTTGCAAGGGAGAACGGCGCAAGGGTGAAGGTGATCAACACAAATGAGCTGGATAATGAAAATTACCGGCAAAACCCTGATGAGCGATGTTATTACTGTAAAAATGAGCTCTATTTCAACATTGAAAAGATTGCTAAAGAAGAAGGAATAAGGTATATAGCAAACGGGACAAATCTGGACGATCTGGGTGATTACCGTCCCGGGCTGAAAGCTGCGGCCGAACACAGTGTTGTAAGCCCGCTCAGGGATGCAAAGCTGACAAAAGAAGATATACGCAAGGTTGCACATAAGCTTGGACTTAATATATGGGACAAGCCTGCCAGCCCCTGTCTTGCATCACGCATTCCTTACGGGGAGCCTGTCACCAGGGAAAAACTTGCCCAGGTTGAAAAAGCGGAAGATTATGTAAAAAGTTTTGGAATTAAAGAGTTGAGGGTTCGCCACTTTGGAGACAAGGCTGTTCTGGAAGTTAACCCTTCCTGCCGGGAAACCGTCGAAGCCAACTTTGAAAAAATAAGGCAGGAATTTGTTAAACTGGGATTCAAACACACCGAAATAAAGGATTTTGAAAGTGGTTCACTAAATAAACTAATTGGAATTAATGCAAAAAAATAAATTAAAAACCCTTTTTGAAAGCGTCCAAAAAGGGGAGATTAGCATTGAGGAAGCCCTTGAAAAAACAGTAAACCTCCCTTTCGAGGATCTCGGCTATGCAAAGCTTGACCACCACCGCTCAATCCGCAGAGGTTATCCCGAGGTAGTATTTTGTCAGAACAAAACCGTTGAGCATGTCAAAAACATAGTCCAGCACCTGTCAATGCAAAATATGGTACTCGCAACAAGGGCAACACGTGAGATGTATGAGGCGATCAAAACAGTTTTGCCGGAAGCCCGGTATAATGAGGCCGGAAGGACAATAACGGTCAGAAAAGAAGATGAAATTGTAAAAAAAGATCAAAACAATTATATACTGGTAATAACGGCCGGCACATCGGATCTTCCGGTTGCCGAAGAGGCTGCAGAGACGGCAAAATTCATGGGCGACCGGGTCGAGACTCTTTATGATGCGGGTGTAGCAGGTATTCACAGGCTTTTCGGTAATAAGGAAATTATAGACAAGGCGAATGTACTTATAGTTGTTGCAGGAATGGACGGAGCCCTTCCTTCGGTGGTTGGAGGAATAGTTGAAAAACCTGTAATTGCCGTTCCAACTTCCGTTGGGTACGGTGCCAGTTTCCAGGGTGTAGGGCCTTTGCTGACGATGCTCAGCACTTGTGCCCCCGGTGTTACGGTAGTAAACATTGACAACGGTTTCGGTGCCGGGTACTTTGCATCAATGGTCAACAAATAACCATCTTCGGTAAAAATTTGAAAAATCGCAAACTGCGTGTAATTTAGCATCTGTTGTAAGCATAATATGAAGATGGAAATTATTATAAACTGAACAAATGAAAATAGCTTATTTTGACTGTTTCTCCGGCATCAGCGGGGATATGCTACTTGGGTCAATGATTGATGCGGGACTTGATATCAAGTATATTGAAGATGAGATAAAAAAGCTCGGACTGGATTCCGTTGAAATTAAAGCGGAAAAAACAGTCAAGCAAAACATCGCCTCCACAAAATTCACTGTACATTACGCCAGTCAGAAACACCACCGACATCTTGAAGATATTTACGCAATTCTCGACAAGTCAGCTATAGATAACAATACAAAGAAAAAGGCCAGGGAGGTCTTTCATAAAATAGCGGTTGCTGAGGCAAAAATACACGATATGCCCCCCGAAAAAGTCCACTTCCATGAAATTGGGGCTGTAGACACTATAGTTGATGTTGTTGGGGCTCTGGCAGGGTTCCGCGTGCTTGGAATTGACAAGATCACGTGTTCAAGGCTTAATGTCGGCTCAGGATTTGTCAGGTTCTCCCACGGGAAATTCCCGGTTCCCGCACCCGCAACCGCAGAAATCCTTAAAGAAGTGCCGGTCTATTCCACCGACTCAAGGGGGGAGCTTGTAACACCCACAGGGGCGGCAATAATTACAACTCTCTGCAAGGATTTCGGTGATGTCCCCCCCATGAAAATTTCCTCCATTGGCTACGGTTCAGGAACAAGCGATTTTGAACACCCAAACGTACTCAGGGTTTATACCGGAGAAACAGCCGGTGAAAAAGGGGGCAAAGTGGTAGAAGTTATAGAGACAAACATCGATGACATGAACCCGCAGTGGTATGACCACATTATCGAAAAGCTCTACCTGCAGGGAGCACTGGAAGTATTTCTCACAAATGTCCAGATGAAGAAAAACAGGCCGGGGATAATGCTAACCGTTCTGGCAGACCCGGAAAACAAAAAAAAGCTCCTGGAGATCATTTTCAGCGAAACAACATCCATTGGAGCAAGGACAAGAAGGGAGTCGCGCGAAATTCTTGAAAGGGAAACAAAAGATTTTAACACACCTTACGGGAAAGTAAGGGCAAAAATCACCAATTACAGGGGCAATCCTGTTAACATAAAAGTTGAATACGATGATCTGAAAAGGATTTCCCTGGAAAAAGAACTTCCCCTCAAACAGGTGGCAGCCGAAATCAGCAAACACCTTGGATTTTAGATATTTCCAAATTAAATATGGCTGAAGTCCCTCATGATATAAACATTATAATCTCCCAGGTATTTGAATCCTGCGTTGGTGAAAAGGTCTATTGCTGACTGGTTCTCACGGTGTACTTCAAGCTTTAACTGGTAGCCCTTATTTTTTGCAAACATTATACAATGTGAAACGAGAGATTTCCCCACACCTTTTCCCCGGTAAGGGTGTTTTACCCCAACATGATGAAGGTGCAGCCTCCTTCCGTCAAAAGTGATCCATGCAGTTGCCACTATTTGCTTTTCCCGGTTTTCGACAACAAACAGCTGTCCACCGATACGGATACTGTCCAGTACAATTTCGAGACTATCACCTCTTTCGGGAAAGTTCAAACCGGACTCATCCCACAGCTCAACTACTTTTTTGTAATCCCGTTCTTCAAAATTCCTGATATGAAAGCCCTCCGTTTTCAAAATGAAAATATTTAAGTTTGGTGCATTTAACAAGTCATTGTTTTGTTGCAGCAATCAATTGATTGCCGGCAATCTCTTCATAAGGGGCAACTGAAAAACCGGCATCCTGGAGCCACCCTTTGTACTGTTCATAAGTCCACGTGCCACCTGAAGGAGTATTTACAAGCATATTAACTGCAAATACAGCAGCAAATGGCCCTGTTCCTCCGATAATATCATTTATAACAAGCTTTCCACCTTCATGTAATTCATTTGCCGCCTCTTTGAACAGCTTCCTGTTCTCATTTTCACCATAAATATGACACACGTTGGCCAGGTAAATCATATCGAAAGGACCTTCCGGCAAACCCTTTGTCAAATCACCCTTAATAAGGTTCACCGCCATATCCGAATCAAGCTCCTCTTTAACCATGTCAACCACTTCAGGCAAATCAAGCACCGTTACACGGGCACCTTTTTCGGCAAAAACCCTGGCATAGGTTAAAGGTCCTCCACCTACATCAAGCACATGCGGATTAGCCGGCAAACTTTTCATACACCACTCAACAATTTCAGGTGCGGAATATTTACCAAACTGTCTCATAGCAGCTATATAGTTCCGGGTCTCGTGAATATCCCCCTTTCTTTCAACAGGCCTGCCTGATTTAAGAACATCAGGCAATTCAAGCCATTTGGAAATAAGGTTATAAAAGTGCATAAAAGAGAAGCCGGTATAATAAGGATTATCCTTATCATAAAAAACCAATCTGGCCTGACTTGAAAGATCTATTTTCCCGTTATCATATTTGAAATAACCCAGCTCCACCATTGCATTTACAACAAATGACAACGCCCTTTTATCGGTTCCGGTTAACAAAGCAAGTTGTTCTGATGTCTGCGGCTCATGGCTTAAGGCATCAATCAACCCGGTTTTTACAGCGGCACCTAAAATCAAAAACTCCGCCTGTTTTTTAAATGATTGTGGATCAAACATAGAATTATATTTTTCAGGTTTTTGGGTAAATATAAAAAAAACATATTTTAGTTATAAATAATGTCTTTCAGTTATTTTTACATCAAAATTGCCTGAACAGAAATCTGGAATGACCCCATCAGACTTTGGCAGGCAAAATTTGATGAAGTTTATAAAAGCAATTAGGTGCATTATCCGGCGCAGCTGCAGGATCTGTAGTTCCTCTGATTGGGTACTAAAGCAGGTCTTATTGTAGGTGGAATTTCCGGAGGGCTAACCGGAGCAGCTGCAGCATGTTAAAAAATATATTATTATGGGTAATAAGATAATTATAGCATTATTTCTAAATCTCCTATTTCTTTTGCTTTCAGGATACATTTTTATTACAAAAGGTATTGGAGGTGATTTTATACTTTGGAAAATTACTGCTTCATTGCTGGGAGTTATTGGTTTTAGTTTTTTTGTCATTATGATTTTAAAACAACTAAAAAAACTTTAATCGAGATCTTCCATGTTATCTGCATAACTCTCGAACTCCTCTCTTGTTTTTTCTTCAAATCCCCAGGCTCCGCCCATTGCATGCCATTCGTCACCCATCCAGTCAAGTATGTGAACCAAAATGTTATCCTCGTCTTTGTCGGCATAATAAACCACAGCCAGAGGCAAGCCTGTTCTGGTGTCTTTTTTGTATTTTACTCCTCTGATTTCCCCATCCCAACCTTCAACATGCCTGCTTCTGTCTTCTACATACTCTTCGTCAACATAATAAGCCAAAGTTGGCTGCACCAGCTCCTTCACTTTATCCAGATCTTGATCCTGGAAAGCTTTCAGAGCTTTACTTGCGTATTCAGCAGCACTCATAGGAGCAGGTTCTTCATGGGTTACTTCCATCTCAGAAGTAGCTTCATCAGCAGCCTCCCTTGCTTCTTCGGTTGTCCTTGAACCGCAGCCGGCAAAAGATCCAAATACGATAAATGCGGTAAATAAAAAAATTAATGCCTTCATAATTTAATGAAATTTAGTTATTAATTGATAACCCGTACAAGTTGACCGGAATACTTTTGGTTTTTTAACTCTTTCTGACTCTCTTTTCCCACTTAAACATCAGCCATGAAAAAAGCAGAATCTGAACGACTGCCTCGGGTGTTCCTGCAATTAAGCTTTCAGCCGGCTCGGACAAGACCGAAGGCAGAAAAACCGGTGAGCTAACGACAGTGAGACCGAAAAATAAAAGAAACAACAACAACCATCCCTTTGCTGCATTCATTATCATATTGTAAAAAGGATAGATCAGCAGTGCCAGCAAAGCACCCCGAAATATCTGAATGGGTATGGCAAAAGCTACCAGTGGATGATCAGTTGCTCTGAACTGAGAAAACCGCTCGCCGGTTTCAAGCATTGCCTCATAATCCTGAATAAAAAAGAAAAGTATACCGACCAAACCATAAATTACAACGTAAAGTACTGTAAAACGCATTGCATAACCGGTAATCTCCTTAGGCTTAAAGGTTACCGGATTTTCTTCCCTGTAGGTATCTGCTGTTCCAAGAAGTTTTTCCCATTCCAGTAAAAATCCGCAAAGCAAAAGCATTTGCAATGCACTTACCAGCAGAATCATTAAATGCTCTCTAACGGAGGCCTGAGTGTAGATCATCCCCTCAATGGAGCCGGGAAAGGGTGCCAGTGAGCCTAAAATTGCCAGTCCCCATAAAGCGCCGAAAAGAATCGGAAAAGAATATTTGTTCGACACTATTATACGGTAAAATGGAGATAGTATCAAAGCGGTAATAACACCGCGCAATAACTCTGTACCAAGAACCGGAAAGTTTACCGAACGGTAAACCTCATAAAACTCTAATGCCTCTTTCTGTGCCGGCAGCATGGATTTCTGAATAATCAGAAATATGGAAGCAAACAACCCGTAACTGATAAGATGAAGAAATGTGAACCTCCTTATAAATCCGAATAAAGCTTTGTAATCCATAAAAAAAATATCTGACATGTTAACTAAACAAATATACGTTAAATTTTCCGTCTGGTTAATCAAACAAAAAGATAAACCGTTTACATGAAAAATTGTCTCCGTCAATTTTTCAATAAAATTGTACCTTTGCCTTGTAATCAATATACTGGATAAAGTATCACAAAAGATAACCCTATGGAAAAGCTCACCAAAATAGTTGCAACCATATCCGACAACAAATGTGACACGAAATTCCTCAAGGAGCTTCATGATGCCGGAATGAATGTTGTACGCCTTAACACGGCTCACCAAAACACAAATCAGTCGCTTAAAATAATTGAAAACATCAGAAAAGTCTCAAGCAAGATCGCAGTTTTAATTGATACAAAAGGACCAGAAATACGAACAACAGAATCTTCATATACATACAAGATCAAACAGGGAGACCGGGTAAAAGTAAAAGGTGATCCCACCCGCCCGACTGACGAAGATCAGGTATATGTAAACTTCAGCGATTTTGTAACTCAAATGGATGAGGGCAAAACCATAATGATAGACGACGGGGCCATTGAACTTATTATCGAAGAAAAACACGAAGACCACCTTCTGTGCAGTGCCAAAAATTCGGGTGTAATAAAGCCCCGCAAAAGCGTAAACCTGCCCGGAACCAGTATCAGTCTTCCTTCCCTGAGTGACAAAGATCTGGAATTCATTGATCTTGCCATAAAACAGAATATCGACTTTATTGCCCACTCTTTTGTGCGTAACAAGGAAGATGTACTTGCAATACAACGTATTCTTAACAGGCACAAAAGTCCGGTTAAGATAATAGCCAAGATCGAAAACCAGGAAGGACTGAATAATATTGACGAGATCCTCGACCATGTTTACGGCATCATGGTAGCACGCGGCGATCTGGCAATTGAATTGCCCGCCGAGCGTATACCGGTTGTACAGAACATGATAATAAACAAGTGTATACGCAGGAAAAAAGCGGTGATTATAGCCACACAAATGCTTCACAGCATGATTAAAAACCCCAGGCCCACCAGAGCAGAGGTAAGTGATGTAGCAAATGCCGTTTTTTCCGGTGCAGACGCCATCATGCTGAGCGGCGAAACCGCTTACGGCTCCTATCCTGTCCAGGCGGTAGAGATAATGAGTAAAACAGCACATGAAGCGGAAAGCAGCAAACCTGCCCTTTTAGAACAAGATGTAATGCCACACGAAAACGAAATATCGGTTTTTCTTTCAAAGACCGCCATACGAACTGTTCCGGAGCTAAACACAAAAGCGGTTATAACCGATACCGATACAGGTAAAACCGCCAGGTACATTTCAGCTTACCGGGGCAAAGTACCAATATTTGCCCAATGCTATGAAATGCGAGTAGTAAGGGAGCTGGCTTTGAACTATGGTGTATACCCTGACTTCATGGAAGTGGAAACATCCAAAAAGGAGTTTCTTCACGCTACACTTAACCGTCTTATTAAAAAAGGGGAAATAAACCCCGGTGACCTGATTGCAGTGCTGGCAGGAAACTTCGGCAAGAAAGCGGGGCCCTCATTCGTGGAAGTCAGCACTGCCCAGAACTTACTCTCGAACCAGAAACATTAAAATATGGAAGACCTTGCTTTGGTTGTAAACAATTCAAGAAACCTCATCCCCTTGTAGGAATTTCCCTTACTGTTAAGCTTTGGACTCCAAAGGGTAACGGCATATTTATATGGATGGATCGCCAGAATACCGCCTCCAACTCCGCTTTTACCGGGCAATCCTACCTTAAAGGTGAATTCTCCCGACTCATCATATAATCCGCAGCTCTGCATTATAGCATTGGTGCGTTTTGTCTGGCTTTCGCTTAATATCTGTTTATTGTCGGATATTTTCCTGCCGCCATTTGCCAGAAACAAAAAGGCACAGGATATTTCCCTGCAACTCATTTCTATCGAACAAAGCTTGAAGTAAAAATCTATAACTTTTTCCGGACTGTTCTCAATATTACCGAACGATTTAATAAAATTGCAAAGTGCAACATTTCTGTAACCGGTTGATTTTTCTGATTCAGCAATATTTTCTGAAAAACTTATTGAGGAATTATCGGAAATTTCCCGCATAAAAGACAAGAGATCTTCCTCAGGATTGTTAAGCTCACCTATAAGTATATCACAAATAACTATTGCTCCGGCATTTATAAAGGGATTCCTCGGCACACCCCTGTCAGATTCAAGCTGAACAAGTGAATTAAAGGGTGTACCGGAAGGTTCTACACCCATTCTCTCCCATATTTTTTCTCCAAGCATTTTGTAAGCCAGACAAAGCGAAGCAACTTTGGCAATACTCTGGATTGAAAATTTCTCATCAAAGTCTCCCATACCAAAATCCCTGCCATTAATTTCCTTAAAAAAAACACCGAATTTGAGGGGATCTACTTTTGCAAGTTCCGGGATGTAAGAGGCCACCCCTCCCCGACCCTCCTCTTTGCTTACCTTTTCATAAACCTCCTGAAGAATATTTGAATAATCCATTTCTTTAGCTGTTAAAAAATCCAACCTCTAATCAGCCTGTCGGCACAGGGGTAAAATTATTAAATTTAAAATCAGTTAATTTCGTTAACCGGGGCGGAAATTTACGATTTATAATCTTTTTTATATATTGCAGAATCAAAATAATTTTTTCCTTAAGCTACACATTTTAAAATTAAGATATTATGAGATCAAAATCTTTGTTTTTTATTGTCTTGCTGGTAGTAGTAATTGTCTTTGTTGTAAACAGGCTTGTTCAGGAAGAGCCCCCGATAAGGATAGGTGCGACAATGTCCGAAACCGGGGCTTATTCTACGCAAGGGACAGCCGCACGCAACGGATACCTGCTTTTTGAAAAACATATAAATGAAAAAGGCGGTATTCTGGGAAGAGACGTTGAGTTTATCATATACAACGATAAATCCGACTCAGACACCGCAATAAAGCTATATGAAAAACTCATCACCGAAGACGAGGTAGACCTTATAATGGGCCCTTACGGCTCCACGCTAACCGAAGCAGTAGCACCGGTAACCGAAAAACACAATCAGGTCCACATTTCTCCTCTTGCCGCCACAACTTCAATATGGGAACAGGGAAGGGAATACCTGTTTATGGTACTGCCACCCGCCGAACTGTTCCTTGCTGGACTTATAGAAATGGGTCACGAGGAAGGCCTCACAAGAGTTGGTGTAATCCAGGAGGATGAGCTTTTCCCTAAAGCTGCAGGCACCGGCGCGGCAGACCTTGCAAGAGAAAAGGGCATGGAGGTTTTGATCCATGAAACATACACTTCAGGCACCGAAGATTTTTCCAACATTTTGAAAAAGGTGCAGGAGGAAAATATTGAAGTTATGGGAATGGCAGCTTCGGCTCTCGGAGATTTTATTACCGTTGTAAGTCAGATGAAAGAACTGGATGTTAACGTAAAAATGTTCGGCACATCAGGGGCGGTCGATGATTTTCAGCAAGAGCTGGGAGAAGCAGCCGAATACGTCTACGGACTCTCAGCATGGGAGCCCACTCTGCCCTATCCAGGTATTGATGAGTTTGTGGAATCCTACCGCGAAAAATTCGATATGGAACCAAGCTTTCATGCTGCAGGGGGTTACGGAAGCTGTATGATCTTGAGAGAAGCCATAGAAAAAGCCGGAACTCTTGATTCCGATATGATTCGTGATGAGCTTCTCGAACTTGAGACCCAAACTATATTTGGCAATTTTGCCGTGGATGAGAGAGGTTACCAAATTGCAAACACGGGAGTTATAATACAGTGGCAGGACGGCAAAAGAGCCGTAGTATGGCCGGAAGAATTCGCCACAGCTGAGCCCAGGTACCCTGCTCCCCGATGGAGTGAAAGATAGATCCCGGGAGAGATCTATCTTAGTGTAAAAGTAAAACCGATATTAGTGCTTAGAAGGTATTGCTGCACGGTATATCCGTCATTTATGCCAAACTCAAAAAAACTGTCACCATCAGTGTCATTAAGGTATGTAAAAACCGATGGCATCAGCATGTTGAACCCCCATCTCTCGTTTATCGCATAATGCAGTCCCGGGCGAAGATTCAAACCGGCCGTGCTTGAAACATCCATTGAACTTCCGTCAAAATCCCTGCCACCATGAATATTTACGGGAAGTTCTCCCTGTGCGAAAAGCCTGAAATTGCCAGGTTCGGCAAAAACATAGCGGGCAAAAGGAACTATTGACGTTTGTGTCTCCCGGCGAGTATCATTAGCCTGCTCAGTTCTGGTGGATGTAAAACCAACCCTTCCCCCAACCGACCAGTTGCCATTAAGATAATAGCCAAACTCAGGCAACAGGGTAACTGATGACTCCCTTCCCCTGCCGGTATCTTCGCCCGATAATTGCAGGGTACCACTCAGCCACATCCTGTTCTCCTGAGATGCGGCTCCTAAAAAGACCGTAAGCAAAAGAGCAGTTATAAGCGCTTTCTTTGTTTGCATAATTTATTTATTTTTAATTATTTAGTAAAATCAAACGGGTAAGACTAAACACACAAATATAGATCACAAAGGTCAAAGAATAAAAAATCCTAACCTTCACAAAAAAAGCTGCAAATAAAGTACCTGATACCTTACTCTTTACTTATCTATTTCCCGGCCCCGGTTACCACTATTGTTTAGTCCAGTCTGCCGAGCCTTGCAGTAGCTTTCACATCGGTTATAACAACTATAAAAAGGTATCTGGTTTGCCTTCTTTCAAACTGCGGGAAAAAACAACATCATATCCGGGGTTGTCTCTCATTAACTCGTAAATTGCGTATTCCGACTCCCTGTCCCTTACCACATTGCCAATTATCGGAATACTGGCCAAACTTAAACCTGTCTCAACATAAGGGGTAGAATAATTGCCGCTCCTTCTGTCAAACAATCTCCTGAAATCAATGCCAAACACCCTGGTTGTCTTTGCTTCTGCAGTAACCTGGTCTGACAAAGCAAAATCATCTTTTTTAAATTCCACCCTAGCGTTTGGTTCTCTCATTGTTCGCCTGTGTGCGGTACAACTTGAAAGACTGGAAAGTACAATAAGACCCAAAATAACTGAAATTAATGCAAGTTTTGCTTTTTTCATTACTTTGAAATTTTTTTATTGCTCTACTCATAAGGCTTTTCGATTACGCCCCGTTTATTTAAGTGGTTTCTGGCTCCACTAAATATTGAAAAATATCATTCCAGGGTGGTCAGTCCTTTACCCGACTATAATACTCCCTATTTTTAAAACCACTGGTTAAGTTTAATATTTGTAAATTTAACCAAGTGAATTATGAAGTCAAAAAGGAAAAAACATTCAGCAAAATTTAAGGCAAAAGTTGCCATTG
>PWHJ01000208.1 GCA_003554865.1 Bacteroidota bacterium | reverse complement strand
TGGGATGCTGGAATCTCAGAAAGTTGGACGAGAGACTATATATATAAACAAAGAACTGATTGAAATACTGAAACAATAATGCACGAAAGCCTAACATCGCATATACAATGCAGGACGATTATTGTATTTAACCTTTGTCTCCCGCATAATCTTTTGTAGCGGTGGACAGTGACGAAGCCCGCAAATCAGCTACTGTGGCTATATCAGAAACGTTCAGGCACATTGGCTTCGCCGATCTCAGGCAACAAGTTGCCCTCAATTCAGCTAAAGCTGAACTTTTGTCTGCCCGTTGCTTCGCAACTTTTGCATCCAAAAAAAATGTGCCTTAACGCAGCGCTAAGCCAAATTGCAGAGAAACTATACAAACAATGCTCTTTGCAACCTGAAAATGGATTGTATTCGCGTAAACTCTGTTAAAAGTTTCAATTCTGTACTGCTTCTTTGATTTTTTTTTTATTTTTATAACCCAAAGCCGGTTATTTAAACCGATTGATAAATAAAAAAAACACACCGCTCTATTTATGAAAAAACGGATAATACCAGTCGCTTTCCTGCTTTTACTTGGAACAACCTTTTCTGTTGCTGCCCAGGATATGGAGGAAGCTTACGAACGAGCCGAAGACATGCTCTCATGGAACCTTGCAGACAAAGTTTTTTACAGCAATGTTAATCCAAACCAGATTGATGAGAACCGTTTTTGGTATATTCAGAACTCCCGTGAAGGCAACCTCTACATGTTGGTTGATGTAGACGATCAAACACGAGAACTTGCTTTTGATCATGGACGCCTTGCCGATGCGATTGAAGAAGCAACAGACTCAGAAGCTGACCCGGAAAATCTCCAGCTTCAAAATCTCAGGTTTTATGATGATGCAACCACCATCCGTTTTGAGCGCGAAGAAGAGGTCTGGAGTTGCTCGTTGCAAGACTATGAATGCTCTTTATATGAAACTGTACATTCCCCGGTACAAAATTCGGTAACCTCGCCCGATGGTAAACTCGCCGCATACATTGAAGAGAACAACCTTTGGGTGCAAGTGATTGAAACAGACGAACGCATACAGCTCACTACCGATGGCGAGCACAATTACGGATACGCCACGGATAACCACGGCTGGCGCCGGTCTGATCGTCCGCTGATGAAATGGTCGCCCAATTCAAAAAAAATCAGCACGTTTCGGCAAGATGAGCGGGAGGTGGGAACCATGACTCTCTGGGAAACCCGCGAAGGCCGCCCTGAAGCCGATATCTGGCCATACGCGCTGCCGGGCGATTCTATTGTGCCAATGCTGGAGCGTGTTATTATTGATGTGGAGCAGCAATCAAAAACTTTCCTTGATATCGATCCCGATCACCACCGCAGTTCAAACTGCTGCGGGTTGATTCGTAATGGAGCATGGGTGGATAATGAGTGGAGCAGCAATTCCGGTAAACTGGCTTTCGTCTCCACCTCGCGCGATTACAAGGATGTTCGCCTTCGCGTTGCTGATCCGGCCAGCGGCGATGTTCGGGAAGTATATCACGAGCATGATGACATTTTCTTTGAATCGAACCTTAGATCCCGCGGTATTCCAAACTGGAGGGTGTTGCACGATTCGAACGAATTCATATGGTTCACCCGAAAGAGCAACTGGGGTCACCTCTATCTGCACGATCTGGAAACCGGTGAGCTGATCAATCAAATAACCGATGGCGACTGGAATGTGGTTGATATTCTGCACATTGATCAAGATTCGCGCGAAATTTTCTTCACCGGAGTGGGACGCGAAGAAGGCCGTGATCCCTACTTTTATCATCTTTACAGAGTAAATTTTGATGGCTCCGATCTTACACTTCTCACACCGGAAGATGCCAATCATAGAGTAACTCTCAGCAGCGATGCATCCTGGTTTGTGGATACCTACTCCACGTTTACAGAGCCGCAAAAAACTGTGGTGCGCGATCGTAATGGTAATCTGATTATGGAGCTTGAAGAGGCCGACATTGAAGACCTTCTGGCAACCGGCTGGCGAAAACCTGTCCCGTTCAGTGTAAAAGACCGCTATGGCGAGACGGATTTGTACGGCGTTATGATTCTGCCAAGGGATTTCGACGAAAACAAGTCCTACCCGATTGTGAACGCCATCTACCCCGGCCCACAAGGTGGCAGCCTGGGCTCGCGCAGCTTTTCCACCACCAAGCGTCAACAGGCATACGCCCTTGCTGAGCTTGGCTTTGTGGTTGTTGCTATTGATGCACTGGGAAGCAGCCCCCTCCGCTCACGGGAATTTCATACATACTATCACGGCAACATGGCTGATAATGGGCTGCCTGATCAAATTGCTGGAATGAAAGAGCTGGCTGAACGATACTCCTTTATCGATATCGATCGGGCAGGAATTTATGGTCATTCCGGGGGTGGATATGCTACTGCAGCAGCACTGTTGCAACACCCTGAATTTTTTAAAGTAGGTGTATCCAGTGCCGGCAACCACGATAACAGGGGGTACACATACTACTGGGGTGAAAAATACCAGGGGCTGCTTGAAGGTGACAATTATGAAAATCAGGCCGTACACCTTATGGCCGAAAATCTTGAAGGAGAACTCCTCATAAGCTACGGCACTATGGACACCAATGTACATCCCTCCATGACGTTGTTGCTTGTTGATGAACTGATTCGCCATAACAAAGATTTCGACCTGATTGTAATGCCAAACCGGGGTCATGGCTACTCCAACGAATCGTATCACATACGGCGAACATGGGATCATTTTGTTCGACACCTTGCCGGGCAAACACCACCTGATGAGTACAGAATCAGTAGATAACAGTAGTTATAAAGCGGGAATTAAACTATGAACAACTCAAAGACTTTATGACAAGAAGAAGATACAGCCTTCTTTATCCATAAGTTCGAGTTTCCTCTTCCATGAATAACATGAAGCAGGATAGATGCCATGCCTTTCAAGTGTAGGTGCAACGCTTTGCTCAGAAGCCTCTTTGATAATATGAGGCTTCTCTTCTTTTGTGAACTTTCTTTTCATCATCGCAAAATTACAGTTTTTAATCTATAATCCTGCCCGATGAATTAAGGGGCTGAAACATTAAACCATTTCATAATGTTAGTGATTTATTCGAATATTTCTTCTTTATTGAGACCATAAATCGAATTCTTTCGCACAATCAAATAGAATATGAGATGAATCAATAATCCAATACCCCAAAAAAGAGCTATGACATAAACAATTCTAATGCTCTCAAAATTTGAATGAAAGCCAAGCGAAAACCATAACACTGATACGATATTGAAAAGAAAATATGTTGCAAAATGAAAACGGAATCCGACATCATAAAGTGGTAGAGATTCATAATCTCTTTTTCCAAAGAACCAACCTATTAAAAAATTGAAAATAAAGTAGATTGCAGCAATAATCCATACCAGATTATAAGAGCGATTTTCTAAAAAGTGACTCAAACCATAGCGAAAAACTATAGCGCCCAGGAAAAAGAAAACCGCAAAATACGTAAGGTTTTTTGTTAATGTTTTCATTTTGAATCCTCCTTTTTAATCAAGTTTTTAATTCTTTTGTTAAAAAACAGATTGATATTCCTATTAATAAAATTGTCGAGTAGTTTGTGACCTAATTTTGTTAAGAAATAATATTTGCGCTCAGGTCCTTTGTTGCCCACACCTGTTTCATAATCAACAACTCCGACATGCTGATATTTTCTAAGGTTGCGATAGAGGCTTTGGCTTTCACATGTCATCGTATGTTTAGATTGTTCTTCAACAAAGGTTTTTATTTCATCAACATATTTTTTCCCATCTTTCAATGCCAAAAAAATCCATAACGTCAACTGACCTTTTTTATATGTTTCTTCCCATGCTGATAATAATTCTGATAATTGATTATTTTTATTCATGATTAAATCTATTTGTATTAATCAACTTGTATAATACAAAGGTAATAATAAATAAATTTAAAAACAAATGTGCCTAAACATAGTGTATAATCCATAAGGGTGCTGGTAGGAGAGGGCAGCCTGGCAGCCGAAATTATATATAAATACGGCTAATAATAGTGAGTTTTGAACTCTCTTGCAGATTATTCACGCGGCCGTTACAAGGACATTTTAAAAATAACCTGCATATCAACAATTATAAATCAAATATTAAAGAATGAAAAAGATAGTTACGGTACAAGAAAAAATTGAATCAAAATTCAGGCAACAAGTACAACACGATAAAAAAGTAAAGAATGCTTATCTGCTTGTTCATTCCGAAAAGCTAGGTGTTAACATCAATATTGCCGAAGGTAAAACAGGAGAAATTCAGGCAGATCCCAAGCAAGCCAATCATCTCGCTTCGGTAGGCAAATTGTTTACGGCAACTGTCATAGGTATGCTGCATGACAAAGGTTTGCTGCATTTTGATGACGTAATTGTAAAATACCTTGATACAGACCTGATGCATGGTTTACATGTCTATAAGGGGAAAGATTACTCCGGTGATATCAGCGTCAAACACTTACTGAAGCAAACATCGGGATTAAATGATGTCTTTTTCCCATTATTAAAAAAGATGATGAATAATCCGAACCTTGAAATGACAGTAAGAGAAGCACTGGAATGGGGAAAAACAAATCTTAATCCTGTTGGAAAGCCTGGTCAAAAGCATTTTTATACAGATACAAATTATTATTTACTTGGTTTAATAATTGAAAGTATTACAAAAAAACCTTTTCATGAAGCTGTGCATGGAATGATTCTGGATCCTTTGAAAATGGATAATGCTTATATAAACGGTTATTCCGAGCCCAAAAACAAACCCCATTATCCTCCGGCGCATATATATCTTTTCAACACCGATTTCATTGAAAATAAAAGAATAGCAAAAATTGATTATGCAGGAGGAGGTATTGTGGCGCCTTTAAGCGAATACCTGGTTTTTATGAAAGCTTTAGTTAACGGCAAATTGGTGAAGGAAACCACTTTGAATAAAATGATTTATGATGATGTGAAAATGGGTTTCCCTGCCGTAGGATTTAATTATGGCTATTCCGTCTGGAAGCCCAGAGCCATCCCATTGTTAATGCCCGAAAAGTATTTTTGCTGGGGGTGTGTGGGTATTACCGGTGCTTTTATGTTCTTTCACCCACAAACTGAAGCTTATATTACAGGTACATTCAATGACAAATCCTATGCCTCTAAAGCATTAAGATTTATGCTTATGAAAGTTATTAAACCTTTAATGGAAATAAAATAAACTAAACTTGCTACATTTGTATGTGTTTCAACCCCCGGAATAATCGGACTTAAAATATAAATATATAATTTTAACTAAATGAAAAAAGTAACTTTTATATTATTGATTTTATTCTCTTTTGAAACTTTTGGACAAGGGGTAATTTTCAATGAAATGTCAATTGATTCAATAATAAATAAGGCAAAAAATGAGAATAAATATGTATTCTTGCTTTATGGAATAAACCAGTGCGGATATGCAAGAAAATCTTATAATGAGTTAATGACCGATAGTACGATAAGTGATTATATGAATGAAAATTTCATCAATGTAATTCTTGCAGACAGTTTTAATGAACGTGAGTTTATAGCACTACTGGCAATTATGGATGCTCCGAGGTATTTTTTTATTTCACCTGATGGAGAAATAGTGATGATGCGTTCCAATTACCACAGACCAAAGAAAGTAAAGAGATACGGCGAAAGAGTTTTGAAAGGCAGAATAATCCGCCCGAATTTATTTATGTACACGGGAAAAATGTATGGAAAAAACCGGGCCACATTAAGTATGCTTACCCATACAATGAATGCTTATTTGAAATTGAGAAGACATGGATTTGCTTTGACAGACGGAACGACACATTCAGGATTAGTACTTTCAAGAAGTGAATTTGACTACATCAATAATGAAATAAATAAATCATTTGAATATGGCGAATATCCCACGAACAAATTCATAAATGAACTAAATCTTGTTTATAATGTTGATAACTAAAAGGGGATAGCCATTCGACTTATAATATTTAAAAACTGGAGGTTATTATGTCAAGAAAAATAAAAGAAAATGTATTTTTACTGAACGCCACAGACTGGAACAGGCGGTTATTTGATTCACTTATTCCTTTACCTGACGGCACAAGCTATAATGCATATTTGATTAACGGAAGTGAAAAAACGGCATTGCTTGATACGGTCGACCCATCAATGGTCAATGTTTTATTTGATCATTTAAAGAATGTGGAGAAACTCGATTTTATTATCTCATTTCATTCAGAGCAAGATCATTCAGGTGCTATACCTGATGTTTTGGAAAAATACCCAAATGCTAAAGTATTAACATCTACTAAAGGAAAAGATATGATCATAGATCATTTATCCGTACCTGAAGAAAAAATTGTAACTGTTGAAGATGGTGAGGAATTATCATTAGGTAATAAGACTTTAAAATTCATATATTATCCCTGGGTACACTGGCCGGAAACAATGTTAGCTTATTTAAAAGAAGATAAAATCCTTTTTACCTGTGATTTGTTCGGGTCACATTTAGCAACTACAGATATGTATGCTACCGACGAATGCGAGGTATATGAAGCTGCTAAAAGGTATTATGCAGAAATAATGATGCCTTTTAAAAAAATTATTAAAAAGAATATTTCCAAATTTGATGAGTACGATATAGATATTATCGCACCAAGTCATGGTCCGATGTACGATAAACCTGAATTCATAATAAATGCATATAAAGATTGGATTTCTGACAATGTTAAGAATATTGTTGTAATACCATACATATCAATGCATGGCAGTGTTGAAAAGATGGTGCAACATCTTGTTGATGAGCTTGAAGAAAAAGGAGTTAAGGTCTATAAATTTGATCTGACTGTAACAGACATAGGGAAACTTGCTATTACCCTTGTAGATGCAGCAACCATAGTCATTGGAACACCAACAGTACTGGGAGAACCACATCCGGCGGTTACATATGCTGCAAAATTAGCTAATTTACTTAAACCAAAAACGAAATTCGCCTCGGTAATAGCTTCTTACGGATGGGGTAGCAACGTAATTGAAAAAGTTGCAGAAATGATTCCTAACATTAAAGCAGAAGTGATAGATCCCGTTCTTGTAAAAGGATATCCAAAAGAGGATGACTTCAATTCTATTGATAAACTGGCTAACGAAATATATAAAAAACATAAAACAATAACTTAAAAAATAAATATGAACCCCCATCAGTCTTTGGCAGACAAAACAAGATGAACAAAATATGGAGGGTCCATTCAGAAAAAAGAAATGTATTTAATTGACATATTGTGTTAACTTATAGAATATTAGTTTATTTAGCCATATTTGTGCGAATGAACACCAATCGTTATAAGGCATTTTATGGAGCTGACAAGTAAAATATTTGGGAAGCCGTTAGAAGAAATTACCAAAGAAGATTTTTTCAATTTTTTCAAGGAAGAAAGGGAGGAATCTTCAAGTCTGGAATTTAAGAGCGGAGAAGTTAAAATTGATGAAATTTACAGTGAAATATGTGCCTTTTTGAATACTGATGGCGGGATCTTGATAATCGGTTCACCGAGAGAGACGAAGAAAAAGGTGAATAATAAAACCCATAAAAGAGTATGTGCCGGAGAGCCGGTTCCGTCATCATTCAGAAATAAAAACTGGATAATTCAGAGGCTTTCGGCAAATATTGCTCCTTTACCTCAAACTATTAAGATACAGGAAATATTTACTGATATTGGTAATTATTTTATTATAGAAGTTCCTCAAAGTAAAAATCCCCCACATCAGTGCTTAAATGAAGGCAGGTACTATATAAGAGTTGATGAACAGGCTAAACCCGCTCCTCACGGGATAGTCCAATCACTTTTTTTAAACAGGCAAAAGCCTTTGATTAAGACAAATACCGAATTATATAAATTTAGAAATGCACTTGATAATGAACTGGAAATTGAAGTTTCAATTAAAAATGAATCAGAGTGTCCTGCTGATAATATTTCCTATATAATAAATATTTACAATATTGAAAACTTAATATCTGAATCAGATCACTCTAATTCTGAAAAGTTCAGAAAGCTGAAAGAGGGGGTATATGAACTTAATGAAACCTCAAAACAAGTCTTGATTAAAAGACTCACATTGCCAATAACCTTCCGCATTATTCACTATTATGCTCCTTTTATTTTATCAATAATGGTTTGGGGAAAAGATTTTGGACTATATGAAGATTGTTTTATTTGGGACCCTGTAAACAATTGTTTAATTGACGGCTTTAAGACCGGTGACAACAAGGATATGGAATATCAGGATCTGATGCAGATCTTTGAAGAAATAGACAAAAATACCTTATAACTCAAATATTGCAAATGGCGGAGGTTTAAATTACCTTCCAGTGACGTTTATTTTTTCCTGCTCCCAAGCAGAAATACAAGCCCCCCGCCGCCAATCACACCAATCCCTGCCCAGCGTGGCCATGTAACCTCCTTCTCCTCTTCTCTTGTAACTTCATATTCGCCTATCTCAACGACACTCTCTTCAGTTTTAAAGCTTATCCCGCTAAAGATGGTAATTGCGATACCAACGATAATTAATAAGATGCCAAGCTTCTTCATATTCTGAAAAATTTAATGATATTTTAAAGGATGCCGTTTTCGATATTAAAAAGTGTACCATTTCAAAGATAAAAAAAATATGAGACAGAATTGTTTACTATAATTTTTTTACATTTGTTATGTGGATTTTGTAAACTACCCCCGATTTTTTAAGGCCGGATATTGGCATAAGTGTTTTGGTTTTGATTAAAGCCATATTGACGGAATCTTTTATTGATAAGCTAAAATAATAAGATATGGAAATAGTTGTGACAATTCTTATCGGTGCTCTGGCCGGCTGGCTCGGGAGCGTTGTCTTCAGGGGACGCGGTTATGGATTGGTTGGTAACATTATTGTCGGGATAGCCGGCGGTTTTGTGGGATACTGGCTGCTTGGAAAAATTGGAATTTTTTTGGGAGGCTGGCTTGGTGCGATCCTTACCGGGGCAATCGGCGCAGTAGTTATCCTCTTCCTTTTTCACTTGATTTTCAGAGGATAATTAAGATATTCTTTCGGAGCAGTATTAATCCTGAGCATTGGACTTCGTTTGCAGTACTGGCAATTACAAAGTAATAAAGTGTGGTTTTTAAGACAGCCAAATCCATAATTTTTTATATATTGCTAATTGCTGTAATACAGCGCCCAGTCAAAACGTGTCTGTATGATTGAACTAAAGTTAACCGAAATCTTTGATTTTCTGTATATCGTCATAGGCACTATTGGTGTGGCAGTTATAGTATGGGGTGTGATATTAACAGTGATCAGGCTCTTGAAGCTGGAGTTTAAAAGACTAAAAAAAAAGTCTGTTTACAGGGAAAGGGAATCGGTTCGCCATCTGTTTGCATCTTATTTGTTAATGGCACTGGAGTTTTTGATAGCAGCAGATATTATTGCCACGGTCATGCATCCCACTTTTACCGAAATCGCCATCCTGGCGAGCATCGTGGCCATCAGGACGGTGATCAGTTTCTTTTTAGAGAGGGAAATTGAAAGATTTAATGTAGAGAAGTAGCTTTTTTATTTGTGGTAATTTTAAACAAAAAAACCTAAACTCCGGCTCTTTCCATGATCTAACCAAAATAAATATTAAAATGGAGGAAATTTTTAAGATAACCTTGGAAAATTAAAATATAAAAGGGAGGGAATAAAAATGATATATAAAAAAAGTTTTAGCTTAGTATTATCCTTGTTTTTGGTTTTTTCCCTTATAAATGGTTGCGGGGAAGTGGAAAATGAGGATGTAAAAGTTGATCGGAATGCATCACTTGAAAGTGAGTTGACTGACGGATTGGTGTATACTAACCATTTTATTTCTGATATTGATATGGAACTTTTCTGGGAGTTTTCTCAGGATGAACAGGAATTGAATATAGTTTTGGAAAGTCCCGGCAGTGGTTGGCTGGCAATAGGCTTTGACCCAACCAGAAGAATGGCTGATGCCAAGATTATAATAGCAGGCTTTGAAAATGAAAATTTCTTAATTGAGGAGCATTATGGTACAGGGCAAACCTCTCACGATAAAATTGAAGAAACTTATATAAAAAATTCAAAGGGAGAGAGAGATGATGAACTTTCACGTACAGAATTTGTTATTCCACTGGATGAAGAATCCCGTTATGATCTAAGAAAAGGAGAGACACATACTGTTATTTTAAGTTATCATAATAGTTCAGATAATTTTTTTCAGCGTCATACCCAGCGAACAAAAGTTGAAGTGGAGCTTTAAAAATTTTATTTGTTAGTGAATTATGGAGTGGATACAGAATATAGGTTATTATATGATTTGGGGCTTGCCGGTGGCAGGTTATTTTGGGATTATCACTTTTGTGTTTCTCCTTGCAACCGCTACTACGATGTTTTTAACAAGGAGGCGTATTGTCATAATTCATGTAAAGTATCATAAAACACTCGCCTATATTACAATTTCCGTGGCCACACTTCATCTAATCCTTGCTGTTTCAATATATCTTTGATTCTTTAGGGCAAGAAGCAAAAATATTGCCGGTTTACCACCCCCGGGTTCATTCGTATAAATTATTGTTAGCAAGCTGTTTTTCAATATTTTGCCAAATCAAGACTTTGAACTTTAGCTTTTCAATCCCATGGATTCCCCAAATTTATACATGTCTTTTTGTGAGTCTTCAGAATCATGGGGAATTCATGCGTACAAACAAAGTTAATTAAGCTAATTTTCAATAAGTTATTATAGTATGTCAATTAAGTTCATCTCTTTTGGTCGCATGGACCCCCATGTTTGTTCATCTTATTTTGTCTGCCAAAGGCTGATGGGGGTTTATATAAAAATGACTATGGATAATAAAGCTGAGGAAGGGAGACCGTTGCAAAAAATGTTTACTGCCGTACCCCCCTCTTATGATCTTCTCAACAGGATACTCACATTCGGGTTTGATCAGATATGGAGGAAAAGGGCGGCTGCAGGCTGCCTGAAGAACAGTCCGGATAAGGTGCTTGACCTTTGTTGCGGCACCGGCGACCTTTCAATACACCTTGCCCGGATGGCCCCTGAAAACACCAGTCTAACAGCATTGGATTACAGTTACCCGATGCTGGAGCTTGCAAGAAAGAAAGCCGGGGGAAAAAACTTGAAATTGAATTCATAAATGGTGATGCGGCATACATGCCTTTTCCTTCTGATCATTTTGATTTGGTGGGTATTGCCTTTGCGTTTCGCAACCTTACTTTTCACAATCCAGACCGTGACAGGTTTCTGTCTGAAATCCTCAGGGTGCTGAAGCCCGGCGGTCGCCTGGTTATTATAGAAACCAGTCAGCCGCCAAACCCGGTAGTAAGGTCTTTATTTTATTTCTATCTCAGATACGCTACAGTTCCTGTAGGTGGAGTACTTTCAGGTCATAAAGGCGCTTACAAATATCTTGCTCATTCTGCAAGGTACTTTTATGATCGTGATGCCCTGAAAGAGCTGTTGAGGGAGGCAGGCTTCAGGGAAGTCACCTCACAGCTTTTCCTGGGCGGGATTGCGGGGTTGTTCACGGGAAGAAAGCATAAGGCGTAACGGTATTTAGGCAAAGGTTATGTATTGACCTGTTTTTTAACGGTTGACCTGAACAAGAACCTGACAAAATTGTTAAATTAATAACGGCAGATACAACAGAAGAATGATTTTTTTTGAAGGTGTGTCAGCCATTAAATAGAAGCATCCACTGAAGTGAATTTAACTTTCCATGGTTGACGAATTTATTGCTCATGAATACCGGTAACTCTAATAGTACTTTCAACTTTGACAATACTTATCTGTTGTTGCCGCCTTTATTTTACAGCAGGGTAAATCCCGCCGCTGCCCGGAATCCGCGAACTTTTTTGTTTAATGATACTTTAAGAGAAGAATTGGGTGTTAATATTAACCAGGATGAAACTTTTTCCCTGATCCTGTCGGGTAACAAATTAACTAAAAATTCAACGCCTCTGGCACAGGCATACGCGGGACATCAATTCGGTCATTTTACCATGTTAGGCGATGGAAGGGCGATATTACTGGGTGAACATATCACACCGTCAGGTAGTCGCCTTGATATTCAGCTAAAAGGTAGCGGCCGAACGCCATATTCCAGAAACGGCGACGGTAAAGCCACTTTAAAATCTATGCTTAGAGAATATATAGTAAGCGAGGCAATTCACCACCTTGGAATACCTACATCCAGAAGCCTGGCAGTAGTAAAAACAGATGAACCGGTTTACAGGGAAGTTATTCATAAAGGTGCTGTCCTTACTAGGGTTATGAAAAGCCATATCAGGGTGGGGACCTTTGAATATGCAGGATATTTCGGCACAAAAGCAGATTTAACAGCCCTTGTGAATTATACCATACATAGACACTTCCAGGAGATATCAGAGGCTGAAAATCCTGCCTTAAGCCTTCTGGACAGGGTAATGCGTTTGCAGATTGAACTGATAGTTGAATGGATGCGTGTTGGATTTATTCATGGAGTAATGAATACAGACAACATTTCCATATCCGGTGAAACTTTTGACTATGGCCCCTGTGCATTTATGAACAGCTACAATCCTGAAACGGTATTTAGTTCAATTGACAGGTTCGGAAGATATTCTTTCGGAAATCAACCCAAAATACTTAAATGGAATATATCTAAACTGGCAGAGGCGTTATTGCCGGTTATTCATTCCGATGAAAATAAAGCAATATCCCTGGCAATTAAAATAATCAACCAGTTTGACAGCATCTATTCAGAGAAATGGTTTAAAATGATGTCCTCCAAGATAGGGATTGAAGAACCGGAAGAAGAGGACAATGCACTGATAGATGAATTGATGAATATTATGCTGAAGTATGGAGCAGATTATACAAATACCTTTTCCGGCCTTTACATGGATGATTTGATCGATGAAAATTCAAATTTCAAAGAAGCGTTTCACCCCTGGAAAAAAAAGTGGACAGAGAGGCTGGGCAGAAGCAAAAAGGGTTTTGAATATGCAGTATCCTTAATGAAAAAAAACAACCCTGTTCTCATACCAAGGAATTTTCATGTTGAACAAGCAATTGATTTAGCTGATGAAGGTAATTTGTCTAAACTGCATAATATGTTGGATGCACTTCGAACACCTTATGAATTCAAAGAAGAAAGCAGAGAATTACTCTTCACTGATCCGGAATTTGAAAAAACATATCAAACCTTTTGTGGCACCTAAACTCTTGTTGCAGGGTTTTTATAAACGAAAAACCGGCAATATTGTATTATTTTCCCCGGCCGGCTCAACTTTCTAAAACATTGTAAGCATCGGATTCTCTATTGCCTCGCACATCCATCTTAGGAATCTTGCTCCTTCAGCCCCGTCTATTACCCTGTGGTCGTACGAGAGTGATAGCGGCAGCATCATCCTTGGCTTGAACTCTCCATCAATATATACCGCCTCGGTTTGTGATCTTGATACACCCAGTATTGCCACATTTGGACGGTAAACTATCGGGGTAAAACTGGTCCCGCCAATCCCGCCAAGGTTGGAGATGGCAAAATTGCCGCCCTGAAGTTCCTCAGGCATTATCTTTTTATTGCGGGCCTTCTCGGCCACCTCTTTAAGCTCAACAGAGAGTTCGGTTATAGATTTTTTATCGGTATTGCGTATCACCGGCACCAGCAATCCCCTGTCTGTATCAACCGCCACTCCTACATTTATATATTCCTTGAATATAATCTCCTCGCTATTCATGTCAATGCTGGTGTTGAACCTTGGGAATACCCTGAGAGCTTCGGCGGTAAGTTTGAGAAGTATTGCAGTTACGGTCAGTTTGGCCCCCTCTTTTTCAACCATTTTGGAATATTTCCTGCGGAAGTTTTCCAGTCCGGTAGCATCTGCCTTGTCAAACTGAAATACATGAGGAATGGATTGCCAGGATCCTGTCATTTCTTTTGCAGTGAGTTTCCTGATAGTATCCATTTTTTCCCGTTTTATACTTCCCCATTTGGAAAAATCGGGCAACTGGTAGTCGTCGGCAGCAACAGCTTTTTTGCTGTCCTCAAGCTGTCTTTTGGCAAAATCTTTTACGTCATCGGCCGTAATTCGCCCCTCTGGTCCGCTGCCACTTACTTTTTTAATATTTACTCCTATTTCACGGGCAATACGTCTTACCGAGGGTGATGCGGGGATTTCGCCAGCCAGTTCAGTATCTTCTTCTGCCTTTATTGCAGCTTCCTCTTCTGTTTTTTCTGCTACTTCCTTCTTTTCATCTGCAGGTGCTTCTTTTTTCTCTTCCTTTTTTTCTTCCTTTTTCTCTTCTGCCTTTTTTTCTTTTGCTTCTTCTGTTTTTTCCGTTTTTGTCTCTATTTCCTCTTTTTCTTCACCTTCACCTGAAGTGGTATCAATTGTAAACAAAACCTGTCCCGATTCAACTTTATCACCCTTTTTTACTTTGATTTCTTTTACTGTGCCTGAGGCTTCGGAAGGGAGGTCAAAAACAGCCTTGTCGCTTTCCAGCTCCGCCAGGGGGTCGTCTTTTTCAACTTTATCGCCCACCGATACCAGTATTTCCACTACCACTGCAGTGTCTATGTTCTCGGCAATTTCGGGCAGCTTAATTTCTTTTATCATAGGCTTGGTTATTATTTATATTTCTGTGGGGTTCGGTTTGTTATGGTCAATTTTAAAGTCCTTTTTTGCTTTAATAAGAGTGTTTTTGTCAATTTTGCCTTCAGTATAAAGGCTGTAGAGAGCGGCCCAGGCTATATGGCGGTCGTCAATCTCGAAATAATTCCTCAGCTCCTTCCTGTTATCGCTTCTTCCAAAACCGTCTGTGCCGAGCACTGTAAGTATTCCTGGGAACCACCGGCATACTGTCATTGGAATAGCTTTCACATAATCATGCGCTGCCAGGCATAATCCTTCCTCACCCTCCATACATTCTTCAATATAAGTTTTTCGTGCTTTTTTTTCCGGGTTGAGGCGGTTCCACCTGTCGGTCTCCCTGGCATTGTCATATAGCTCTTTATAGCTGGTCACACTCCATACATCAACAATTACACCGTAATCCTTTTCAAGCATTTCTGCCGCTTTCAGGCTTTCGTTCAATATAGCACCGCTGCCAAAAAGGTGTACCTTTTCACCTTTTCTTTTTCTGCTCTTTTTTAACCTGTACATCCCTTTTAGAATACCATCTTCAACACCTTCAGGCATTTTCGGCATCTTGTACTTTTCGTTCAGTACGGTGATATAGTATATCAGGTCTTCCTGTTCGACGAACATCTTTTTTATCCCTTCCCTTACAATTACTGCAAGTTCATATGCATAGGCAGGATCATATGCTTTAACCGAAGGAATTGACATAGCAAAAAGATGTGATTGTCCGTCCTGGTGCTGAAGACCTTCTCCGGGCAGTGTCGTTCTACCGGACGTTCCCCCGATAAGAAATCCTCTTGTTCTGGCATCTGCAGCAGCCCAGATCAAATCTCCGATCCGCTGGAAACCGAACATTGAATAAAAGATAAACATGGGAATCATGTTTATCTTGTGAACAGAATAGGAAGTTCCGGCCGCAATGAAAGAGGAAATGCATCCTGCTTCTGTTATACCTTCCTCCAGTATGGCGCCATCGGTTGCCTCCCTGTAATAAAGAAGCGACTCCTTGTCAACCGGCTCATAATTCTGCCCGAAATGCGAATAGATGCCGAATTTGCGGAAAAGTGCATCCATGCCAAAGGTTCTGGATTCGTCGGGAACAATAGGGACAATTCTTTTGCCAATGTTCTTGTCCCCCATCAATTTACCCATCAGCCCGACAACAGACATTGTGGTGGCCACTTCCCTGTCTCCCGACCCTTCAAGGAGTTCATCGTATATATTATTTTCGGGCAAGGTAACGGGTTTGGCTTCTGAATTTCTTCTGGGCAGGTAGCCTCCAAGCTCTTCCCTTCGTTTTTTAAGATACTGCATCTCTTCGCTCTCTTCAGGTGGCTTGAAGAAAGGAGCCTTTTTAGCCTCTTCATCCGAGAGGGGGATGCCGAATCTGCTTCTGAAATGAAGCAGTTCCTGCTCATTAAGCTTTTTCTGCTGGTGGGTTATGTTTCTTCCTTCTCCTGCCTCCCCGAGTCCGTATCCTTTGATGGTCTGTGCAAGGATAACAACCGGACCCTCATCATGGCTAACTGCAGCCTTGTATGCATTGAAGACCTTTTGAGGATCGTGTCCGCCCCTGTTTAACTTTTCAAGCTGTTCGTCAGAATAATTCTCGACCATTTTCAGCAATTTTTCGCTTTTGCCGAAAAAGTTTTTCCTGATATAATCCCCGGATTCTGTTGTATATCTTTGGACCTGTCCGTCAGGGATTTCATCCATCGCTTTAACCAGCTCGCCTGTATCGTCCTGTGCTATCAGCGGGTCCCAGTCCTTTCCCCAGATAACTTTAATTACTTCCCAGCGGGCCCCTTTGAACGCAGCTTCCAGTTCCTGGATTATTTTCCCCGTACCCCTTACCGGACCATCAAGACGCTGCAGATTACAATTAACGACAAAAATAAGATTATTGAGCTTTTCGCGACTGGCAACAGTAATAGCTCCAAGTGCTTCCGGCTCATCCATTTCACCGTCACCTATGAAAGCCCAGATTTTTTCCCCGTTTTTTTCCTTCAGACCTCGATCCTCCAAGTACTTGTGGAATCTTGCCTGGTATATGGCCATAAGGGGGCCGAGTCCCATTGAAACAGTCGGAAACTTCCAGTAATCTGACATTAGCCTGGGATGGGGGTAGGAGGGCAGGCCTCCTTTCTTGTCCAGTTCCCTTCTGAAATTGTGTAAATCTTTTTCAGACAACCTGCCTTCAACAAATGAGCGGGCATATACTCCCGGTGAACCGTGACCCTGGAAATAAATCAGATCGGGAGGGGTGTCGCTGTCACCGCCCCTGAAAAAGTGGTTGAATCCCACTTCCAAAAGGGTAGCTAAGGATGCGTATGTTGAAATATGGCCGCCGATGCCTTCCGATTCAAGGTTGGCCCTTACAACCATTGCCATGGCGTTCCATCGTATAATGCTCTTTATCCTTCTTTCTATTTCAGTGCTGCCCGGATAAGGCGATTCCTTTTCGGCAGGAATGGTATTTATATATGGGGTATTACCCGGGCAGCGGAATGGGATGCCCGCTTTATGGGCTTTGGTCTGGAGCAGGCTCAGGATTTCGCTTACGCGTTCAGGATCGTTGTTTTGAATGACATACTCAAGTGAGTCCAGCCATTCCTGGTTTTCAATTTGGTGATAATCTTTTTTATTCATCGATCATGCAGTTTGTATTTTGAAATTCCCAACTTTCCGGTCCCTTCAGATATAAATGAAAAAAGAGCAAAAAAGTTGAATAAGATCTTTTTGTGTTTAATACTCCCGGGGTCTATAAAAATTCCCTGAGAATACAATAAATATTTAACTATCAGGCCGGCAAACTCTGATCTTACTTTTAGACGGGCCCGGCCGGGAAGTGATATTACCCTTGATTTTTTAAGAAATATATAAAAAAAACTCTATTATTCCCAGAATCTTTTTAATTTCTTAACTTGTTATGTGACATAAAAATATACCTTTTTTGGTTGTTCAAAGTTACCCCTTGCAAAGAAAAGGCAATGTCAATCCATTGATAGAACTGAAAAGGTTTTTCAGGTTTTGCGGTATGACCTGAAAATTTTTTTTCACATATTAAACAAGTACAATCAGCAGGTTGTTATTTTAAAGATTTTTTTTGAAAGGGTAAACAAATTTTGTAAATTTTGGAAAAAACTTATATGAAAAATTATTTGTTCATTACCGCAGTGATATGCCTGTTGTGTTGTATCACAAAAGGATTTGGGCAGACGGCCCATGAGATGGTTCCCCTGCCTGATTTTGCTGATTACTGTCCTGAACTTACTGAGAAGTGGCCGGATGTTACCCCGGAAGCAGTCAGGGAGGGTATGAGCTATGAAGGTGGACAGGCTCTTAGTTATGAGTCAGCCGCTGTAACGGTCAGTGTTTTTACTACCGATCACTCCCCTGCAGAGGTCAGGCAGTTGTATATGGAGCTTTTAATGCAACAGATGGAGGCACAGGGTGCCCCCCCGCCCGCCCTTGATCAGTATGCCGATTTCCTTGACCGTCAGGTGTTCAGCGATACTGAATCCGGGCCGGTCATCGATGGCGATCCTGACGTTATGGAGCAGCAGTATGCCGGTGCAGGCATAGAATCTCCGCCTGGCCTGTTTGACTGCCTGCGGGAGTTATACCCTCAGTTAGCTGAAAGGGCCGGCAGCAGATTTTTAATTGAGATGGATCAGCTGCAATTTCTCCCGGACGAGGCTGTGGAGCCGGGCCTGGAGTATGCTATTGTAGAGGTGGAGGTGGAAAATCCCTTTGTGAATCTTGTTGACTGCTCTTTCTCAGAGGAGACTCTCATCATCTACCGGGTTTATGATATGGTCATAACAGGTAATTAATTGTCAATCAGTCTTAAAAGTTTATCAACTCATACTTATTCAACTATTCCTGGCATATTAAAAAGGAGCCGGAATCCCGGGATGCCGTGATAACAGATATTGCCGGACAAGTAGCGGATATCGTTTCTTCTGATATCTCCGCTTCCAACGGTATTATCCATGTTATCGATACTGTTTTATTGCCTTTGGATTAAAAGATTTTAAAAAACCCTGTTAAGATAAAATGCAAAAAACTTAAACAAAATGTTTTGCTGCAGAGGCTGACTTTTTTAAGTCAGCCTCTTTTTAACGCAGGCCAACCCCAGGATTTTTTCATCTTGTTTTGTCTTACCGTAAACTGACGGGAGTTTATTCTGATGATTCAGGAGGTTCAAGAAATATCTGAGCGGGCTTTGAAGCTGAATTTTTTAATCAACAATAAATAAGAAAAAAGTATTAAAAGCAGTATTTGATAATTAATCCAATGGTTAAGGGTTAATACAAAAAAAAGTTATATCTGGTTGGATTTTCTGCAGCATAAAAGTACCTTTATCTATTAAGATTATCTATAAAACCAAAATTTATGGCGAAGTTCAAAGAAATTTCTACCGGGGAGATAAAAAATCTTACTGCAGACGGAAAGTCAAAAATAATTGATGTGCGTCCTGCTGACGCCTACAATGGTTGGGAGCTGTTTGGTGAAAGGCGGGGCGGACACATTAAGGGGGCCAGGTCTTTGCCTTTGAAATGGACCGGCTATATGGACTGGATAGAGATGGTCAGGTATAAAAACATCCAGCCCTCTGATTCATTGGTTATTTATGGATATAATGCCGAAGAAAGCCAAAAAGTGGCGGAGGTGTTCCAAAAGTCGGGCTATCAAAACATATCGGTTTACAATCATTTTCTCAGCGACTGGTCACTCAATTCCGCTTTGCCGGTTGAATACCTGCCACGGTACAAGCATCTGGTTTCGCCGGAATGGATAAACCGGTTGATTTCCGGGGGTAAGCCGCCCCATTATGAAAATGACAAATTTGTTTTGGTACACGCTCATTACCGAAACCGTGATGCTTATTTGAGCGGGCACATTCCCGGTGCCATTGACATGGATACCCTTGCACTCGAGGATCCCGAAACATGGAACCGCCGTTCGCCCGGAGAGTTGAAGAACGCTTTGGAACAACACGGCATTACAGCCGAAACAACAGTTGTCTTATACGGTAAATTTATGTTCCCCGACAATGCCGACGAATTCCCCGGTAGTGCAGCCGGCCATTTAGGAGCTGTTCGCCTTGCCATGATTATGATGTATGCCGGAGTCAAAGATGTGCGGGTTTTGAACGGTGGTTTCCAGTCATGGAAAGATTCCGGCTTTCAGGTTGACGTTGATGATGTGGCCAGGCAGCCCGTCTCAGATTTCGGAGTTTCAGTACCTCAAAATCCTGAATTTATTGTAGATATGGAAAAAGCCAGGGAAATGCTGAAAGCCGGAGATTCCGAGCTGGTTTGTGTGCGGAGCTATCCTGAGTATATCGGCGAGGTGAGCGGTTACAATTATATTGAAGCCAAAGGCAGAATACCCGGCGCTATTTTTGCAGATTGCGGCAGCGATGCCTATCACATGGAAAATTACCGCAATTTTGATCACACAATACGCGAATTTCAAGAAACAGAGCAAATTTGGAAAGAACAGGGAATAACCCCTGATAAACATCTGGCATTTTATTGCGGAACCGGCTGGCGCGGGAGCGAAGCGTGGTTCAATGCATGGCTGATGGGCTGGCCCAAAGTTTCTGTATTTGACGGTGGATGGTTCGAGTGGAGCAATGATCCGGCCAATCCTTATGAGACCGCTGCTGGTGTGAAATAACTTTTTTAAAACAGTTTAACCGGTAAAAACAGATAAAAGCCTCACAATTGTTGAAACGGATATAATAAAAAAGGGTTTTATGAAAAGATATTTTGTTGTTTTTTTATCGGCTGCATTTATTCTTAGTTGCGGCAATAATAATGAATATACAATTAAGGGGACTTTTTCCGATGAGCCGGATGAAGAATGGGTGTACCTGGTTGAATTTTCATCAGATGAGCCAGGAGTTGATTCAGCGAGGATAGAAAACGGTGAATTCTTCTTTGAAGGTACAACAGATTTTCTAGATGTTTATGCTATAAGTAATCACTGGACACTTGCTCAGCAAGTTTTTCCGATATTTTTGGAGCCTGCCGGCTTAAAAGTTGAAATAGATCCGGATAACTGGGAGAGGGGTTCTGAAATATCTGGCGGGCCTGTAAATGAGCAGTACATGGAATTTCGTGAGCAGCGTACAGAAAAGTTTCTTTCAGATATTTGGGAGCTGAACGAAAAAAAAGAAGATGCAGATGAAAAGGAGAGGGAGAAAATTGAGGAACGGATTGATGAATTATCACGACAGGACCGGGCTTTCCGGATTGATTATATGCAAAACAATCCGGAATCTCCCCTTTCACTTTTTATTCTCTCGGGAATGTACCGCATGATAGAGGTAGGTCAACTTGGGAATATTCTTGAGAGTCTTTCCTCTGAAATAAAGCAAACACGTATTTACAGAAATATTGAAGGCTATCATGAAACTCAGTTGGCGCTGAAAGAATCAGTACCGTACATCTCTTATAAAGAGGAGATTGAAATAGATGAAGTCAATTTTGGTGAGGCTCCTGTAATTTCCGAACTGGCCGGATTTCATTCCGGGAAGCCCCTTTATATTACTATCTGGGGAACCTGGTGCGGTATTTGCAAAGATCATTTTCAGCATACCCGCGAGCTTTTTGAAAAATTTGAACAGCAAGAACTCGGCTTTGTTTTTGTTTGCATACAATCAAATCAGGAGGGGTGGAAAGAGATGATCCAGGATGAACAGCTTGAGGGGTATCATTATCTTTTAAACGCCGAAATGACGGAACGTTTGTATGAGGAAATTGAAGAGGAAGAAATAAGGGTACCCAAATATATTACCTTAAATAGAGAGGGTGAGTTGATAGATGCCAACGCACCCAATCCTGCTGCAGATAATATCGAAGAAATACTCTTGGAATTGATTGAATAAAAACTCTTTCCCGGGATAAGGTTAAAGAGCCATTAAATCCGGCCGGTGAGGGCATTTTCAAAATGCCCCCATGAGTTTTAGCCCAATAAATAATATAAAACTTTAACAAAATAATATACGGAAGAACGCCCATGTGGTCCAGATTTTAAAGAAATTTTAGGTGTTCACACAAAATAATATACGAATGAAGTTAAAGCATGCTTTTAAGGTTTTGTTTTCAGGAGTTACTTTGCCGGTTCAGGATGGACCATTGAAGGGGAAAAAATGGTCTTTGGCTACCAGTATAAAGTTTATTAAGGGGAAATATGTGAAAAGAGATACCGATGTGTTAACTGAAAATGTTAAAAAGGGAGAGACTGTATATGATATAGGCGCACACGTGGGGTATTTTTCAGTTTTGTGTTCCGATATTGTCGGCAAACAGGGAAGGGTTTATTCTTTCGAGCCATTGCCGATGAATCTTTTGTTTCTTAGGAAGCATATAAAAATAAACAACTGTGAAAATATTAAGGTATTCAAAACCTGTATTTCCGACAGTATAAGTGAAGAATTTTTTGATAATACGCAGGGCAGTGCAACTGGTCATTTATCCCCTGAAGGGAAACTTAAGGTCAGTGTCAATACTCTTGATAATTTATTGAATAATGGGGATATAAAGCCTCCTGATTTTATTAAAATTAATGCAGAAGGTGCCGAACAATCAATATTGATTGGCGGGATGAATTGTATTTCAAAATATAAACCGAAACTTTTGATCACTTTCCATACTGAGGAGCTAAAAGATAATTGCATAAATATACTTTCCCGTTACGGGTACAATATTCATTATACTGCAAAAGATGCTCTTTATGCCGAATAAATAGCACCAAAAACCCTCAACCGGCTGCCATTTATCATATAGCCCCCTTGCTAATGATTGTATTGTTAAAGGCCTGCGCGTTCGATCCAGATCAGTAACAGCAAAATGACGGCGGCCGCGGGGATCACAACTGCCCAGTCGTTAACCCTGAATAATTCGGGAAAGGTTATGTTTCCGAAATCACCTTTCTTAAGTATTCTGTCTTTAACTTTGGTATATATTGCAGCATAAATGCCTGCTCCAGCCAATATGCCTGCCAGACCTCCGACAAGGGCATCCAGGAAGCCGTTCCCTATGGCCCCTGCAATGGTGCCCGGACAATAGCCAAGCAAAGCAAAACCGACCCCGAAAATAAGACCGCCGATCACGTTTATTCCAACAGAGCCTGACTTGGGCGAAAGCTTCACCCAGCCAAGGCTTTTCATCAGGTAAATCCCGAGCATGCCCGTAACAACTGCTGACAGCATCACCTTCACCACAGTAAAGTCGGTAAGAAGCAGTTGTGAGACTATTACATCGTATTTGGTAACACCTCCTTTATGAAGCAGGAATCCGAATAATATTCCGAAGCCCAGACCCCATGCAAGAGGGGCTTTATCGCCTGCTTTAGCAAAAACTGTTTTCTTTGTCATGATTGCCTCCTATGCTATAATGTTAAACAGAAACCAGGCGGTGATAATACCGCCAATGAAGAAGCATATTGCCGCTATCCAGCTTGAGACGGCCAACTGGAGGGTGCCGCTTATACCATGGCCGCTGGTGCAGCCGCCCGCCCATCGGGCGCCGAAGCCTATAAAAATCCCTCCTATAAAGGCTACCACCAGCCGGACAATGATATTATCGCCAAAGGCGGAGGCCCATAGTACCGGTATCCATTGCCCCCGGAGGTCACCTGAGATAATTGCCGAGATAAATGCCCCTATTACTATTCCGAGTACCAGCATCCACTGCCAGTCTATACGGGGTTTGGTTTTCTGGTAATAGGCCTTTTTTTCAACCTTGCTGCCACGTATTAACTTTTCTATCATTCCGCTGCTGCGGGAAAAGGAAGTGGAACAAGCAAAAGGCTTCCCCGAAATGAGGAAGGTGAACCAGGTTAGTATACCTATGCCAATGCCGGCAGCATAGGGTGACCAGTTTACTTGTGTAATGATTTCCATATTGTTCGTTTTATTGGTTTTCCGAATCCCAGTGTTTATTTACCTTGGTGACCTTTTTGAAGAACCTTGCGCCGTGGGGATTGCTACATATGTTGCATTCCTTGCTGTGTCCTGCCGAACTGTATCCTGTCATTCCTCCTGCCAGGTTGAAAAGTTTAGTGAATCCATGCTGTTCAAGAATGCTAGTTCCAAGGCTGGAGCGGTTTCCTGAGCTGCAGGCTACCACTGTGGGCTTCTCACGGTTCAGTTCATTGTATCGCTCTCTGAGGTCTGCCACGGGTATGTTTATGGCACCCCGGATATGATTGTTCTCAAATTCAGTTGGGGCACGTACATCGAGCATGACAAAGTCTTCGTTTCCTGTGACCATATCGTGCAGTCCGGCTGCTGAGATTTGTGTGATATGGCTGGCGGGTAAGCCTGAAACGGCCCAGCTTACCATCCCCCCGTCGAGGTATCCTACTATGTTGTCAACCCCAACGCGCCGTGCCCATATGGCCGCATCAACTGCCTTTTTGTAATCTTCGGCCACTAAAAGGATTTTTTTATCTGGGGGCAGCACCCAGCCTGCAAAGGTAGGGAAATTGCCGTTGAGATCGAGGTGCCATGCTCCTTTTAAGTGCTGTCCCCCATAAGCCATGTAACTACGTGTGTCCAGCACCTGGTAGTTGTTGTCATACATTAGTTTGTAGAAATCTTTGGCATTTAGCTCCTGCATAACCGGCAGCTCATCAATCCTTGCCGGGCCCTGGCGGTTTATGTCGGTGCAACGTCCGAAATGGTCAGGTGCAGGAGGCATATTTTCAGTGAGTGACTTGATGAATTCGGATTTGTATTTTATCTGCAGTGCCGGGTTGTAATTACGTTCGTAGCCAACGGTGCTGCTTCTTTTGGCACCCATGGCCCTTCCGCAGAGCGAACCGGCACCGTGTGCAGGATACACCTCTGTGTAATCAGGCAGCTTCAGCACTTTTTCATGCAGACTGTCGTATAGCTTCCCGGCCAGCTCTTCGGCCATATTTGGAAACAGATCCGGGCGACCCACATCACCGACAAAGAGCGTGTCACCTGTAAAAACGCCGACGGGACTGCCGCTGCGGCTCTTATCGGCAACTACGTAGCATAAATGTTCGGGCGTGTGACCGGGAGTTTCCAGTACGCTGATCTCCATGTCTTCGATATTCACGGTATCCCCTTCGGCAAGAGGTACATGGTCGAAGGTGCAGTTGGCTGATTTGGGAGCGTAAATTTTTGCATTTGTTTTTTTTGCCAGGTCCATATGCCCGGAAATAAAGTCGGCATGCAAGTGAGTCTGAAAAATATGGATAATGTCTAAACCCATCTCCCGCGCTTCTTTTATGTAAATGTCTGTGTCTCTTTGCGGATCGATCACAGCACATACATCATCACCTGCAAGTATATATGAGCTGTGAGCAATCTTTTTGGTAAAAAACTGTTTAACTAACATAATGTATTTTTTAGTTGATAATTATTAAATTAAATATATAGTTTCTATATCATAAACAGATAGAAAAAAGTTACTACAATTACCAGGAAAACCAGTGTCATACCACTACCGGCACGCAGGTAGTCAGCATTCCTGTACCCTCCGGAGCTCATCAGCAGGGCATTGACCTGGTGGGTCGGCAGTATGAATGAATTGGCTGAGGAAACAGCTGCCATTAGGGTAAGGGGCCGGGGGTCGATTTCACCCATGGTTGCCATGCTGATTATCAGAGGGGCAAGTACCACAATTGCACCCACATTCGACATAAACAGTGAGAAGACAGTGGTTAGTAAAGCCACGGTTATCACAAGAAAAATCGGGTGATGGCCAACCACCAGATTCATTACCTGTTCCCCCAGGAAGTCTGCCGTGCCCGATTTCTCCATGGCTATTCCAAGGGGGATAAGACCTGCTATCAAAAACACCACCTTCCACTCGACAGCCTGGTAGGCTTGTTCTATTGAGAGCACCCCCAGCAGGACCATAGCAATGGAACCGGTAAAAAAGGCAATGGAAAGCGGGAAGCCTGCCAGTGCAAGTACTATGGCAAACACAAAGCACCCCAGGGCGGTCCACGCTTTCGAGCGATACTTCTTTTCGGCACTGAAGGGAGTGACGACCACAAAACCGGGTTCCTCTTTAATACCGGCGATGTTTTCCCAAAGCCCGTAGACTACTATGGTATCACCAGGTCTGATCTCCTGGTCAGAGAAGTCTCCCCGGATCTCTTCGCCTTTGCTGAAAAGTATCACTGGTTCCACTGCAAAGCGTTTGCGAAACGAGAAGTCTCTTATGCTCTTTCCCGCGATTTCTGAGCGGGGAGGTACTATAATCTCTGCAAAACCGGACTTATCAGTGTCGTGCAGACTCGCAAAGTGCTCGGCTTCAGTTACTTTTTTTAATTTATTTTCTGAAGCAAAAGAGATGATTTTCTCTTCCCTTCCCAGCAGGGCAAGTACTTGTCCTGTTTGAAAACGGGTTCCCCGCCAGGGGGCATATTTCACCTCTTTTTCATGGGTAAGGGCAAGAACATTGATATGGTATTTTTCCCAGAGACCCGCTTCCTCAGGTGTTTTCCCTGAAAGGGGGGAGTCACCGGGAATATTGTAATGTAATATTGTGCAGGGTAGAGCCAGGGCTTTAATGAGTTTTTCCTGCTCACTGAGGGGGTCTTCTGTGCTCCGGCTTCGGGGCAGCACTTTTTTCCCGAAAAGGAAGAAAAAAACTATGCCGGATAAAAGCAAAAGCAGTCCCACAGGTGTTACACTGAAAAGCCCGTAGGGTTCAAGCCCGGCATTACGCAGCAGGTCGTTTACCAGGATAAGCGGTCCGCTTCCCACCATGCTCAGGGTGCCTCCCAGTATGGCAGCAAAGCCTATTGGCATGATCAGATCTGATGCAGGGATTTTCGAACGCCTTGAAATATCAAGCATGCCGGGTAAAAACAGGGTGGCTGCGCCAATATTTTGAATAAAACCTGACATTATCCCCACCGGAACAGACATAACCCCAATGATCTTCTTTTTGCTTTCACCGGCTTTCCTGACGACAAATTCTGAAAAACGATCCATTATCCCGGTGCGGGCAATTCCCCGCCCCATTATCATTACTCCTAACATGGCAATAACAGCATTGCTTGAAAAACCTGAAAGAGCTTCTAAAGGCTCAAGTGTGCCTGACCAGGCAAGGGCCAGCATACAAAGGATAGCAACCACATCAATACGCAGCAATTCAAAAATGAGAAGTATGACCGTAAGCAGCAGAATAACAAGTACTGTCAGGATCTCTGCATCCATATATTTTGATCTCTCAGGTGAATAATATATATCATCAATTCCTGTAATTTTAAACATATGACTCCTGAGAATGTTCAAAAGAGAAGTAATTTTCCTGCAACACCCTTTTGTTCATTTATTAAAAAGTACATTTCCCGGATGCGCAAAATTTGGGTTGATACAACCAAAAGTTATATTTTTAGGGGATAAAACCAAATTTGATCTCTTAAAAAAAGAAGCTAAGTTTTTTTTGGTATTTTTGATAACAGAAAAAGTCAGTTTATTTAAATTTTTTTTGAGGTTGTTATTTTTAATAAAAATTTTTGATATTTTTTTAAAGGAGAAATGAAAATGAAGGATTTTTCAAGACCGCAAATTCTGATAAGTAAATGTATTGAGTTTTGTAATTGCAGGTATAATGGAGATCTTATACACAGTATTGCAGTTGCTGACCTGAAAAAATATGTGGATTTCATTCCGGTTTGCCCGGAGGTTGAGATAGGACTGGGGGTGCCGAGGACTGCCGTCAGAATAGTGGAGGATGAGGATGAGAACTTAAATTTGGTTGAAACCGGAACAGGGAAGAACTATTCAAAAAAAATGAGAAGCTTTGCTGAATATTATCTGGATTCGATAAAAATGGAGGAGATTGATGCTTTTTTGATGAAGAGATCTTCTCCTTCCTGCGGATATAAGGATGCCAAAGTTTATAAAACAATTTCCAAAGGCCCGCCTATGAGAAAGAACAGCTCGGGTTTTTTTACTCAGGTGATAGAGAATAAGTTTAAAGGGAAAATTATTGAAACTGAAGGCAGGCTTACAAATTTTAATATACGTGAAGATTTTTACACAAAAATATTTATGATGTCTGAATTTCGGGAGATCAGCAAGGGAAAAAGAATGAGGGATCTTGTTGAGTTTCACACAAATAATAAATTTTTAATAATGTCCTACAGCAGCAGCCATTTAAAAAAACTTGGCAATATTGCTGCTAACAGAAACAAAGAAAAAGCTGAAGCTGTTTTTGAGGAATACGGTAAAGAGCTCCAGCTGGCATTGAACAGGACAAGAAGGGTTACCGCCAATATAAATGTTATAATGCACCTGATGGGGTTTTTCTCCGAAAAGGTTACTAAAGGGGAAAAAGATTTTTTACTTGAAAGGATCGAGAAGTACAGGAACAAAATGTTGCCCCTGTCTGTTCTGGTATCAATAATTGAGGTTTGGGTTGTAAGATTCGCACAGGAGTATTTGAGAGCTCAATCAATTTTCAACCCCTTTCCGAGGGAATTGATAAGTGTTACAGATTCCGGGAAGGGAAGGGAGCATGCATAAACCAGTCCTCTAATCCAATTGTTGCCGGTTGTTTTGTGTTTTGGATTAAAATTTTTGTTATTTTTGCACCGCAAAATGCAGGCAAATATTTCGAAATACTGCGAAATTACTCCACCGTGATTTTTCCCATCCGTGTAGCGGGGAAAATATTCCTCTCGTTATAGCATTTTGCCGCCAATTCTTAATAAAATTATTGCTGATGTTTAAGGTACACTTTAAAAGTGTCGCAAAAGTGATATTGTTTTTAAGAGCAGTGAAAGTTGATATTATGGATATTAAAAAAGAAATAAACCGTAGAAGAACCTTTGCGATCATTTCACATCCGGATGCGGGGAAAACCACTCTTACCGAGAAATTCCTGCTCCTTGGAGGGGCAATACAGGTGGCCGGTGCTGTAAAGAACAACAAGATAAGGAAAACGGCCACTTCCGATTTTATTGAAATAGAAAAACAAAGAGGCATTTCAGTTGCAACATCTGTTATGACACTTGATTATAAGGGAGTTATGATAAACATACTGGACACTCCCGGTCATAAGGATTTTGCAGAAGACACATACCGTACCCTAACGGCAGTCGACAGTGTTATACTGGTGGTTGACAGCGCCAAAGGAGTGGAGGAGCAAACCCGCAAACTTATGGAAGTTTGCCGCATGAGGGCGACGCCGGTTATGATATTTATAAACAAAATGGACAGGGTAGGGAAAGATCCTTTAGATCTTCTGGAAGAGCTGGAGGATGAGCTTAAAATAGCCGCCTGTCCTTTTACATGGCCTGTCGGAAGTGGCGACAGGTTTAAGGGTGTCTATAATTTGGAGGCTGGGAATATTCAGCTTTACCGGCCTAATAAAACCGGTCTCTCTGAGGCGATATTGGATACTGCCAGTAAAGAAGATCAGAGGCTGAAAAGTATAGTGGGAGAGGATAATCTTTCCAAACTTTGGGAAGAGGTTGCTCTTGCCAAAGACCTTTTTGAGCCGTTCAATAAAGATCTTTACCGCGAAGGTTATCTTGCTCCTGTATTTTTTGGAAGTGCTCTTAACAACTTCGGAATTCCTGAATTGTTTGAGACTTTTATAAATATAGCGCCTTATCCCTCGGAAACAAAAACCAATAACGGACTTGTCAGGCCTGGTGACCCGGAATTCAGCGGTTTTGTGTTTAAAATACATGCCAACCTTAACCCGAACCACCGCAACAGGATGGCTTTCTTAAGGGTTTGTTCCGGAAAGTTTGAAAGGAACAAAATGTATTACCATACCAGGATGAGCAAAAAAATCAGGTTTTCTGCCCCCGCCTCATTCATGGGCAACAGCAAAAGTACCGTGGAGGAAGCGTTCCCCGGTGATGTTATTGGTTTGTACGATAATGGCACCCTGAAAATAGGCGATACCCTCACAGAAGGCAAAGAGATTCAATTTACCGGTATTCCAAGCTTTTCACCGGAGATATTGAAAGAAGTTATAAATAAAGACCCGCTGAAAACCAAGCAGCTTGAAAAAGGAGTCAGACAGCTTACCGATGAAGGTTTGGCACAGTTGTTCACACAGCAACAAGGCAACAAAAAAATAATAGGCACCGTAGGCGAGCTCCAGTTCGATGTTATCAAATTCAGGCTGGAACATGAATACGGCGCCAGGTGTGATTTTAAAACATTGCCTTATGTGAAGGCCTGCTGGCTGACTTCATCCAACAAGCAAAAGCTGGATGAGATAATAAAAAGACGTGAAAGTACCATAGCATTTGATAAGTCTGATATTCCCGTGTACCTTGCCGAGAGTGAGTGGATGCTTAAGATAGTGAAGGAGGCGCACCCGGAAGTTGAATTTCACACCACCTCAGAATTTTCAAATGCGGTTTAAGAGCTGTCCTGCATTTTTGAAATGGCTAAACCCGCCCCAAATTTCAAAATCAACCTGAATTAATCCCCCGGAGTTGATATTGTTTGAAATTTGGACGGGTTTATTATATTTGAAGGATGGAAAATGATTATACACTTGGTATCTGGTCACTACTCCCCCTGGCATTTGCATTGATAATTGCCTACAGAACTAAATCCGCAACATTCGCCCTTTTGATAGGTTGCCTTATAGGTGTGGTAATGGCGGGTTTCGATCCCGCTACCGGTTTTAATCAGCTTGCGCAGGATGCTTTAGGCGACGGGGAGTTTATATGGATATGCCTTATTATATTTTCTATAGGTATTGTCTTTGAGTTTTACAAGTTTGCCGGTGTTTTTTCAGAATTTACAAGAAGGGTCTCAGGGAAGTTTAAATCCGAGAAAGGCGTCAGCTTCTCGGCATGGCTGATGGGACTTTTTATTATTGATGATTACTTCAGTCCACTTATGAGCGGGATGGTTATGCGCCCTTTAACGGACAAGGTGCGTATCTCTCGGGAGAAGCTGGCTTTTTTACTCGATTCGACCACTGCGGCAGTGTGTGTGATATTTCCCTTTTCTGCCTGGGGTGCTTATATAGCGGGGTTGACAGCTGAACAGGGCGGTCCCGGAGGAGATCCCGCGACTGCTTTTTCCATTTTTCTTAACTCAATACCTTATAACTTCTATTCAATAATTTTGATTTTTTTTGCTCTTGGTATTGCTCTTAAAATCATACCTGATTATGGCCCAATGAGAAAAGCCGAGAGGAGGTCGCGTGAGACAGGGAAGGTGATAAGGGACGGAGGTGTCCCGCTTGTCACAATGGAATCGGAAAGTGTAAAAGCTGAGACCGGTAAACCGGTTAACCTGCTTACCGACCTGGTTGTACCTTTGATTGTAATAGTAGGTATTGCCACATCAACGATTATTTTCCTTGGAAGTGTCAGAATAGCAGAAGCATTCATGGCCGCTGTTATTTACATGTCTTTGCTGATGTTCATCACAAAGCGCCTGCACAGCATCGGCGAGCTTATGAGCCTTATCTACAGGGGGTTGAAAAATGTGATGCCGGCAGTAGTTATAATAGCGCTGGCTTATTGCCTGAATGAGGTCACTTTGGCTCTGGGAACAGCGGTGTTTATATCAGATATATCTGAAGAGTGGCTTACACCGGGCCTCCTTGTAGCAGCAACTTTTTTCTTTACTGCTTTAATATCTTTTTCAACAGGCTCATCATGGGGGGCTTTTGCCATAATGATTCCCCTGGCTGTTCCGATTGCCTACACATTTACAGGCGGGGTGATTGATCCGCTTGTATATAAATGTGTCGGGGCTGTCGGTGGAGGCGGCATTTTTGGTGACCATTCATCGCCGGTTTCTGATACCAGCGTATTGTCTTCAGCCGGGGCAGGGAGCGATCATATGGATCATGTTATAACCCAGCTTCCTTATGCCCTTCTGGTGGGCGGGGTGACAATTATTTTGTATCTGATAGTTTAAAAATACTTTCCGGTTCTCAAAACAGGGAGAAGTGAATTATGCAGTATGATTTTGATAAGGTAATTGACAGAAAAAGAAGCGGTTCATATAAATGGACTGCTAACAAAGAGAAGTTCGGCAGAGATGATTTGCTGCCTTTCTGGGTTGCTGATATGGATTTTGCAACTCCACCTCCGGTGATCGATGCAATTAGAAAAAGGCTTGAACATCCTGTATTTGGTTATTCTGTGAGGAGAGAGTCATATCTCCGGGCCATTATAAACTGGTTGTCCGTAAGACATAACTGGGACATAAAAAGAGAGTGGCTTACTTTTTGCCCGCCCGGTGTGATACAGGGTATTAACTTACTTTTGAACGTTCTTTCAGAGCCGGGCGATGAGATTATCCTGCAAACTCCTGCCTACAAACCGTTAATAAATCTGGTGTCAGGCAATGAGCGCATACTGGTAAGAAATGAGCTGAAGTTTCAAGACAACCGTTATACTTTCGATTTTGAGGATTTGCGCAACAAGATAACCCCCGCAACAAGACTGCTGATACTTTGCAGTCCGCATAACCCGACAGGTCGTGTGTGGAGCAGGGAAGAGCTGAATGAGCTGGCCGGCATTTGTTTAAGGAACAATATAAGGATCATCTCAGATGAAATACACGCCGATCTGGTTTTTAATGGTCACAGGCACATACCGTTGGGATCGCTTTCAGATGAGATAGCGATGAATTCTGTTACCTGTTTTTCTGCAGGCAAGACATTCAATATATCCGGACTGCAGCAGGCTTCACTTGTTATTCCCAACAGGCAGATAAGGGAGAGGTTTGAAAATATAAGAGACATAGCTCAAATCAATCTTGAAAACACTCTGAGTGAGGTGGCGATTGAGGCTGCCTATTCCGGTTGCCGGGAATGGCTTGATCAGCTGATAGCTTATTTGGAGGGGAACGCAGAATATCTTGCCTCTTATCTCGGGCAGCATTTGCCTGAGGTCAATGTTATCAGACCTGACGGAACATTTCTTGTGTGGATCAATATGAAGGGACTGGGTATGAGTTCGGGGGAGATAAAAGATTTAATGGTTTACAAGGCGGGTATAGCCCTTTATGAAGGTAAGGAGTTTGGTGAAAAAAGCGACGGCTTTTTTCGTATGAATATCGCCTGTCCGCGCAGTCTGCTGGCCGAAGGGTTAAACCGTATGGTCTCTGTCCTGCAGAATGGAAAAGTATAACATTTTGCACACTTTTTGACTTGCAGCGGATTGAAATCTAAAAAGGGAGGTTTTTCAGATCCACATTCCCTCCGGAGAGTATCACGCCAACTTTTCTGTTTTTTAAAATGTCACTTTTTTTAAAGACCGTTGCCAGGGCAACGGCAGAAGAAGGTTCGATGATTATCTTCATGCGCTCCCAAATAAGTCGCATTGCTTCAACTATATCCTCTTCGCTAACGCTAACTATGTCATCGACATATTTTTGAATTATTTTGAATGTAAGTTCACTTAGCGGCATTTTCAGTCCGTCTGCAATTGTGTTGGGCGTTTTATGCGACTGAAGCTTACCTGATATAAATGAACGGTATGAATTGTCGGCATTTTCAGGGCATCCTCCAATGACTTTTATGCCGGGATTTTCATATTTTGCCCAAATTGATATCCCGCTGAGCAAGCCGCCGCCCCCTACACATGTTACAATTGCATCAAGTTTGCTGATCTGTTCCATGAGCTCTTTTGCCGCAGTGCCGTGACCTGAAATGATTTGAGAATTACTGTAGGAGTGAATAAAAGTGGCCCCTGTTTTTTCAATGACCTCTCTGCAGGTTTCTTCACGTGATTCTACTGTAGGCTCGCAAAAACTGATTACACCGCCATAGCCTTCCACGGCCTTTTTTTTGATATCTGGCGCTGTACGGGGCATTGTTATATAAGCTTTTATCCCTCTTTTTCGGGCTGTAAGAGACAATGCGGCGGCATGATTGCCTGATGAGTGGGTGGCCACACCTTTAACGGCCTCTTCTTCACTAAGTGAAAAGACCGCATTGGTTGTGCCGCGTGCCTTAAAAGCACCTGCTTTTTGAAAATTTTCGCATTTGAAATGAAGATCGGCCCCTGTTATCTCATTAATAGCTGAAGAAGTCATAACAGGTGTGCGGTGAATGTAAGGTCTAATCCTTTCGTGTGCCGACTCGATCTCTTTGGGTGAGGGGATCTTTAGATTCATAATTGTCGGTTTAAATTATTTTGCCACATTCAACCTGCCTGATCCGTACAAATATGGTTAATTAAACTAATATTCAATAGGCTGATGGGGGTTCTTTTGAGTATATACTCCGGCCGTTTCCTTTACGGTGAAGACAATATAAACCCTTTTCCGCATCTTCGCTTATGAAATGCGGCATTACATTCTGCTTTAATTCCGATACTTTTTATTCGTAATTGATTACAGCAACCGGACAGGCGTCGGCTGATTCTTTGATGCAATCTTCATTTGCATTGAAATCGGCACCTTCTTTTACAATTGCTTCATCCTGCAGTTCAAATACCTCAGGGCATTCGTCTTCACATATTCCGCATGCGGTGCATCCTTCTTCGATCCAGACTTTTGTTATAGCCATAGCTTTGTTTTTTTAAGTTGTTCGACAATAAAACAGGTATTGGAAAGGGTGATACTCTATTTTTGACAGTGAATTTAATTGTAACTGAAATTGTAGAATTTCTCCACATCTTCTCTTTTTACCTCCTCAACCTCTGCATTTTTGATTCTTACATCCTCCAGCGGACGATCTCTGTCGTCTGTGGGTTTTCCGGCAATGCTGTCAATTACCTCAAGTCCGCTCATGACCTGTCCAAATATGGTATACTCCCCGTCAAGGTGCGGCGCTGCTCTGTCATGTTGTACTATGTAGAACTGGGTCGGACTGGAGTTTTTTTCGGGATTGCGTTCCCCCCCGTACCTGGCAGCACCTACGCTTCCTCTTTTGTGACTGAATGTAGTGTCTATTTCAGCAGGAACATGGGGTGGAATAATATCGTTTTCCCATGTGCGGGTTTTATTGCTGGTGGAGGGGTCGCCTGACTGGATCATAAAATTTTCTATAACCCGGTGGAAGGTGTTTCCGTCAAATACACCTGCTTTGGCAAGCTTTATAAAATTTTCCTTGTGCCTGGGGGTCTCATCGAAAAGCAACAACATCATGTTGCCGTAAGCGGTTTCAAGTGTTACAAGATAATCGTGCTCACTGTCAGGGATTTTTTCCTGTGAATTAAGCGATAATGTACTAATTATAAAAAGCAGCATCAAAGCCTGCATTTTTTGTATCATTTTATCTTTTGCAATTTGTAATTAGTAACTTTTTTCCTGCCTGTAATGCAAAGATAATTTTTTTTAATTTTTAGCTAACAATTTTATTTATTGTTTATTGAAGCTTT
>PWHJ01000156.1 GCA_003554865.1 Bacteroidota bacterium | reverse complement strand
TTTATTAACACAAAACCCTTTTACAAAATGAAAAAAAACGCATTGTTATTTGGGGGAATTATGGTTTTATTCCTGTTTGCGGGAAGCAACGGTGTTTTTTCGCAGCAGTTGCTAACCGAACAGGGCTATCAGGAGCCCCCGGAGGAAATAAAAAATCTTGTTCTCTCAGAGCGTTATAAAAACGTTTCGCTGAACAATCTTGGACCCCAGCGCACTTATTTTCTCAACGCCATAAGTGACGGTCTGACTCCCATGGCAAGAATGGGAAAACCTTATCAAAACCTGGGAGGTGTTGAAATAGATACTGCAGCAAGCCGCCATCGCAGGTTTACCACAGGCGGATCAGTGGGCTATGAGCTGATACCATGGGAAAGGGGACGGACCCGTTCGATCCGCACACCTGATGACGCCAGGGTATCCAGTGCAAGCTGGTCGCCTGACGGATCAAAGGTAGCCTACTTTGCACACTATGAGAATGAAACACATATTTACGTTGCAGATGTTGACAGTAGGCGCTCAACAAGGATTACACCCAGAGCCGTGTTGGCAACCCTGACCTCCGCAATTGAATGGTCATCCGACGGGATGTATATAACAACCGTTCTTGTTCCTGCAGATCGTGATCCGAAGCCTCAGCGGGATAACCCTGAAGATGAGTTTCTGATTCGCGTAAGCACCGAAGATGAAAACCAGCTTAGAACCTATCAGAACCTTCTCGAAGGTCCCTATGAGAAATCGCTTCTTGAGTATTACGGTACCGGCCAGCTTGCAAGGATAAATGTAGAGACGAATGAAGTGAAGGAAGTAGGCGAGCCCGGCCTTTATTCAAGCGTGAGTATGGATCCGGATGCTGAATATCTGCGTGTTACAACAATTGAAAAGCCGTTTTCAAATATTGTACCCGTTAGTCTTTTTGCTGATGTTAACGAAGTTTGGAACATTGAAGGTGATGTGAAGGCAGAAGTAAGAAGCCGTCATATACGTGACGGAAGGGACGAGGACAACAATGACGAACCGGAAAAACGCAATGTAAGATGGCGCCCTGACGGCGAAGGTATAAGTTTCCTGCAAAAGGAAGCACCTCCGGAAGAGAATGAGGAAGGTGAAGAAGAGGAGCACGAGAAGCTGATGGACCAGGTAATAAAGTGGATGCCTCCATATGGAGAGGATGATAAGGAAGTGATATATGAAAGTGAAACGGAAATAAGAAACCTGGAGTATTCGCAAGATTGCCAGACCCTTTTTATAACTGAAAGGGAAGGAGGCGAAGAGCATCTGTATGCTATTCACCTTGATGACCCGGAAGAGAAGCACACTATTTACAAGTGGGACACAGATGAGTTTTACGAAAATCCCGGAAATCTTATGACAACAAACGGTGATCTGGGTGAGCGTATTACAAGGATCTCCCCAGACGGCAATTTTGTTTATCTCCAAGGGACACAGTATCATGAAGAATGGACGGAAAACGCTCCCCAGCCTTTCATTGATAAGGTTGAGATAAGAAGCGGTGAAACAACAAGGGTATTTGAAAGTGAAGAAGACATTTATGAAAGAGTGCTGGCGGTAATTGACGATGAAATGAACAGGATAGTGATAAGTCGCGAAGCTCCCACTAAAGTGCCGGACTCTTACCTGAGGGATACCCGTGACGGCTCAACTGATAAACTGACAGACAATGTTGATTACTCCCCGCAGCTAACCAATGCGGAATACCATGAGTTTGAGGTGGAGCGCCCAGACGGCATAACATTCCATGCAACTGCCATTCTGCCCGAAGATTATGACGGAGAAGAAAAGCTTCCCACTATGTTCTGGTTCTATCCAAGGGAATATGAGGATCAGGACGGACTTGACAGGGCAGCAAGAAGAAGAAATATAAACAGTTACCGTTCTCACGGGTCACGCTCAATGCAGCTTCTGATAACTCAGGGGTATGCTGTTGTACAACCCGACTTTCCTATAGTGGGAGAAATGGATGAATATAACGACAACTTTATAAAAAGTATACAAAGAAACTGGACTGCAATTCTGGATGCATGCGATGAGCTTGGTTTCATGGACCGCAGCAGGCTCGGACTGGGGGGGCACAGCTACGGTGCTTTCGGAACAGCAAACTCGATGATCCACACCTCTTTCTTCAAGGCAGGAATAGCGGGAGCGGGCAACTATAACAGATCGCTAACACCGATTACATTCCAGCGCGAAAGAAGAATATTGTGGGAAGGACGAGAAGCCTATATCTCAATGTCGCCCATTTTCTGGGCTGAAAGACTTGACGGGGCATTGCTAATGTACCACGGTGCAGACGATACCAATGTGGGTACCTGGCCTACAAATTCAAAAAGGATGTTCCATGCCCTTAACGGACTTGGCAAAACAGCATCGCTTTATTTCTATCCCTACGAGGGCCATGGACCGTCAGCCGAAGAAACCGTACTTGACATGTGGGCAAGATGGGTTGAATGGCTTGACACTTACGTCAAATATGCCAACGAAGAAGAGGAAGAGGATTAATAAGTTCTTCAAATTTTCGCCGGCATAGGCCGAAGGTAAATTTTTTGATAAAAAGGGGCTGTCTCAAAAGGGCAGCCTCTTTTTTTCTCACGCAACAGGATGAAACTGCTTTAGTTTAGGGGCAAAAAGACTGAGCTTTTTCATGAAGCTGCTTTAGCTTGGGGGCGGAAAGGCTAAGCTTTTTATTGTCACTCAAAATCTTCGTATAAAAGATATTTTTTCCGTATTTTTTTAAACTCTTCGACTTCCTCTTCCCAGCTTCGCGCTATTTCAGCAGCACCTGCCCCGCTTTTTATCATCTTTTTCACTTTGTCATTACCTGAAAGCCTGTAAAAAAAGGAATTAAAAAACTCGTCAGTATCGACTCTTTCACGCGCAAGGAGAAGCCATTTGAGATTGACTGCCCCCCGGGAAATTATTTGCTCCTTACAGTAAGATCTCAGATCTATCCCGTAGCAGAGCTCTCCCTTGTGCTTTGGGTTTGTCGATGCTCCCTCAATGCTGCGGGTTGTATATGCAAAATCAGAATCCCTGAATTCAGGATGGCCAAACACCATAAAGGGAAATTCTGTGCCTCTTCCCACATTCATTACCGTACCCTCCATTAACCCAAGTGAGGGATAAAGATAAACTGACAGCTGGGTCTGAAGATTGGGCGAAGGATTAACGGGCAGTTTGTAAAGGGTGTTATGGGTATACCCCTTGCACCTTATTACCTGAAGGTCAGCCTCTATTCCATCTCTCAGCCAACCTTCACCGTTTATCATCTTTGCATACTCGCCTGTTGTCATTCCGTGAACGAGCGGCACAGGATGCATCCCCACAAAAGAGCTGTGTTTCATTTCGAGTACGGGACCGTCAACATAAAAGCCGTTCGGATTGGGGCGGTCAAGCACCATAAAACTTACCCCGTTCTCGGCACAGGCTTCCATCACATAATGCATCGTTGAGATATATGTATAAAAGCGAACCCCAACATCCTGTATATCGAACAAAACAATGTCAAGTCCATCAAGGTCCTCAGGTTCGGGTTTCATCCTTTGGCCGTATATGGAAATTACAGGTAAACCGGTTTTTTTATCGGTATAACTTTCCATGTGCTCCCCTGCATCACCTGTTCCCCTGAATCCGTGCTCGGGACCGAAAATTTTCTTTACCTCCACCCCCATGGACAGAAGTGTATCAACAAGATGGGTCTCCCCTACAAGGGAGGTCTGGTTGGCTACAACCCCAACATTTTTCCCTTTCAGCAGGGGCAAATACTTTTCAGTGCGTTCTGCGGCAACGTTTGGATCTCCGTATTGAGGCACCGCAGAATAAGCATTGTGAAAGGCTAATATCAACGCCAGTGACAAAACTGAAAAAACGCCCTTTTTGACAGCCGGAAAAATTATCGCCGGAAAAACAAAAAATTGCAGTTTATTCGTTATTTTTCCTGTGAAATATAAGCTCCGGAAGCCGTTACGAAAAAAAGCATATTCATTAATTAATTGCCGCATCCCTCTCATAGTGCAATTATAATTAAAAACCGGGGCAAATTGCTAAATTTGCAAAAAAAAACAAAGGTTGAACCTAGAGCTTTTCATAGCAAAACGCCTTGTTAAGGGCCAAAATAATAAAAAAGGGATATCGCGACCCATAGTCGCCATTGCAATTGCAGGTATTGCCCTGGGACTGACCGTTATGATACTTTCGGTTGCAATTGTAACAGGCTTCCAGAATGAAATAAGCAATAAGGTGGCAGGTTTTGGTTCTCACATTCACATAATCAACCTGGATTCAAATATCTCCTACGAAACAACTCCCATAAGAAGAGATCAGGATTTTTTGCCCCGACTTCAAAATATTGACGAAATAAGGCATATTCAGGCCTTCGCAACCAAACCGGGAATAATAAGAACCGGAGATGAAATACAGGGGGTAATATTAAAAGGAATAGACGGTGACTTCAAATGGGATTTCTTTGAACAGAATATGGTTGAAGGCTCGGCTTTCAGTGTAAGTGACACTGTTACCAAAAACAGCGTGGTTATCTCACAAAGTATAGCCTCCCTTTTAAGGCTGGATGTTGGTGACGATTTTGGAATGTATTTTGTTCAGGATCCACCAAGAGCACGGCGCTTCACTGTAGAGGGAATATACGAAACGGGGCTTGAAGAGCTGGACAAACATTTTGTACTGGCCGATATCAAGCATATACAAAGGCTTAACGAATGGGATGAGAATCAGGTAAGTGGTTTTGAAATTATACTGGAAGATTTCGAAAAGCTTGAAAGAGTTTCACACCAGGTGTTCGAAGAAGTGGGCTACACCTTTACCCAAGACCGTGCACAACTTCGTGTTACAAATATAAGGGAAAGATATCCCCATATTTTTGACTGGCTGCAGCTTCTTGATATGAACGTTTGGGTAATACTGACACTGATGGTTGTGGTGGCCGGTTTCAACATGGTTTCTGGCCTTCTTATACTAATACTTGAACATACCGGTATGATAGGGGTTCTTAAATCTCTGGGAATAACCAACATAAGCCTGCGCAAGGTTTTTCTTTACCAGTCTGCCTACCTTGTGGGTAAAGGGCTGTTGTGGGGTAATATACTCGGGCTGGTACTGGCTCTCATTCAGCACTGGTTCGGCATTGTAAAACTAGATGAAGCCTCTTATTTTGTTGAAACAGTGCCGGTAAACCTGAACATAATTCACCTGCTGCTGCTTAACGCAGGTACGATGATAGTAACAATTTCAATGCTAATTATTCCTTCATATATAATCGGAAGGATTAGTCCGCAAAAAACCATACGTTTTGATTGAAATACCTAAAACCTTTATATTAAAAAATATAATTTTAAGGGTCTAAAAGTTATTATCTCAGTACAATCTGCCGGTCTAACTAATATGGAACTTCTAAAAAAACTTCAAAAAAAACTTGAAGAACCTTTACCCGGGGCCACAAGTCACGAGAAAATGGCGGTTAAAGGCAGGAATCCCCGGTTTTTCAATAAAAAACCGGCCAAAGGCAGTGTACTTATTATCCTTTTTCCTGAAAAAAAGGATCTTTCGGTGATTCTTATCAAAAGAGCCGACTACTCAGGTCCTCACAGCAACCAGGTAAGCTTTCCTGGAGGAAAGATGGAGGAAAAAGATAAAGAGCCGGTACACACGGCATTGCGTGAAGCTTATGAAGAAACAGGAATACCTCATCAAAAGATAGAGGTTTTGGGTAGGCTAACACCCCTGTATATTCCTGTAAGCAATTTTACTGTTAACCCTTTTGTGGGCTTTGTAGATCACAAGCCCGCTTTTTCACCGGATCCGCGGGAGGTGCAGTACATTATTACGGTTTCCCTGTCAGAGCTGCTCAAAGAGGAGACAGTTTGCAAGAACAAAATAGAGTTGCCTGGGTTAAAAACGGATGCCCCGGGCTACAAAATAAAAAGGGAGCATGTTTGGGGTGCCACTGCCATGATCATGGCCGAATTTCTGGATGTTATAGGAAGCATCCCGGACTTCAGTTCATAATATTTTTGTAGTGATCGTAACGATCAAGGATTTCAGTGACATACCTGTAGGGCTCTTCTCCGCGGCAATATCCGTGAGCAACGACCGAATCCTGATAGTAAACCGGATCTGACTTGTTCAAAAGGAAATAATCTACATTTCCATCCCATCTGTCCGGATTCCTGCCGTACTTCCTGGCAAGCGCACGGGCATCAAACACATGGCCCAATCCGGCATTATATGAGGCAAGAATAAACTTCAGGCGCTCCTCGCGATCTTCCATGTTATTTTCCAGAACATCTTCAAGCCACTTTATATATCTTACCCCTGCGCGGATATTCTCTACGGGGTCATTGACATATCCGACACCGAACCTTTTGGCGGTTGCCGGCATTAACTGCATTAACCCTTGCGCACCTGCCCAGCTTTGAACATCGGCCCTGAAACTGGACTCCTGATATATCATTGAAGCCAGCAAAAGCCAGTCCCATCCAATCTCCTCACTATACTCCTTTATTATCTCATCATAGGGGGAGAGTCTGCCGCTGGAGAGGGCAAAATAGTCGCTCTGCACCCTTCTGGCAGAATAAGGATTATTGAAATATTTAGCATACAGGTGCCTGTAATCGAGGGTCTCTTTAAATTCGCCCAACCACCTGTTTACCTCCTTCAGCAAAGAATCGTTTCCTTTTCTTACTGCCCATGACTGGTTTTGAGGGAAGCTCAGGGGAGTTGAAACATCAATGTTTGAATAATAGGTTTCATTTACATTTGCCATATTTTCATCGGCCACAGTATAATCAATTTCACCCTCTGATACCTTTGAAATAAGCTTCTCAACACCCATCGGTTTTTCAATTATATATATAGTATCCCCGATCTCTTCCATGAGATTTTCCAATCTTGGAATAAAGGCGGAGTTTTTCCTCACATATACAGTTTTCCCTGCCAGATCCAGCTGATTTCTGATCATATGCTCCTCCTTCTCCTGCTTGCTCATTAATTCCCATCCGGCCGGTTTTCGCTGAACAAGCATCTGGCGGGTTTGATTGTGCGGTTTTGTAAAATTGACCTCATTTTTTCTCTCCTTGGTAACAGTCAGGTTTAATGCAACTAAATCAGTCTCCCCCTCATATAAATACCGGAAACTCTCTTCAATGTTGTTGCTAACCTTGATTTCAAGGTCAAGTTCAAGATCTTCGGCCATACGCTTTAACAGCTCGTACTGGTATCCCATGGGGGTTCCCCTGTATATGAAATAGTTTATGGAATTGTAGTCGGTTACTGCAACAATTTTTCCCCGTTCCTTTATTTTTTCGTATTGTGACTGGGCATCAAGCCCTTCTTTGCTCTCACAAGAAGTGCAAGTAAAAAGCATTAACACAAACGTGCAGCTCAGTAAAATACCCCTGTATCCTCCAAACATTGTCATTAATTTAAGGATTTAAGAATCTGTATTTTAACCAATTACAAGAAAATCACACTGATAAATTCTGCAAAAATATCATAACGATGTTAAAACAAAAATATTTTAATAATGTTCAATTAATTGTATAAATTATTATAACAAATATTGCACAGGTTAATATAGGTAAGGCCTGTTGCCGGGATTTGCAAAGTGCTGGAAATAGGGTAATCTGACGGAGCGGTATTTAAATTATCAGCACGCTTGCCTCATTTTAGTTAAGTTTTTGGGCTATTCAAGTAATATACCCGGTGCGGCATTTTGCGGGCATGGAGATATTTGGTTAGTCATAGAAAATCCAGGAGATCCCTAACTTGAAAAGCTGTTCGTTGCGAGGATGATGGAGGACGGAAAAATAATCGTTGCCTGTAAAATTTGCATTTAAGTGCTCAGCCTTGAAAAATGCCCTGAAACGGTTTTTGTGCTGAAAGTTGATAAATACATCTACATAGGGATAGTTGCCCAGCTTTTTTTCCTTCTGGAGATGAAACTGCGCGGTAGCCGGCTGATAAGCATAAGCATAATAGGGTGTATTGTAAAATATGTCAAACCCTGCCTGTGCAAGTAACATACCGTCTAAAAATGTCTGCTCATAGTATACCGAGCTGTAAAGACTCAGTGAGGGAAGGGGCAATATATCTTCCTGTCCGGATGCCTGATAGTAAAGTTTATTCCTGAAATTAAACCGCCAGAGGGAGAAATCTTTTTTAAAATAGGCTGTTAAAACGGGAAAAGGAGAGTCATGCTGGGCAGGATTAGCCGATGTGTCCATGTATATGTAGTTGTTGAGCAAACTTGTATACAAACCTGCCTCCAAATCACGCGAAGGCATATTGAAAGAGCCTCCAAGACGGCTCTCACCGATATTGTCAAAATCATTTTCCCATTTGAAATGGTTTGATGAATAGCGGTTTAAAAAAGGGGATGGTTTGGTTTCCTTTTGTTTGAGAAACAGTGAAAGTATGGAGCTGTTTTTGCCTTCCAGCAGGCTCAGATCAGCCCGGGCAGAAAAATTGTATTCTCCCTGCCTGTAGCCGCTAAAATAATAGTGTGCCGATGCATTCATTTCCAGCCTTTCTGTTATACTGCTGCTTGCTGAGGCCAGCGCAGCATTGCTGGAGAATGAATCGCTTTCCCTTGTAACTACAGTTGTGTCCGGGGTTTCTGTGTTATGAGTTATTATTGTATCATGGGGAATATTATAACTTTTCTTTACCTGTTCATTTCTGACCCCCCCCTTAACAGAAAAGCTGAAGTGAGGGGTTTCAATTCCGGGTAGCTCTGTGAGCAAGGAATTTGATATACGCCTGTAAGAAGTTGAATCATAAGTTCTCTCGGGACTTATAAAAAAATTATCATAGAATTCTTCCGGGGGAGTAGGGTCCTCAAATACCCGCCTGAAATTCTCATAATGAAAAACGTGAGACAACTCAAGCCTTTCAAGGGAAATTACCTCCCGGTTATTTGAGTTATCCCTGTTACCATCCTCAACAGCCTCAGTCTCTTCAACTCTTTCCCCGGCATCCACACCTCCAAAGGGTATAAAGGAATGGGAGAGAAAAAAATTATTATTTCGAACTATATTTACAACATCATTAAGTCTTACCGGCAGCTCTGTGGTTGATAGCTGCGGGTCTCCCAGGCTTTGGTCATCCTGAAGTCCACCGCTTTCATGGTTGTTTACCGAATTGATATTCAGAAGGCCATGAGCGGTATATCTTTCTGTATGGTAACTTGAAAAAAACGATATCGCATTGGTTCGCACATCCTGCTCACGATATTGTCCTTCGGCATTAATATTGTCATATTTGAAACCGATATTGAAGTCGGGGGTTACATTTTGGGTGTGCAGCACACCCAGGGTTTTTTGATTCTCACCCGATGGGCCTCCAGTTGAAAACTGCAAACTTGAATAAGGTTTGCGGGTATTGTAAAATCTTGTGTTAGCCGGGTTATGAAAGTAGAGTCGGAAAGGATCCTGGAATATGAGATCATTGTTGTATGAATCTCTTTTAATAAAAATGTTTGACTTGCTTGCCAAGCCGGGATTACCCAAAAAAGAGGCGGATATGCTGTGCTGAAAAACCGGGTTGTGTTTCTGGAAAGAGACCAGAAAGGTGTCAATTTTTACTCTTTCCTCACTTGTTAGGTAATCGGTCAGCCTCCAAGAATATATGACCTCTTCGTACTCCTCTGTTTCAACTTCTTCCTCTTGAGGGTATGCCTGTCTGCTTACGGTTCCTGCTGTACAAACAGCTGATACACCCGAAAACAAAACAAGGCATATTGAAAGAGTAAAAAGCAGTTTTTTTATTCTTATTTTGTCTGCCAAAGGCTGATGGGGGTTCATCTGCGCAAAGTATATTTAGTAGTCTGTTTGTTAGCATGGCGCAATATTGGGCTCATACTAACACAAGGTTAATCAGAAAATTGTCACAAAAGTAATGAAAGCAAATCACAATTGCACATTGCACAATTAAAAAAGCCCCGGCAAGTATTTGCCGGGGCTTAAAAGGACGGCGGCGACCTACTCTCCCGCTTTCGCAGTACCATCGGCGCTAATGGGCTTAACTTCTCTGTTCGGAATGGTAAGAGGTGGAGCCCCATTGCTCCTGACTTCCGCGGTTTAAGTTTTCTCTCCGCTCTGTAACCCCTATTTTTATTGAAATAAATTTTCAAACTCGTTTGTAGTGCCTAATATGGTATTTATATTGTTTCTTAACAAGCTTCT
>PWHJ01000026.1 GCA_003554865.1 Bacteroidota bacterium | reverse complement strand
CCCACAAGGGCTATAAGCACTTCCTGGTAAGACAGTCCCATACTCCGGAAAATAAAGACAAGGGAGTTGACAACGGGCAGTACAGCAAGCGATTCAACGGCCATAGCACTGCGTCCGAGAAAAAAGGTGATAAAGGGATTTATTCCCAGTGCAAGCAGTGATGTCAGAGCCAGAGGTGTGTAAAACCTTGTGATAAACCTGTAGCCTATCTTTTCGCCCTTTATGTTCCCGTAAGCATCTGACGCAGGTACATCTCCTTCCTCTATTATCCTTTTAACAGTTTTCCTTGCCATCAGCCAAGATGCTATGGCTTCGGCAAGTACAGCGATTGAAAGGGTTGCTGCCCCTACATATGCACCCTCTATGCCTGTCAGATACAAACCGTAGCCGGAAAGGCCTATAAAAAGGAGCCTTATCAGGGTCCCGTAGGTTACCCTTTGGGTAAGGTTGTTCCGTATAAGAATCCCCTGGTAAAAGCGCCGGTAACCAATGGCAGGGGGCCAGAGGATAAGCAATAATAGTGATATATAGGTTAGTTGAGCAACATTTTCAGGCACTCCCATTAAGTCCTGAACTATAAAATTGAATAAAGGCGGTATAAGCAGTATAAGCTGTACGGTCACTACCGATATATTAAGAATATCGGTAAAACGCTTCATTTTCTTGTATGAATGGCGGTCTGTTACAAGCGCCGTTGAGGCACTCATGAGCATTATCACCGGCGCCTCAATTATCAGCGCAAAGGCAAAGGCTATGCCGAAGGCGGCAAGGTTGTATTTGGCTTCGCCTATTCGTGCGATGATAGCTACCAGGAAAGGCTGCTCTGCGGACATCATAAGCCATGTAAGGGCCAGAGGAGTCCAGAACACCAATATCTTCTTATATGTGAGGTTTTCAGTAATTTTCACCGCCTGAAGTAATTAGGCGCAAAAATAAGTATTTTTCCCAAGTGAACAGGCAATTAATTATTGTTTTGTACTTTTGGGAAAATTGTTTTCTATGGAACAGCTATCTGAAAGTGGACTAACCTGTTTTTCAAAATTCAGGGTAACATCGGCCGATACTGACATGTATTCTCGGATACGCCCCGGGTCTCTTGTGAATTTTCTGATTCAGTCAGCTATAGATTCGGCCGACAGTCTTGGTTTCGGTTATGGTGATATTGGGAAGCAGAATCTTTTCTGGGTTTTGAGCAGGATTACAATGGAGATTTACCGCCCCTTATTGTGGAAGGAAACAGTTGAGGTTGAAACATGGCCCAAAAATGTTGAAAAGCTGCTTTATCTCAGGGATTTTCTTTTAAGGGACGGGGAAGGGAAGGTTGTGCTAAGGGCTGTCTCCGGCTGGCTTGCCGTTGACGTTGAAGAAAAACGGATAAAGAAAATAAAAGGGATAGATAAGGATTATTTTAAATTTCTCAGAGATAAACATGCTGTTTCTGAGCCTCCTGAAAAACTCCCGCCTGTTAATGATGGTGAAGGTTTTAATATTACTGCCCAGTATTGCGATATTGACCTGAACAAACATGTTACAACTACAAGGTATGTTGACTGGATAATGAATTCATTTACTCCTGAGTTTCACCTCTCACATTATCCCCAAAAACTTTCGCTTAACCTGATGAAAGAAACCAAGGCAGGTGAGACAATCAGATTGGTCAGGGGAGTTAATGATAACAAATATTACTCATTTGAGGGATTTAATGTGGATAAAAAAACAAGTGCTTTCAGGGCTTGTGTGAAATTCTAACCAATATTAAAAGTGGCTAACGCTGGGCTAAACGAAGTTTCGCACTGAAGACGAAGGCTGCCGAGCTTGCTCGGGCAGACAAAAGTTCAGCTTTAGCTGAATTGAGGGCAACTTGTTGCCTGAGATCGGCGAAGCCAATGTCCCTGAACAAGGGAATATTCTGAAAGATAAATTTCACCTCTTTATTGAACCAACTCCTTTGCTGTTTGTTTACCTTTATAGAATAACAAACTAAAACTCTATAATTATGCCTGACCTTAAAACCAAGTTTATGGGGATCGAAATAAAGAATCCCATAGTAGTAGGTGCCTGCAACCTTTCGAAAGATAAGGAAACCCTCATTCATCTTGAGAAAGCCGGAGCAGGAGCGATTGTTTACAAATCACTTTTTGAGGAACAGATCCAGTATGAGAGATTGCAGTTCGAAGAAAAGCTGCATGAATTTGATGAGCGCCATGCTGAAATGATTAGCATTCATCCCAATGTAGAGCATGCAGGTCCAAAGGAACACCTTGCCGAGCTTAAAAAAGCCAAAAAGGCCTTGTCAATTCCCCTTATAGCCAGTCTCAATGCTGTTTATAAGGAAACATGGGTTGAATACGCTAAGTTGATTGAAGAGACCGGAGTAGACGGACTGGAGCTGAACTTTTATACATTACCAAGGGAAGCTGAGCAGGTTAATATCGTAGATAATCAAGTGGAAATGGTCAGGGCTGTAAGAGAGGCCGTGAGTATTCCAATAGCTGTTAAGCTGGGACCGTTTTATTCAAATCCTTTAAATGTTATGTCAAAAATCGATGAGGCCGGGGCAAACGGGTTTGTTTTGTTCAACAGGTTTTTTCATCTTGACATAGATGTTGACAATGAGAAGATAACCTCCCCCTTTAACTTGAGCAAAGAAGGAGATCACAAACTGCCGCTGAAGTTTACGGGATTGTTGTACAATAAGGTTAAGGGCAGCATTTGCTCAAATACCGGTATCTTTACAGGAAAAGATATGGCAAAAATGATCCTGGCCGGAGCTGAGTGTGTTCAGATTGTCAGCGCTGTTTACAAGTACAAGGCACAACATATTGAGAAAATGCTCAAAGAGCTTGAGTTCTGGATGAATTACAGATCTTATAAATCAGTGGATGATTTCAGGGGAAAACTCTCGGATGATGCAATAAAAGATCCTTTTGCCTATGCCAGGGCTCAATATGTTGACATACTGATGAACCCGGAAAATATTATTAAAGAATATACAGACATTTAACCATTGTTTGATTCACTTGATAAAATAAAATGACAAGGAATCAAATGGGTGAACATTCTCAGCCCGGGCATGCTTTATAATTTTTTTCATGCTACAAATTTGCGTACTCATTGCCAGTATTGAAAGATGGGGTTGGCAGGATGGATACAAAGGGGGAGCAAAAAGGTGGTCAGTTGTTGTTTAACTTATTTTTTAATAAAGTTATCTCTTTTTCCGATTTTCTTCGCTGGGTGCCATCAAATTTTTCGCTTATTTTCCTGTACTCCTCCAATGCTCCGGTGTGATCACCAATTTCATACTTTAAAGAGGCTATGTCGAAATATGCCTCGCAGTAATCGGGCTTGATTTCAATTACTTTCCTGAAGTCGGATATTGCCTTCAGGTAATTGCCAAGCTCACTTTTAGCATGTCCCCTGTGGCTGTAGGCAAGTGCTTTTTGCCTGTCGAAGCGGGGTGTGTTTTCGGGAATGGCATCTAATGCTTTATCGTAGGCTGCTATTGCATTACGGAATTTTTCAGATGCTTGGTCATAATCGCTGCGGTAGTAATATAATATCCTTCCCTGATTGAGAAAATAATTCCCCCTGTTTATGTGGGTTCTTATATAAGTTGCTGATACGGGGTTTCCTGAATGGTTGTTTTTCTCCCAATCGGTTTCCGCAAATTCATCAATGAACAGTTTCAAAGCTGCAAACACCAGCAGGATGATCATTATTTTGCCAAAGATTGCCAGTTTTTTCACAATTGCAATATTTTGATCATTAGTTATTTTTGTAATCTGTTTTTGCGGAGTTTGTTACGTTGTTCAAAATTTAAAAGTCTAACTTTCTTGGGCATACGTAAAGTTTTCATATTATGTTACAGGATGAAACCCGCATCAAACTAGGTCAGACAAAATAACATGAACAAACCATGCGGGTTCCATCCAACAAAAACATATATACTTAATTGTTAAGCTGAAATAACTAGCTGATTATTAATTTAATAAAATAATATACGGATGAAATGTTTGTTGTAGAAATAAAAAAAAGGGAAAATAATTATGAAGGAACAACAGCTACTGGAAAATGAGCTCAGCAGAATTGACGGCAGAGGTTATAAAGCATATAAGGATATCAGGGGGGAATACGATTTCGATGATTTTACGCTGATTGTCGATTATGTCCAGGGAGATCCGTTTGCCACACCAAGTAAGGTTATTGTTCATGTCCCCGACGAAATTTCCCAATTCCCTTCTGATACATATGAGAACAAAAGCAGGGAAGTGGCTTTGAGGGATTTTTTAACCCGGGAGTTTTTCCGCAATGCCGGAAAGTACAGCAAAGGTAACAGGGGAACAGGCAGTTCCGGTCTGATATCGATTGACAGACCCGGACAGCAAATCCTGGAGAGAACATCGGTTTTTATAAATGAGAAGGGTGTAGAGGTAAGATTCAGCCTGGGACTGCCTGCATTTGGAAGAAAGGTTGCAGGGCGCCAGGCAATTGATATGTTTTTTGATGAGATCCCGGCAATTGTCGTAAATTCATTGTTCTATGAAAATCTGGACAAAAACAGGCTTTATGATCATATAAAAACAAATGAAGATGCAGATTATTTAAGGGATGCTCTTCTTGAAAGGGGACTGATCGCGTTTGTTGGAGACGAGGCAATCTTGCCGAGAAAAACCGGCATAACACAAAAACCGTTGGAAAGGGAAGAGGCGGTGCCTTTCAGCTCTGCCGAATCGATGAAAGAGGAATTTGAGCTTCCCAATTACGGGAAGGCTAGTGGAATGGGAATTCCAAAAGGTGTCAATCTGATTGTGGGAGGAGGCTACCACGGTAAATCAACTTTATTGAATGCCATTGAGCTTGGAATATACAACCATATTCCCGGTGACGGCCGGGAGAGGGTGGTATCGGTTCCTGGATCTGTAAAAATTAGGGCCGAAGACGGCCGGTATATAGAGAAGACCGATATATCGCCATTCATATCAAATCTCCCTTTTGGGAAAGATACAAAGCAGTTTTGCTCTGAAAATGCAAGCGGCTCTACTTCTCAGGCTGCCAATATTATTGAGGCGCTGGAAGCCGGAGCTGAATGCCTTCTCATTGATGAGGACACTTCCGCCACAAATTTTATGATCAGGGATAAAAGAATGCAGGAGCTGATTGCCAAAGAAAAAGAGCCTATTACACCTTTTATTGACAAGGCACGTGAAATGTATAATGACTATGGTGTTTCATCTGTCCTGGTCATAGGCGGCTCAGGCGATTATTTTGACGTTGCCGACAAGGTTGTGGGTATGGATAATTACATACCCTCAGACTTGACCCTAAAGGCAAAGGAGATAGCAGGTGAGACCCAAAGGGAAAAGGAAGGAGGGGAGTATTTCGGCAGGATAACCCAAAGGAGTCCTTTTAGTAAAGGTGTTGATGCTGCCATGGGCAAAAAAGTCAAGTTAAAATCCCAGGGTGTTAAGGCAATTCAGTTTGGAAGTGAAAGAATTGAGCTTCATTCTGTGGAACAACTTGTTGACGAAAGCCAGACAAGAGCCATTGCACATGCTGTATATTATGCAAGAAAGTACATGGACGGGGAAAGAGGGTTGCCGGATATTTTAAATAAGGTATTGTATGATATTGAACAAAGCGGTTTGGATGTTATCAATCCCCGGTCCGGACAACTTGCCGGGTTTCGAAAAATCGAGCTTGCTTCTGCAATAAACAGACTGAGGACTTTGAAGGTAAGGCAACTGGATCAGGAATAATTGCCTTAAATTAACCGCAACCGGGTTAGTTTAAAAATAGGCTTTTCCCCCATAATAAACCCTTGCAAACTGAGCGGCGAAAAATCAAGGATTTAAGACGGGAACTTAAGCTTTATCCACAGCTCGGTCGGTTTTCTTAGCTCTTCTATTTCCTCTGATCTTTCCCTTAACAAATCCGGATGCGGCATTTGCCGTGGTGCGCCCCCCGGCATGCCTCTCGGTGGACGTGTTCTCCCTCCGGGCTCAGCTCCCGGAGGCATCTCTCTATCCGGATCTGATGGCTGCTCAAGATAACCTGTTTCAAGGCCGATCCCGATGGAGGCTTTTTCTGAAACGGGATCATATTCGATTTCGAGAACGTCAAAGGGTATTTTGGCTTCATAAAAAAGTACCCCCTCAACAATTTCGGTTTTGATTCTTATACGAGTGTCTCTTAACTTTACTTTTCTTACAGATTCGCCGTATATGCCTATAAGTTCAATTTCATCGGCTCTCTCAAGCGCAGGTCTGAGATCGCCCAATAAATGACCTTCTTTCGGTTCATGGCGCCTCATTTTTTCCCTGAATTCGGCTGGTGTGGCAACTCCTACAGGATGTCTGAAGCCCTGTTCACGTTCTTTTCCTCCTTCCCTGTCAATCCACACTGTAAAACCAAAATTCACTATTTTCCTTTTCAATGCCAGATCTTTGGTTGCAATGTTCAAATAGAGATTTTCATTGTCATATTCAAAATCATAATAAAAACTGCTTTTTTCATCAAATTCCATGTAAGTTATCAGATCTTCGGTTGTTTTTTTGCTCAGAGCCATTTTGTCCGGCTCCCTTTCGGAAACAAAAGCGGTGGGTGTTCTGCAGCCTGACAATACAAAAAATCCTAACGTTAAAATCAAAAAAGTTATCTTCATATTTTTAGGGGTATAAAATTGCTACAAGCCTGATTTTTAATTCTTATTTTAAAAATCAGGCTTCACCCTTTCATTTAAGATGCAGGTTAAATAAAAAACGGCCAGGCTAAGATAAAGATTTTACAAATCTTTGAATTCAAATGTTAAATTAAAGAAAACCTCGCCAATGTGTTTTTCGATTGCTTGCTCAAAAGTGCCGGGTTTTTGTGGCAGAATTTTGTGTTCTGCATGGACCGGAAGCTCAAAATTATTATTTTTTTTATATATTGCAGGCAGTTTCAGGCAGATATATTTGTATATTGCAATTCAGGAAGCTTTATGATAAGATTCCAAAGCAGAAAGTAGCAGACAAATAATTATCATGTTGAAGTTAGTTTGTTAAACAAATATTGCTTCTGCTTGTTATAAATCTATAAGAAAAGACAAATAATTATTGTAAAACCATAAAACAAAAAAAAATGAAAAAGCTAACATTCATATTACCAATGGTTTTTGCATTTGCAATGTTTGGCTGCGAAACGCATGAAACGCTTCACAACTTTCAGACTACCGATATTTGGGGAGACACTTTCGATATGGGAGAGCTTGAAGGGAAGAAAGTTCTGATCGTCAACACGGCCTCAGAATGTGAATACACCGGGCAATTCGAAGGACTGCAAGCCTTGTATGACGAATATGGAGGCGATGACTTTATAATCCTTGGCTTCCCATCAAACAGTTTCGATCAGGAGCTTGACAGTGATGAGGAAATAGCTGAATTCTGCACACGCAATTACGGTGTTACATTCCCCATGATGACTGAATCGGCCGTTAGGGGGGATAACATGAATCCCATTTTTGAATGGTTGACCCAAGAATCACGTAACGGGGTGATGGATGTGGATCTTACATGGAATTTCCAGAAGTTTATGATAGATGAGAACGGCCGCCTTGTAGATTATGTAGAGCCCAGTGAGGAGCCTAATTCTGATAAGATTGTAAACTGGATAGAGGGAAGGTAAAAATAAAAAAACCGTCAATGACAGTGGATGTAAAAAAACCCGCAATTTTGCGGGTTTTTTTGTGGGCTGTACTGGACTCGAACCAGTGACTTCCACCCTGTCAAGGTGACACTCTGAACCTACTGAGTTAACAGCCCGACTTGGTAGCAAACCTTAGTTTGCCCGGTATTATTGTAATTGCAGTACAAAGATAAAAGTTTTTTTGGAAAAGATATACCCCCATTGCTCACAGGCTATGGGGGTATGTCTTATAGGTGCGCCGTTGCTTAACGGCTAAAAGTTATCTTTCTTTGTTTATTCTTCTTCTCCTTCTTCTTCTCCATCGGATTGAGAGCATTCCTGTTGAGCTTCACCCTGTTCAATCTCTTCCTGAGTAGCTTCGCGGACCTCCTTTATTTTCCCCTTGAAAATGAGAGTCTTGTCGGCAAGAGGGTGGTTGAAATCCATTTTGACCGATTCCTCGCCAACTTCCAGTACAACACCGCTTAACCTGTTGCCGGAGGTGTCCTGCATAGGTATGGTGTTTCCAACCTTTAACAGGTTTTCCGCTATTTTACCGTCAACCTCAAATGTGTTTTTGGGCAAATCAATTACTGCATCATCGGAAGACTGGCCGTATGCTTTTTCCGGTTGAAGTTTGAAATCAAAAGTATCACCTTCTTTCAGTCCGCGGATATTTTCCTCAAAATCAGGAAGCAGGTTCCCGCGTCCGAAAAAGAAGGTCAATGGAGAATTTTCATCAACATTTTCGACCACTTCATTTTGTTCGTCGTCAACCTTTAATTCATAAGTGAGTGATACAACCTTATTTTCTTCAATAATCATCATTAAAAAGTTTTAATTTAAAAATCTGTTGCAAAGTAAACTTTATCTTTAAAAATAACCAAAATCTATCTAATATATTATAAATCTGTTGTTTTAATTTTAAAAACTCCAGGTTTAAATTGATGGAAGACTACTGGGGAATCAGCCTTAAAGGTGTACCTTGGGCTCAAAAATTGTGCTGATCAGGGGGAGGAGGGTTCAAATATGTTAGCCGCCCGTATTAAAAGGGTAAAAATTCAAGTTTTAAAATGGTAAAGATACCTTCTTCATAATTGTTAAGAACATTTTCTAGCACGTCGGGATTGGTGCACGAAATAACTGCAGGTTCGAAAACCTCTTCAATGAAATATGGCAGGTCAATTGAATTGACCAGGATTATTCCCTTGTTGTTATGAACGGAATTGATGTTGAAGTCTGTCCTGAAGACAGTTGTATTGCCGGTTTCGTGATCAAATACATTGCAGTACCAATCATGCAAGTGCATGAAGAACAGCATGCTGAAGTTATCCGTTTCATAATAGCTGATGAAAGAATAAATATCCTCGGCGCTTGAAAGATCAATAGGCTGGGATGCGTCGCCCAGAATATCAGTGTTTTTGTTATATGAGAGGGCAAAGAGAGGATATATTGAGTCTTTATCTATTTGGTAAATTGTATCGCCCAGGTGAGAAAAGTAAAGGGCATGATCGTTTTTAAGCTGAGCCCTGTAAATCTGCCCCCTGAGAGATATGCTCGGGATGTCCCGTTCAGGAATGGGCAGTGTGGCATCAATTGTATTCATTTTCCCGTCAGTAAGCCTTAAATAGTAATCGGTTTCCGGATTGCCTTCAGGTGAGAATTTTTCAAAAACGAGATTACCCGATTTCATCCTTATTACACTCTGAACAGAAAAATCCAGCTTTTCTTCATTTAAGGTCTTTCCGGTTAATGAATAATTGATCTTTTTGTGCCTGTCAAATGCGGTAATTGTGCTGTCTTCATAATTGAAAGTAAAATCCAGCAAATTGGATATTTCACCAGGTCCTTTTCCGGCTTTGCCAATTGTGTCGAGGAATTCTCCTTTTACCTCTCTGCAGGCAAAAAGAAAAATAGATAAAACCGAAATAAAAATTAAAACCGGCCTCATTATGATAATAACATAATTTCAAAATTGATCCAGGATAAATTACATATTCAAATATAATCAATTCTTTTGCTCTGGGCCCTGTTAACCGGAATTTTTAATTTTCATCCTCATCAGTGGATTCCCCGCTCTGTTCAACTTGACCTTTCTCGAGTTCCTCGTTGGAAGCGTCCCTTATTTCCTGGATTTTTCCCTTAAAGATCAGTGTCTCACCTGCCAGCGGGTGGTTGAAATCCATTTTAACCGATTCATCGGCAACTTCCAGTACCACACCGTTCAGCTTGTTGCCTGAGCTGTCCTGCATGGGAATATTATTTCCAACCTGTAAAAGGTTTTTATCGATTTTACCGTCAATCTCGAAAATATTTTTCGGCAAATCAACAACAGCTTCGTCGGAAACTTCCCCGTAGGCTTGTTCAGGGTCAAGTTTAAAATCGAAATGGTCGCCTTCTTTCAGCCCGCTGATATTAGCCTCAAAATCCGGTATCAGATTGCCGTGTCCGAAAAGGAAAGTCAGGGGAGATTTCTCTTCCACTTTTTCAACAACTTCACTTTCCTCATCGTTAACTCTTAATTCGTAAGTAAGTGATACTACTTTATTTTCTTGAATAGTCATCAT
>PWHJ01000238.1 GCA_003554865.1 Bacteroidota bacterium | reverse complement strand
CCTGCAGGGAAGTTAAGAGGTGTTTCATTAATTTGAGTTTTAAGTTTGTATTTAGTTCGCCTTTAAATCCCCACCTCACAGGCTTATCTCGGCGCTACCCATGTTTGTTCATCTTATTTTGTCTGCCAAAGGCTGATGGGGGTTCATCCGTACAAATGTGTTTTATTAAATTAATAATCAGCTAGTTATTTCAGCTTAACAATTAAGTATATATGTTTTTGTTGGATGGACCTCCATGTTTGTTCATTTTATTTTGTCTACAACAGGCTGATTAAAGTTTTTAAAAAGTGATGCAATTTGTCTAACGGGAGTTCTCATTTTTTAACAGTGAGCCGTAATAACTTTTCATACGCTGATAATGTGAACCGCGCCAGTATATTTTCCCGCATCCCCTGCATCTGAAAAAAACGGTGAATCTCTTTCTGGTGCCCGGCTTAAGATGCTTTTCAATCATTTTTTTCCCGACCCTGGTGATCATTCCGTTGCAAACAATGCACCTTGTGAAAAAATTGATGCTTTGACGTAATTGAAAGCGATCAAGAACCTCTTCAAGCTGCCGGGCTGAATTTTGTGAGCGAACATAATATCCTTTTTTAACCAACTTGTTCTTGAGTATACCCCTGTCCCTTGTCAAAACTATCCGGTCTTCCTCCGCCGCCCTTTCAACTATCTCCCGGTCATCCAGATCATTTCTGTAATATGTGTCAAACCCGGCCATTCTGAGAAGTTTTGCAAGCTTGCCCAGGTGAACATCTAGAATAAACCTTGTCTGGCGCAACCCCCTGGAGCCTCCTTCCTTCAGCTGACTAATATCAAAACTTTCAAAAACAGGATAAACCGCCACCCTATCGCCCTTCTGCAACTTATAATTAAAATCAACCGGATCACCGTTGACAACAATAAGGTCAACTTCAGTATGGGGCACGTTCTGAGCCTCAATGGCATCTTTAACCGAAGGATTTCCTTTGAAATGGTACACTTTGGATCGCTTGCGATCACGGGTAGGCAAAAAATCGTTCAGCTCTTCATAAAAGCGGAATATGGCTTCATTCTCCATATAAAAATATTTTTCACCCTGACTCTATAATTGCGGCTGAGGCAACCCTCACATTCCCAGGCGATAATAAAGGGCATAAAAAATAGCCCTTCCGAATATTTCCGAAACAAAAAGCAATGCAAAAGAGAGATAAACCATTTGCGGACGATAAAGCTCAGTATGCTGCATCTGGGAGTAAGCCCAGTACGCTAAAAGAAAAAACCCGGCAACAAAGAAAATTACATGAATAACATGCCAGGAAAAAGGAGCTTCAGGCGGTGGCAAACTTCCCCCCGTGAATGAGATACCGGACTGGAACAAAAATACATTAAGAAGCTTTGCAACCACGGCAAGTGAAACAACTACTATCAGGGCCCACATAACCGGCTTAAGCTGATCAAAAGGAAAACTTTTTCCGCCGGTAACGACCAAAATAACAAGAAGTGCAACTCCTCCCAGCAGAAAAATGCTGGTAAAGAACCCGATCATTGTAGCATAATTATTCCAGGCAGGCACTATAGGAATCATATAAAGGCGAGCCATTATCCATACAAGCAAAAGCCCGGTAAATGCAGCAGCAATGTGCCAATAGGGCAGGCCCGAAATACCCGGTATTCCAAACTTTACAGCAGCACAGCAAACTGCAATCAGGAAGGTGAACATTGACATACAAAAGATCTCCCTGCTAAGCCATGAAGTCTGTAGGTTAGCTAAGGCAAAAACAGACTGAAGTGGAGCCGAGAGGTGAAAAAAGGAAATAGCCAGAGCTATAACCATTAAAACAAGAGAGACAAAGAAATAGTTCCTTTTCAGTTCAAAGTCGGATAACAGCTCGGAATTTCTCACAAACAACCCGACAATAAAGGATATTATAATTATGCCGGCGGTCATTTGCGACAGCAGCGTAAAAAAGACCAGCGGCCATTCGTTACTGTTCATTTTTAATCTCCTCCAGATTATCAATTTTCATTTCAACATTTTCTGCCATTCTTGCATCCCGGTGCGGCTTTACGACAATTGCAGGCTGAGTATAATGAGCCCTGGGCATAGGGAAGATCTCGTTGCTTTTGCCATGTTCCTTCTCCAGCTCCTCAAGCTCACCAATATCAAGTACCCGCATTGGACAGGCCGTTATACAGGAGGGTTTTTTGCCCTCTGCCAGGTAATCATCGCAAAACGTGCACTTGGTCATTACCCCCTGTGACTTGTCAAACTGAAGAGCGCCGTAGGGACAATTCCATTCACAGTAGCGGCATCCCATACACCTATCCTTCTCGATAAGGACAATACCGTCATCATTCTTTACTATAGCATTATTCGGACATGAATAAAGACAAAGTGGCTCTACACAATGATTACATGCCATAGAAATATAATAGGAGTAAACATTGGGTACCCAGGCATTACCGTCCTTTACCCAATCACCGCCGGCAGCCTCGTAAACCCTTCGCCACAGTATGCCTTCCCCGCTATCATGCTTATCCTTGCAGGCAACCTGACAGGTTTTGCAGCCCGAGCATGAAGACGAGTCAAAATAAAAAGCAAGCTGTTTTTTGCCCATTTCTGTAAGTTTATTTCTCAAATGTTACCTTAAGCTTTCTCAACCTGGCACATAATTGTATGCTGGGCATTCCCGAAGGCAAGGGGTGTCCATTTATGGCTGGTCAGCACATTGACACAACCGCGCCTGTCGACTCCTTCCTCATCGGGAGTCCACCACGCACCTTGGGGTATGTTCACCACACCCGGCATAATCTTGGCGGTTACCCTGCAGGGGATAACCATCTCGCCCCTTTCATTGTAAACACGCACCTGATCCCCGTTTTTTATACCTCTATCTGAAGCATCCAAAGGATTTATAAAAACCCTTTGGGGGAAAGCCTCCTCAAGCCAGTCTATCTGGTCATGGATAGAGTGTACGCGCGGCATGTAATGATGCCCGACAGCCTGAAGAGGAAAGCGTTTACTCTCTTCCCCGAACGGGCTCTCCCATTCCTGAATATATTTGGGAACGGGAGGTATAACATCGGGCTTGTCCATATCATACAGCTGCCTTGAAAAGATCTCTATTTTACCCGTTGGAGTATTAAGAGGGTTATTTTCAGGATCATCACGAAAATCGGACAATGCCACCTTGGGTTTCTCAACAGGCACAGAATAAACACCCCTGTTTTTTTCATGCAGCTGATCAAGGGAAGGTATTTCGGGAAATCTTGTATTGCGGAAATGGTTAACTGCCCATTCTATCCATTCCCTTTCATCCCTGCCCTGGGTGAACTCATCCTTCAGACCAAGCTTCTCAGATAGCTCGGCACATATTCTGTAATCACTTTTGGCCTCGTTAGGTGGATCGTATATTTTCGGATTTATTATAACTTCATCACCATATTTCCACCCGTCCTGCAATCCCCAAACCTCAAACTGAGTGCACACGGGCAGCACCAGATCGGCAAAACGGCCCGAAGGTGTCATGAACTGATCCTGGAAAGCTATAAATTCAACCAGGTTTTCATCCTTAAGTATTTCGGCCGACCTGTTTACATCAGAATGCTGGTTAATAAGTATATTTGAGGCAACACACCAAATAAGCTTAATATTGTTTTGCAGTCTGTCGCCCCCTACAACTCCATCTTCAGGACCCATTTCCTTCCCCCTCAAAACAGCCTCGGTCCACAAAAAAACAGGGATCATTTCCCTTACGGGATTTCTCCCTGTTGGAAAAACATTCCATAAAGGCCCCCCATCAGCCACCTGCAAAGCTATACCACTTGCCCATCCGCCGGATATTCCAACATTACCGGTTATGGCAGCTAAAACACATCCTCCGAGCACAGGCTGCTCACCGTATGCCCTCCTTTGCATTCCATAGCCCTGGTAAAGCATTGCAGGTTTGATTGAGCCATATTCGCGCCCTATCCTTATTATGGTGCGGGCTGGTATACCGGTTATTTCCTCGGCCCACCCGGGAGTTTTGGGCACCCCGTCTTTGGTTCCGAAAATATAATCAATGTAGCTTTCCTCCTCCTCAAGTCCATCGGGCATTTGCGACTTATCAAAACCGATGCAGCATCGATTTATAAAATCCTTATCGTGGAGATCCTCAGATATTATAACATAAGCCATGGCACTCATCAGTGCAGTATCTGTACCCGGTCTGATGGGTATCCACTCATCGGCCAGCGATACGGCACTCATACTCATTCGCGGATCAATACAAATCACCCTCGCTCCATTTTCACGGGCTTTTTTTATAAAAAACTCGCTGTTGGTACCGTCACGCATCTCAGCAGGGTTCCAGCCCCACATAATAATATACCGGGAGTTTATCCAATCCTGACGCTGGTTACCTGTCACACTTGTTCCGTAAACATAAGGGGTGGCGCGGCTTATGCATGCCCAGCTATAGCTGTTGTAAAAACCAAGCGAGCCACCGAAAAGGTTCATCAACCGGGCTGCAGTCTGCCTCCCGTTTGTCTGGTTATAGCTTCCGGTGCCGTAAGGGACAAGAATGGCTGAATTTCCGTATTTTTCCTTTACCCTTTTAAGCCGGGAAGCCAGTATTTCCAGCGCCTCATCCCATGAAATACGTTCAAACTTGCCTTCACCTCTTTCTCCAACCCGCTTCATCGGATATTTAAGACGATCCGGGTGATACTGCCGGCGGCGGTATGAACGTCCCCTTATACAGGCACGCAATTGTGGATCAGAAATATCATCGGTTGGACGGTCGTCTGTCTCAATGCGAACAATTTCCCCGTCCCTCACATGCAGCTTCAGCACACAGCGTCCGCCACAATTGTGGGAGGGACATCCGGCCCTTATAATTACGCTGCCATCATCATTTACGCTGACAATCTGACCTTTACCTTCTTCGCCCTGCAAGCAACCCAGTAAAGAGCCGGAAGCCAGCAACCCCCCGCTGAAAAAAGCACTCAGTCTCAAAAAGCACCTCCGATCAATCGCCGAAATGGGCGGAACATGGCTTCTGCCAGCGTTATCCGGATTATTACCATCCATAAGAGTTAAAGCTAAATATCAGAAATCCTTAATAAATAAAAAGCAAATATATAACTTATATGTAAATATAACCATGGTTTCGGTTAGCTATTAAAAAACCGGTGTAATTTACAAAACAGCCTAATTCCCTCAGTGGATAATTTATTTCGGCTTATTAAAATGAAAAATCCCCCATGTAAGATTACCTTTCTTGCCCCCATCTATCCAGTGGCCAAGTCCGGTTTTCATATTTGAGAGATATTCCCCGGATACATCTTTTTTGAGTGATTCCTCCTTTTCCCTGGTCAGTTCCAGAACTGTGGAATAATGTTTCACCAGGTGATACTGCAAATCTATAAACCTTAACTTTTGCAGTCCCTGTTCCCTGCAAGCTTTCTCATAAAATTCGGGTGACCCCAGAGATGAAAGATTCAATCTCCTGTATACCGGTTCCAGCTCTTTCTCGTCACAATTACCCGTCTGCATGGGATCTGTAAAAATTAAATCACCCCCCGGCTTAAGTACACGAACAGCCTCTTCAATGACCTTCCCCCTGTAACTGCTGTGAAGTATGGCATCCTGAGACCAAACAATATCAAAGGATTCATTGTCAAAGGGGATATTTTCAAAATTACCGTCTACTATATCTATAAGATGATCAAGGCCCTGATCCTTGTTCATTTTCCTTCCCCTTTCATTTTCCGCTTCACTGATATTGAGAACAGTTACATGACATCCGAATTTTTTGGCAAGGTAGCGGGCACTACCGGCAAAACCACCGCCAAGGTCTATTATCCTTGTATTCTCGTCAATATCGGCAAGAGCCGACATTTCCCTGATGGTTCTGCGGCTGGCAGTAAATATATCGTCATCGGGACTTATATAAATGCCCAGATGCTCATCTTCACCGCCCCAAACGTGATAATAGAAATTATAGGCGTCTTTGCTGTTATAGTATTCTCTTGCCGTTTCGGCGTCTTTTGAATATTTTTTGTTTTCGTCACACATAAATATAATATTTTTTGTTTAACACATTTCACTCTGATAGCTTTGTCGGTCAAACCGTTTTGGGTTAACAAACAAGTGATTTAAAAATCCAGTTTCCCCTCGCGGTAAGCATTCATATAATTTTCACAAAACTGGTCTTTGCCAAGCAGCATTTCAGCAGTTAATACTGAAGCCATCATTTTTTGGTCCAACGGATTCATTATTGCAGAATTAAGACCCTTAGTTATGGCCATAACCATAAAAGTGCGATTTGCAACACCACGTTTTGGAATACCGAATGAAATATTTGACATACCGCAAATGGTATTTATCCCTTCATACCTTTCATGTATGGCCTCAATGGAATCAAGGAACTCCCGTCCGAGGTGATCACCCGATCCGATAGGCTGAACCAGGGGGTCAACAAATATGTTCTCAATTTTGATATCATTTTTTACCAGACTGTTGACAAGATTGTCAGCAATCTTTAACCGCTCGTCCTTTGTATGGGGCATTCCTTCATCACTCATGCAAAGGGCGATCACTTTAAAATCGGTGCCCCTGAGAACGGGGATCATGTTTTCATAGCGGCCTTTTTCAAGCGAGATCGAGTTGATCATGGGAGTACCCTTGTGTACCTTCAGCGCTTCTTCGATCACTTGAGGATCGGGAGTGTCAATACAACAAGGGGCATCGACATTTTCCTGAACGGTCTGAATGAGCCATTTCATGTAATCGGCTTCTTTTCCTACAAATATACCCGCATTTACATCTATATAGCAGGCTCCGTTCTCATGCTGATCTTTAGCAACTTCAGCAATTGCATCGTAGTTCTTTTCCCTGATCTCTTCTCTGATCTTTTTTCTGCTGGCATTTATCAATTCTCCGACTATTAGCATAATTAATTCTCCTTTTTAAAAAAGTTTTTGTAATTGCTTATCTGGTTAGGTTCTATATAAACGAAATCTTTTTTCTCATACGGGCCGAACAATATCTTCCTGAAATAAAGATTATCACCTTCAACCTCTATGAATTCTTTTCCCAGAGCTTTTGCATTTTCAATTGCCCTCTCTCTGAGCTTATTCTCATTTTTATCACCTGTGTTTATATAACATATATAGCTGTAATTTTTCAGCTCCCTCTCTATTGTTTCCCTTGCCATCTCAACGCCGACCCTCCTTGTATATTCGTTTTCCAGCAGGCCCAGGGGGTCTTTTTGATTTTCTATCCAGTTTTTTGTAAGATAATAAGTCCCGGGTCTTTCTCTGAAAAAGCGGTGGTATCGCTCCAGACTTCCAAGATAAAGTGCTATACAATCGTGAACCCTTGGAACATAAAAGCCGTTTACCGGAGCTTTCAGTCCGGCAACCCCATTTGAGCAAAGTCCGTAACCCAGTACAATCTGATTATCGCGAGTATCAAACTCATTAATTTTCTCCTGCAGCATTTCCCTCATTTTGTCAGGTAACCTGTGCAGGTTATGTGGCATGTAACATACCCGGATGCCGTGTGCTTTCGGCTCGAGCTTTTCCAACTCAGCCTTAAGGCTTCCGCATGAAATAACAACTTTATTTTTGGGTTTTTCAATCAAACCAACTCAAAGTTTTAATTCAGACAATTTCGGATTGCCGGTTGCACGGGCTAAAAATCTTGTCAGAGAGCCTTCCACTTTCTTTGTCAACTCAATATAAGGCTCCGAGGAACCCGCTGATATGGCCGCCTCCTTTGCCACCCTTTGAGCTATCTGCTTTGCATATTCACAAGCCTCCTCGTGGGTTTCAAAATTACTGAACTCTCCGTTACACTTGACAATATAGGTAAATTTATCGTTTTCCTCCCTGATAAAGACTATTGCTTCCCTTGCCTCGGTTACAAATCCGGAAACCGCACCAACGGCATTTGCAACGTGGGCATATTCGGGGGTCAGCATCCTTGCGTTCAGCCTGCGGCAAACATTTTTCAGAAAATGGCGGGCAGGCGCACCTGTACCGGCAACAGGCAAAAGACTGTTGATCTCAACATTGAGATAATCACTTTGAGGATCCAAAAGCTCCCCCAGCAACCATTTACCCCATTTGCCGTCCACTTTCCCCGGCATTGCTTCCCTTGTATTGTGAGAAGCAAGATAAATAAATATCTCTTCAATAATGGTATTTTCTATCCTGGTAAATACCTCTTCGATAAAATCCTTTTTCTCCATATTGTATAAGCCGGACATACATTCGGCTGCAATTTCAGCTACCTCCCAATCCCACAAATCAAGGCGGCCTGAAACATGCAAAAGATCAGAGGGGTTCAGCATTGAGCACTCAATGTACCCCTGTTGAACCAAGTCATTGAGATTAAGATGTGATGGGTGAAAAACACCTTCATCATCCATAATTTCACTCAGCCTGCAAGGCTCCCTCAGTCTTGCAAGCACCCTTTGCTGGTCCTTTGAGAGCGCTTCCATTACATTATTGTCCGGTTCCCTGTAAAGATGCCAGTACTCGAGATCGTGAACATTTTTTATTTTGGAAGGGTTGCCTTTGATCTTTTTAAAATCGTCAGCGACACTTTTGTAGTGTTGCGAAAGCTGAGAGAGGGAACGTACCCGCTCGGGACCAACACATATCCTGCTTTTTTTGTCAAACCATATCCTGCTGTCACACCCCAGGCTGACGGTGCGTATATTGGCAGCTTCCACGGCCGTTGAAACATTTCCAACCCTTGCACCTTCTGACGTAACCTTCACTTTTCCGTTGTCCACAAGCGCCATATCTGTTGTTGTACCGCCCATATCAATCACAAGCGAGCTGTTTTTGCCAAGCAAAAAGTGTGCCCCGATAGCACTTGCTGCCGGGCCTGAAAGAACTGTCTCCACGGGCTTAGATACAGCCTCACGGCATGGCATCAGGCTTCCGTCACCTCTTACGATCATCAGGGGGGCTTTTATCCCCAGCTCCTCAAGTGAGAGCTGCACGGAACTTATAAAATCCTTCATAACAGCTACAAGAGAAGCGTTTATTGCCGCCGTTGCAGCCCTTTTGATCGAATTCAGCTTCCCGGATAACTGGTGGCCCATAACAACGGGAAGATCCGAGAGGGAGCCGATTATTTCGAAAGCCTCCTTTTCATGGGAAGGATTGAGCGGACTAAAATATGATGAGACTGCAATTGCATCAAAATCGCTCTTATTTTCAACTACCCATTTCTCAACAGCCTTCCTGTCAAGGGGCGCCAACTCCGAACCCTGGGCCGTATGCCCACCCTTAAAATAGACTATTTCACGGGAGGCCAGATCATCACTCAATCCGTAATTCTTTATAAGTTGGCTGTCGTATCCTATAAGAAGAAGTGCTATCTTCCTGGTTTTTCCTTCTGCAACCGAATTGGTGGCCAGAGTGCTTGAGATACCCACTAGTTTTATGTTGTAATCACCTTGAATATCAAGTTTTTTCAAAACCCTGATAACCCCTTTTTTCAGATCGCTGCGTGTGGTAAGTGTTTTTGCAGCAGATACAACCTTTCTTGTTGAGTAGTCAAGCAGCACACCATCGGTAAATGTTCCACCGGTATCAATGCCAATGACATATCGATTCATAGATGGCTCCTGTTTTCATCTTGCTTAATATTAATACACCGGGCACCGGGGCCCCGCTAAAAAGCGGGGCCGGAAGGTTTGCCGGTGTATTGAATGACTGCATAAAGCAGTTGGTTTTACTTGCTTTCTGACTCTTTTGCTCTTTTTTCGGCTTCCTGAAGAATCCTTTCAATCTCCTTGTCGGCCTGAGCCGGTACTTTTCCGCGGGGACCTTCATAATTGTCAATTAGATCTCTTGTCTTTTCAATTATGCGGTCTTTCATCGTCTTACGTCCTTCTTCCACCCATCCCTCGTAGGAGTTACGGTCCATCAGCGTTGGCATCCAGTATGTTCGGAACCATTTCATGGTATGGTCTTCATAAAGGTAATGGCCGCCGGGACCTACACTGTCAATAACATCCACACTGAGGGTTTCCTTGTTAACATCAAAGCTTCTTTCAATCACCCTTGCCATGGATATCAGTTCATCATCCATCACCGTCTGGAAAACATCGCCGGTAAGACCGCTTTCGGTATAGCCGTTATCATGGACAAAATTAGCACCGCTCATCATTGCAGCATTGATTGAAAGACTTGCCTCCAATGCCGACTGCATATCCATTTTCTTGGTATCGGTGCAACCCGACTGTGAATACATGGGTAGTCCGCAATACTGGACAACCTCAGTTAAAGCCGAGCTTAAAAGGCTCAATTCCGGCGCGCCGTAGGAATATATTGAATAGCGCATATCCAGGATCGACTGTACACCACCAATAATAACGCATGTCCCGGGATTGATCAGCTGTGCCGCAATGACCCCTACCATAGATTCCGAGAGGGCAACCACAAGCTGACCGGCATGTGTGGCAGGCACCGTTCCTCCTCCTATGGCACATGGACTGTAGACCTGGGGAATACGATTCTCGGCACAGTACATACATTTGTCAATTGCATGAAAGTCACTCACAAGGGGAGAAATAGGCTCCCCGTAAAAAATGTAATTGGGGCGCTGGCGGAACTCTTCTTCCCCGCCTGCCATAGCAATGGCTATACGGTGAATATCCCTGCACCCCTCCCTTGTAAAAGACCAGCTCATTATTGGAGTGGTGGTATTGCGCACCATATCGGCAAATTCATAAACATCTGCAAGGTCGTTGGTTACATCGCTGATCGAGCCCAAAGACTGCACGAAACCAATATTAGGGAGCGCATCACATACCCGTGCTACGATATTGGCATCTTTGCGCAGGTATTTCCTTCTCTCCATTGTATCGGTATCAATAAAATTGGGAGGAGTCGGCCCCGGACCAAAGTAGCTGCGGTTCTTCTCCACAACCACCTTCTTCTCCTTATTCCCGTCCCAGGGAAATACTTCCGTCACCGGCGGCACTGTGGAAAGAGCTTTAAGTATTACTTCAGGAGGAAAATATACCGTAACACCGTCAACCTTGCATCCCGCCTTTTTGAACAGCTCCCTTGCCTTTTCGTGATGAACATGCGCACCTGTGTACTGAAGGGTACGCATCATTCCATTTAAGATCTTCTCCTTCTGGTCTTCGGAAAGTATCTGCAATCGCGGGCTTTCATATACTGTATAGTTAGTTCTTACACTCATAGGTAATATGTTTTATTGGATTATTTACATGTGACGCTTATCTGCATCTTCACATATTTTTTTCAGCTCTTTGCGAAGCTTTTCATCCAGCGGCTCAGGCTGATATGTATCCAGAAGATGCTGGGTACGCTCTTTTAATCTTTGCCCCATAGTTTTGGATCCGTTCTTGACCCATGTTTCATAATCGCTCCGGTCCTGCAACTGGGGCATGAACCATTCTTTCCAGTATTTGAAAGTATGATCGGTTGTAACATATTCACCCCCGGGGCCCTGCTTTTCTATAAGATCCAAAGCCAGATGCTCATCATCGGTATTGATCCCCTTTCCAAACTGCTTTACCATACCTATCATCTCCTGGTTAAGCACCAGGCTCTCAAGTGAGGCTGTCGTTCCATGGTCAATATATCCCACATCATGTATCAGGTTTGCTCCGGAGAGGTACGAGTAGAAAAGATTCATCATCTGTTCTGAGGCTGCCTGCTCATCAAGTATTTTTGCATCGGTGCATCCCCCGGTGCTGAACATGATCAGATTGAGCCATTTTGAAATATCTGTGTTTGCAGCAGATGCGAGTGACAGCTCCGGAGCTCCGTATGAGTAGGTTGACTTCCTCATATCCAGCAGGGTTGTTACACCACCCATTATAAGCGGCATTCCGGGATTCTTCAAATGACACATAACTATGGCCAGCAAAGTCTCGGCCAGCGACTGTACAAGCATGCCTGCAATGGTGGCAGGGGCCGTCGCTCCCGAACTCGGACATGGGGTGTACATTGCCGGGATTCTCTTTTCAGCTGCAAACAGAAGCTTTTCAACAGCCGTTGAATCATTTTTAAGCGGGGAGATAGGTTCAATATATACAACAAACATGGGATTGAGCCTGAATTCATGCTCCCCGCCCTGAATAAGACATCCCATTTTCCAGAGATCTTCTAGGCCTTCCCCGTCAACACTTGTCACAACCATTGGCTTTGTACAATTCTCAAGCATAGCCATAAACTGATGGCGGTCGTAAGTCTGGGGATTGGGAGCGTCAGTAACAATCCCGTGAGACATGTGAAAATCGAAATTTGACAAGGCGTCCACAAGCTTGGATGCATCACTCACATCCTTGTAAGTGGTGTTCCTTCTCTCACCGGTGTTCATGTCCAGTGTAAAGGGGAGATCTGATCCGGTGCCAAAAGACACCATATCTTTTTCAAGAAAAAGAGAGCGCTTACCATTTCTTCCCTTCAGGGTTATCTTCCTGGGGTAGGATTTCAGAGCTTCCTCAACCATTGTGATGGGGATTCTCACCCTGTTTCCTTCAACGAGGGCATCACTGTTTTTGAATAGCTCCAAAGCCCCTTCATGATATACCACCCCTCCTGTCCTTTCCATAACTTCAAGGGCGGAGAAATAGATTTGCTCTATCTGGTCTTCAGAAAGAACCCTGAATTGCGGACTCTTGTTTATGGTCTGATTTATCTTCATAAACTTTTATTTTTTTAATTAATTAAACCCTCAACAGCTTTCTTGGCGAAAGCTGTCTCGGGTTACTACATATTTTTTTCCCATCAGGGATTGATTCAGGCTTTACTTTCAAAATATTCCCTGGCCAGATCAACTGCAGAACCGGCATTTGGTGCATATATATCGGCCCCGATCTCCTCGGCAAATTCCTGAGTTACCGGTGCACCACCAATTATCACTGCCATCTGGTCACGTATGCCGGCCTCTTTCAATGAATTGATAACTTCGCCCATGCGGGGCATGGTTGTTGTCAAAAGAGCTGACATACCCAAAAGGGTCGGCTTGTGTTCTTTAGCAGCTTCAACAAATTTCTCGTTTGGCTGGTCTATTCCAATATTTACAACCTCATAGCCGGCACCTTCAAACATCATTGCAGCCAGGTCCTTTCCAATGTCGTGAAGATCCCCCGATACCGTTCCGATAACCATTTTACCGGCACTGCCCAGATCCTCTTTAGCCAGGCGGGGTCTGAGTATATCCATGGCACCGCTCATAGCCTTGGCGCATCTGAGCACTTCAGGCATAAACATTTCACCGTTTTTCCATTTCTGCCCTACTGCCTCCATTCCGGGCAACAACCCTTTATTTAAAAGGTCTGCAGGAACTGCATCGTTGTCAAGTGCCTGCTGCACTACTTCTTTAAGTTCATCTACATTACCTTTTGTTAATGCATCTGAAATTTTTCCCAAATCACTACTCATGACTAATAGTTTTTAAATTTTTAATAATTGATTAATAATTATAATTTATATTTTATGGCACATGGGGTGTAAAGCTTTCTTGATATCTTTCCCTGAGGTCCTTGTAATTATCGGCAAGTGACTTATAAATCTCAACTGCCGAACGGCTTCTGTTCAGGGTGAAAAAATGCAACCCGGGAGCATCGTTGTCGAGAAGATCATGCGCTTGCTGCACCGCATAATCCAGCCCAATATTGTAAACTTCATCTGGTTTGTCAATAACATCTGACATTTTTTTCTGCAGCATTTCCGGAATATGAGCTCCGGATATTTCGGCAAACCTTTTTATCTGCCTGAAATCGGTTATAGGAAGCAACCCCGGTATCACACGGCACTTTATCCCTGCCTTTCTGACTTTATCCATAAACTTGTAATAGTAATCGTTTTTAAAAAACATTTGTGTTACAAGAAAGTCTGCACCCTCGTCTACCTTTTTCTTCAAATTCTCGATATCTTTTTTCATTGAGGGGGCTTCGGGATGTTTTTCCGGATAAGCAGCAGCCCCTATACAAAAATGATCATAATGCTTTTTCACAAAATTAATCAGATCACTTGCATAATTCAACCCATCGGGGTTTTCAGGGAAGGGCCCGCCTTCGGGAGGGTCTCCCCGGAGCAGCATCACATTTTCAATGTTTTTGTCAACAAAGGTGCGCATATCATATGCAACCTTTTCCCTTGTTGCGTTCACACATGTATAGTGTGGCATGCAGGTAAATTTCAGCTTATTGGTAAAAAGGTCAACTATATCGAGAGTTTTATCATCTGTGGTTCCCCCGGCTCCGCATGTTTCAGTCACAAAAGAGGGTTGGAGCTTCATCAGCTGTCCGGCATTGATACCGAATTGTACGGCAGCCTTTGTGTTTTTCGGGGGAAAAAACTCGAAGGAAAATGTACGTTTTTCTTTTTCAAATATATCTGTAATTCTCATAATATCAACTCTTTTAAATTCATAAAAGTGTGATTATTTAACCCCCGCCTTGTAATTTGTGTTAGCCCTAAGCCATCTTTCTGTTTCCTCAATGCTTTGGCCCAGCCTTTCTGCATAATCCTTGACCTGGTCCCTGAAAATTTTACCGACACCAAAATATTTTGCTTTGGGATAGCCAATATAAAATCCCGCAACTGAACTTGCAGGGTCCATAGCATAACTGGAAGTAAGTGATATTTCGGTTTTCTTTTCTCCCCCCAGCAGCTCAAACAATGGCTTTTTAAGGGTATGGTCGGGGCAGGTGGGATAACCCGGAGCCGGGCGGATACCTGCAAATCTGCCGTTCTGAATTTCTTCAATTGTTGGCATATTGCCCTTTTCGTATCCCCAGAGCTCCCTTCTCACCTTCAAGTGAAGTATTTCGGCAAACGCTTCCGTAAGCCTGTCACATATAAAGCGAAACATAACACTTTCATACTGCTCTCCATTGCCATTAAAATAATCCAGGCATTTATCAGCCCCCAGGCCGGCAGTTGCTGCAAAAGCTCCTATATAATCGCTGAGGCCTGACCTGAGTGGAGCAACATAATCGCTTAAGCAGTAACACCATGGCTCACCGCCTACTGCCTTTTGCTGTCTCAGCATCGGCAATACCCGGAGAACTTGTTCTCTTTCCTCATCTTCAAAGACTATTATGTCATCACCTTTTGAATTGGCCGGGAATAACCCGACAACGCCTTTTGCCTTCACAAGGGATTTCTCAATTATATGATCAAGCATTTCATTTGCCTCGCCCAACAATCTTCTGGCTTCCTCACCTTTATCTTCCGTGCGGAGAATTTGGGGATACTTACCTTTCATTCCCCAGCCATTGAAAAAAGAAGTCCAGTCGATATATCTTCTTATCTCCTCAAGGGGATAATTATCAAACACCTTTACACCGGTAAATTCAGGCTTTTCAGGCTTCTCCTTTTCCCAATCGGGCTTGTACCTTTTAACCCTCGCCTCGGTTAAGGCAAAAGTGGGAATTCTCTTTCGCTTCCGGCGGGCACCACTCTCTTTTTTTCTGCTCTCCGGCATATCTTGTTTTTTTATTTTCCCTATAGTTGAACATGCAATGCTTATACCTTTAGGTATTGCTTCCGGTGCAATATTCGCATTTGGCTTTACCTTTGCAGGCTTATATGATTCTACCGTATCTGAAATAGCCTTTATATGATCAGGGCGTAGTCCGCAGCAACCACCTGATATATTTAAAAGCCCCATGCGGGAATATTCTGCTATTTCATCTGCCACAGCACCGGCAGACAGCCCGTTCACCAAAGCTCTCCCGGGATTAACTGTACCAGGGTGATAACCGGCATAAAACGGGGTTTTATCTGAAATCATCTGAAGAAAAGATTTCAGATTTTTTTCACCAAAATGGGATTTAATACCAATACTAAAAATGGAATATTCTGATATGAAATTGAGAAAATCTTCGAAAGACAGACCTGAAGGAAGCTCCCCTTTTTTGTTGAGGGGTACGGAAATCATTACCGGTATATCTTTTGAAATAGCCGAAACGTACTTTTCAATTGCGCATATTACGGCTTTTATAGCATAAGGATCGTCAATCTTGTCGACAAGGAACATATCAACGCCTCCATCTGCAAGTCCCCTGACCTGCATTTCATAACTATGACACAAAGATTCAAAATCGGGTTCTTTTCCCTGCTCCCGGGTTCCATTTGAATCAGCTGATACTTTTCGGGATGGGCCGACAACCCCGGCCACAAACCTTGGTTTGGAAACGGTTGAATATTCACGGGCTTTTTGTTTTGCCAACAGGGCGGAGCGGTTATTGATCTCATAGACTGAGTCCCTCATGGAAACACAATTGGAAAGGGAATTGGAATTTACCGTATTTGTCCTGATAATATCAGCGCCGGCATCCAGATAACGGGAATGAATTGTTTCAATTACTTGGGGATGGCTCAGGGCAAGAAGGTCATTTTCCCCTTTTAGCCCGCAGTGAAGTTGGCTGAGACTGCCCTCTTCGGAGTTTTCTTCTTTTAAGTTTAATTCTTCCAACATGGTGTCAGTGGCACCATCCAAAACCAAAATCTTTTTTTTAATATATGTTTTTAAATGCATATCTTCTTTTTAATTGTGTCCCTTCTTCTCTTTTACCGCCATTAAGGGTATCAGACACAATTTTTTCATTTTTTAACGCTACACAACAATTTGTTAAAAAAATACTTGCGTTTTTCATGTAATAACAAAGAAAAAGATTTACCGCCTGCTTGCATTGACTCTGCAAGCTGTCAAAGAACTACCTAAAAAAACCCGATATTTTTAAACGGCATATCATCACATGAGTGTTTTTTAAAAACGCTCGAACAACTTTATAAGTTGTGTAACTTTTTAGCTTTCAATTTTTTTTCGTTATCTTTTTTCGGCAACCGCAAAGATAAGAAATATTGACCATTAAAAAAATAACTACATCATGACAGGATCCCCCTTTAAAGAAAATCCCTTATTACTGCAGGTAACAAAAGATTTACATTCTTTTCGAGGTCGCGGGCGGATTCGAACCGCCGTACGAGGTTTTGCAGACCCCTGCCTAGCCACTCGGCCACGCGACCCTTTGCAGTCTGCAAATATAGAAAAAAAATTGCGCACTGGCAATTCCGGGTTTTTTTTGCCTCAAAAACAGGGAATTCAATCTGTTCAGCGCTGCAATGTGACACTGACTTTTTCCATGCGGCCCCTCACGGGAGGGGTCATTTTGGAAATCTTTACCTTTGCATTTGCAATTCCAGGTAAAGCGGCAAAAAGAGCATCAAGTATCCGCTTGGCAACATGTTCCAGCAAATTTGATTTCACTGCCATCTGCCGGCTGACTATATCATAAACATACTGGTAATTGAGAGTATCTTCGATCATATCGGTTTGAGAAGCTCTTTGAAGGTCAGTCTCAATTTCCATATCAACCAGGAATCTGTTGCCCACAATATTTTCTTCCCTGTAACATCCGTGATAGGAATAAAACTCCATGTTTTCCATCTGTATAAGTCCCATAACCATATTTTAATTTGACCCGGGTTAAAATAAACAAAGAACCAAAATATAAAATATCGCTGTAAAATATTCGCTCTTTAGACAAATCGTTTTAATTTTGAAGGTTTGCAAAACTCCTAATATAACTGTATAATGGAAAAACCGGCGGAAAACGAAAAAACTAAAGGGAACTCCCGCTCCTTAAATTTTATTGAACAAATTATTGAGGAGGACATCAGAAACAATAAAAATGAAGGCCGTGTTCACACCAGATTCCCCCCCGAGCCTAACGGTTATCTTCATATCGGTCATGCAAAGTCTATTTGCCTTAATTTCGGTATTGCAGAAAAATATAACGGGCTTTGCAACCTGAGGTTTGACGACACCAATCCCCTGACCGAAAATGTCGAATTTGTGGATTCAATAAAGGAGGATGTCCGCTGGTTGGGTTACGACTGGGGAGACAGGCTTTATTTTGCATCAGATTACTTTGAGCGGTTTTATGAATTCGCTGTTTTTCTTATCAAAAAAGGTAAAGCCTATGTATGTGACCTCACCCCCGGGCAGATTGCCGAAGGCCGGGGCACTCCCACACGTCCGGGCAGGGAAAGTCCTTACCGCAACCGCAGTGTGGAAGAGAACCTTCGCCTTTTCTCTCAAATGCGGGAAGGTATGTATGGAAACGGGGAGAAAGTGCTGAGGGCAAAAATAGATATGGCTTCCCCCAACATGCATATGCGGGACCCGGTAATGTACAGGATAATACACACCGACCACCACAGAACGGGGAACAAATGGTGTATATATCCCACCTATGACTTTGCACACGGGCAAAGTGATTCAATTGAAAAAATAACCCACTCGTTATGCACCCTTGAGTTTGAAGTCCATCGCCCTCTTTACGACTGGTTCATAAAAGAACTGGAAATATTTCCAAGCAGGCAAATTGAATTTGCGCGCCTTGAGCTTAGCTACACAATTATGAGCAAGAGAAAATTGCTTCAGCTTGTAGAGGAAGGTTATGTTATGGGCTGGGACGATCCGAGAATGCCTACCATATGCGGCCTTCGCAGGCGCGGCTTTACCCCTGAGTCTATAAGAACTTTTTCCGAAAAGGTTGGCGTGGCAAAACGGGATAACATAATTGATGTTGCCCTGCTGGAGCACAGCATCCGGGAAGATCTCAATAAAAGGGCGCCCCGCATGATGACGGTCATCAACCCCGTGAAGCTTGTAATTACCAACTATCCGGAAGGGGAGACCGAAGAGGTTGAGGCGCCGCTTAATCCTGAAATGCCGGAAGCCGGAGAACGCAAATACAATTTTTCAAGGGAAGTATACATAGAAAGAGAGGATTTTATGGAAGAACCCCCCGGGAAATTTTTCCGGCTTGCACCCGGCAGGGAGGTTAGATTAAAATATGCATATATAATAAAATGCGAAGAAGTTGTTAAGAATGAATACGGTGAAATAACCGAAATCAGGTGTGTTTATGACCCTGAAACCCGCAGCGGAAGTTCCAAAAGCAACAGAAAAGTCAAAAGTGCCATTCACTGGGTCTCTGTTGATCATGCAAAGCCTGTTGAAATCAGGCTTTTTGACAGGCTCTTCAACAAGGAAGACCCGGATGATACCGAAGAAGGTAAAGATTTTAAAAGCAATATCAATCCGGAGTCACTTAAAGTGATGGAAGGCTATATTCCTTCAGGTACCGGCCCCTTTAAACCTCTTGAAAAGATCCAGTTTGAAAGGCTCGGATATTTTTGCGCAGACCCTGACTCAACAAGGGAGAAACCGGTTTTCAACCGCACAGCTACGCTGAAAGATACATGGGCAAAAATCAAAAACAAAGGCTGACGGCTGAGGCTGCAAAATAAAGAAATATTTATACGTGGCTCATTTGTTTATCAGTCCATCGCCAAAGTGGTGCGGCTTTTTTTTCATTAAATAAATTATATTTTTGTCCAGCAACTTTAAAAATTACCCAAAAGAAGGAATAATTATGAAGAAAGGTGCCAAAAGCAGATTATTCAACATGTTATCGGATTCGGAACTGGAAAAGATACATCAGGGATCTTTATTGCTGCTTGAGAAAGAGGGCATTTACAGTGAATCGGATCTAATCATGGATGTTTTTAAAAAGGGGGGGGCAAATGTTGACACTTCTGCCAGGGTTATAAAAATACCCCGAAATATGGTGGAGGAGTCGATAAAATCAGCACCATCTTCATTTGTCCTCCACGGAAGGGATCCCGGCATGGATATTCTTCTTGAGCCGGAGAGGATTTATTTTGGAATGGGAGGCTCTCCCGAGCCTTTTATATGGGATTATAACGAAGGTCAAAAGCGTACCCCCACGAAAAAGGACATGGAAGAGTGCACAAAACTTGGTGAGGCTTTGTCCAACATAGATTTCGTGGGAGCCATTTGTTCCGCCGGCGACAAACCTGAAGGAAAGCAGCTGTTTCACGAATATGACGCTCTGTTGCGTAACACATCAAAGCCATTATTGTACAGTGCCCCCAGCCGTTACCATGTTCAAAAGTTCATGGAAATGGCGGCAATAGCCAGCGGGGGCGAAGAAGAATTACGCAAAAGGCCGTCCATCGGTATTTTTACCGAAACCGTCTCACCGATGAAGGTAGCCAAATACAGTGACGGAACAATCGATGCGGCTCAGGCGGGAATTCCGGTGATCGTGGCCCTGGCCCCGATGATGGGTGCCACCAGTCCGGCAACAAAAGCAGGCACACTTGTGCAGGGCAATGCGGAAGCTTTATTCGGGGTTGTTCTTGCACAACTTGTAAAAAGCGGGGCACCTGTGATATATGGACCGGGAACGGGAACATTCGACATGTCAATATCGGAATACACCTACGCAAGTCCCGAACAAACCGCAGCACGTACCGTTGTTGCACAACTTGGCAAATTCTACAAGCTGCCAACCTATAATCTGGGCGGCGCGGCAGAGTCAAAAATGCCCGATGCTGAAGCGGGTGCGCAGGCCATGATGGGCATGCTAATGAATGCTCTTTCAGGAATAACTTTGACAAAGGTAATGGGAACACTTGCAAGTGGCATGTACGGATCAAAGGAGATGCTGGTAATATGCGACGAGATAGCGCATATGGTAAAGGAAGTATTAAAGGGGGTTACAGTCAATAACGAAACCCTCGCACTTGACGTTATCAGGAAAGTAGGGTTTCAGGGTAACTACCTTGAAGAAGACCATACTGCCGAAAATTTCAGAAAAGAGTTTTTTATTCCTGAGAATTTCAAAAGGCAATCTATATCAGCTTGGGAAAAGGAGGGTAAGAAAAGTATACTTGATGTTGCCAATGAGAAAGTCAGTGAAATTCTGGCCTCCTCAGAACCTGTAAGACTCCCGCAAAATGCAGACAAAGAGCTGGAAAAATCGCTCGCTGAAGCCGAAAAATTTATAGGCAAAAATTGACAAATAATTCCCCGTAACCGGAAAATTCATCCTAAAAGTAGAATTTTTTATAGGGCTCCGCAAGACACGGGTGGAAAAAATCACTGTTATGGCAAACAACAAATCATTCTCAGAGGATCTTGATAAAATAAGGGAAAAATCGCCCCTTGTGCACAGCATCACCAATTATGTGGTAATGAACTTCACCGCAAATACACTTCTGGCCATAGGAGCCTCTCCTGTAATGGCACATGCGCCTGAAGAGATGGAGGAGATGGTATCGATCTCCTCGGCGCTGGTTCTCAATATCGGCACACTGAGCAACAAATGGATCGAATCAATGCATATTGCAGGTAAAACGGCAAAAAAACAGGGCAAACCGGTTGTTCTGGATCCTGTCGGTGCCGGAGCCACTTCAATGAGAACCAGATCAGCCCACGAATTACTGGATGAGATAAAACCTGAAATAATACGCGGCAATGCATCAGAGATATTAGCGGTTGCAAAATCGAGAGTATCCACTAAAGGTGTGGAAAGCACACTGGATGCTGAAGAAGCTGTAGAAATTGCAAAAGAGCTTGCAGCAAAAACAGGATCGGTAATTAGTATAAGCGGTAAAACGGACTTCATAACCGACGGAGAAAATATTGAAACGGTTGAAGGGGGAGATCCTCTTATGGGAAGGATAACAGGAACGGGGTGTGCGGCAAGCGTTTTGACCGCCGCTTTCGCTTCGGTCAACAAAAACTACTTCATGGCTGCCACAAAGGCAATGATGGCAATGGGTGCCGCAGGTGAGGCAGCGGCAAGAGAAGCCGATGCACCCGGAACATTCCAGATTAAATTTATAGATGCTCTTTACAAATTAGACCTTTAAAAGTGGATAAAACACCAAAATTAAATCTGGGTCTTTATCTTGTAACTGACAGTGGACTGACCATGGGCAGACCGCTTGTTGAAATTGTTGAAAAAGCGGTCAGGGGGGGAGCAACCATCGTTCAGCTGAGGGAAAAGAATCTCACCACTGCAGATTATATTAAAAGGGCCAAGGAATTGAAAAAGGTGCTGCTTAAATATAAAGTGCCGCTTTTAATAAACGACAGAACAGATGTGGCACTGGCTTCTCAAGCCGACGGTGTGCATCTCGGGCAGAACGACATGCCTTGCCAAATGGCACGCAATATTCTCGGACCTGATAAGATAATCGGATTATCCGTTGAAAATTTTGACCAAACAGAAGAGGCCAACAACCTTGACATAAATTATATTGCAGTAAGCCCGGTTTTTACAACTTCAACAAAACGGGAGCTGACAAGCGGATTGGGACTTGAAGGGGTAAGAAGGATAAGCGAAATATCCCGTCACCCTGTCGTTGGAATCGGCAGTATAAAAGAGCACAATGCTGCAGCTGTTATTAAAGCCGGAGCAAGTGGTATAGCGGTTGTCTCAGCTCTTTGCTCGGCTGAGGATCCTGAAAAAGAAGCACAAAAATTAATTGAGCAGGTAAAATTGAAATAAAAAAATTGATCATGTACAGGCACTTTAAGAAAGCATTGACCGTTGCCGGATCCGACAGCGGTGGGGGTGCAGGTATACAGGCCGATCTTAAAACTTTTTCAGCTAACGGGGTATACGGAATGACGGCCATTACCGCGATAACAGCCCAAAACACAAAAGGCGTGGAAGAGATCCACCCTGTGCCTTCTAGTATAATTGAAAAACAGATCAGTGCAGTAATTGAGGATATTGGAACAGACGCGTTAAAGATCGGGATGCTGCACAACTGTGAAACCATTAAAACTGTGGTTGCAATGGTTAAAAAATACAAGCTGAAAAATATAGTTGTAGATCCTGTAATGACAGCCGCTTCAGGTGACAAACTTTTACGCGATGAAGCAATTTCTACACTCACCCAAAAACTTTTGCCTGCAGCCACTGTTATTACACCAAATATTTTTGAAGCTGAAATAATACTTGACAGGAAAATTCAAAGCAAAGAAGAATTCATAAAAGCTGCCGTAGAACTTTCCACTACCGGTGCCAGCGCAATTCTTCTCAAATCCGGTCATTTTGACGAGAACAAAGATCTCAGCGATATACTGTTTATCCCCGAAACAAATGAATATACAGAAATATCCAACAAACGGATAAATACTACAAATACACACGGTACCGGATGCACCCTTTCTTCTGCAATTGCAGCCTGCCTTGCCCACGGCGATACAATAGTAAAAGCGGTAAAAACTGCAATTGAATATACCCACAGGGCAATTGAAAAAGGAGCCGGGTACAAAACGGGTCGTGGCAGCGGACCCGTTCACCATTTCCATAAATTCTGGGATTGACTCCTGTTTGAACCCCCATCAGCCTTTGGCAGAAAAAATATGATGAACAAACATGGGGTTCCAAACGGTGGGGGTATCAAGCAGCAACAAAATTAATGATCCCCGCAATTAAATAATTTTCTGAAATTTGCGTTTGACTTAATAGTAATATTTCACAGAATAACCGGCAGAGAGTTATGACTATCCTTGGAGAAATAATTAAAAAAACACTTGAGCTGTCAAATAATATAAAAACCAATCCCAACCCTGCAGAGGCACAACGGCAGGTGCTTGCCGATCTGCTGAACAAGGCCAAAAACACTTCATTTGGCAAAGCACACAATTTTAAGGAAATACTCTCGGATGAAAATAAGCAAGCAGCTTTTGCATCATCGGTTCCCTATTACGATTATGATAAAATTTACAGCCGGTGGTGGGAAAATGTGTTCCACGGAGAAGAGAACATAACATGGCCCGGTAAGCCGGGATTTTTTGCACTCAGCAGCGGCACCACGAGCAACACAAAATATATCCCGGTCACAGATGAAATGCTCACCTCCATAAGAAATGCAGGCATCCGTAAGGTATTAAGCCTGGCCGAATTTAACCTCCCTCCCTCTTTTTTTGAAAAAGAGGTCCTTATGCTGGGAAGCAGCACAGACTTAAAAGAAGTTAACGGACACCTCGAGGGGGAGATAAGCGGTATCGGTGCATATAATATACCGTTCTGGTTCAGGCGCTACTGCAAGCCGGGGCCTGAAATTTCCTCAATAAATGACTGGGATGAAAGAGTAAGGCAGATAGCCATTAAAGCCCCTGAATGGGATATAGGCGGATTATCGGGCATACCCTCATGGATTGAGCTTATGCTTAAAAGAATAATAGATTATCACAACTTAAATAATATTCATGAAATATGGCCCAATCTGGAAGTTTATACCTCGGGGGGAGTAGCTTTTGAACCTTACAAAAAAAGTTTCAGTCAGATAACGGGCAGACCGATAACTGTTCTTGATACATACCTTGCCTCGGAAGGGTATATTGCCACGCAACTGAGAAAGGAAACAGACGCAATGACCCTCCTTGTTGACAACGGAATATATTTTGAATTTGTCAGGCTTATCCCTGAAAATATAACCGAGGACGGGAACGTTTCCCCCGGGGCAAAATCAGTTACAATCGAGGAAGTTGAAGAAGAAGTTGACTATGTTCTTATCATAAGTACCGTATCGGGGGCATGGCGTTACATGATAGGCGACACGGTAAAATTCACCGACAAGGAAAAGGCTGAAATAAAGCTGACAGGCAGGACAAAATATTTTTTGAACATCGTGGGGTCACAGCTTTCAGAAATTCAAATGGTCAAAGCATTGGAAAAACTGGAGTCCAACTACGGAACAAATATACAGGAATTCACAGTCAGCGCCGTAAGATGTAATGAGGGATATATCCACCGCTGGTACCTTGGATGCAAAGATGTTTTGAATATTGAGGAAAAAGAGGTGGCAAGCCAACTGGACAAAATGCTGCAGGAGATGAACAAAAATTACAAGGTTGCCCGCACCAAGGCACTCAAAGATGTGGAAGTTAAAATCATTCCCGTCAAGATATTTTACGACTGGGCGGAAGTTCTTAATAAGAAAGGGGGGCAAACAAAAGTTCCAAGGGTTATGATGGAAAATCTTTTCAGGCAGTGGGAAGATTTTGTAAACAACAACCGTTATCTCTCTGCCTGATCAAACATGACACAAACGGGAATTATACCGGCCGTTTTTGTCTCTTTTATTTTTTCTTTGTAGTTTACCGGCCTCAAAAATTTATTCACCAAAAATAATTGAAATGGCCTCTGAAAAAAAATTGATAGGAATTGTTGGAGGTATGGGCCCGAGTGCCGGAATTGACATTTCCTACAAAATAGTGGATCAGACAATTGCATCGAAAGACCAGGAACACCTGCCACAGATCCTATATTCCGAACCAGAGATAATAGGCGACCGCACGGAATACATTATGGGCAGAATCAGTGAAAACCCTGCCTACAACATTGCAAAAATTTTGTTGAAACTGGAATCGGCCGGTGCCGGCATAGCCTGTTTGGCGTGCAATTCAGCACATGCTCCGCAAATATTCGACGTAATTACAGGGGAGCTTTCAAAAAACAACTCATCAATATGGCTGCTGCATATTATAGATGAGGTGGGCAAATTCATAAAACATCATTACCCGGCGGTAGAAAAAGTGGGAATACTGGGCACAAGCGGAACTTACAAAACTAATCAATACTCCAGAATAGAAGGTTTTGGCCTTGAAACCGTTAATGTTTCTCCCGAGGAGCAAACAAAAGTACACAATTCGATCTATCATCCCGAATACGGAATTAAAACACTGGGCGGTACGGTATCTGAAAAATCAAGGCATTTGCTTACCGATGCAGCCGGCTGGCTCAAAGAAAAAGGGGCCGGGGCAATTGTGCTGGGCTGCACAGAGCTGCCCCTCGCCTTCAGTGACAAATCTTACAAGGGGATGCCCCTGATTGACGCCTCACTTGTACTGGCCAGAGCACTTATCCATGCACATTCCCCCGGCAAACTCAAGCCCTGGAAAGAGTAACCCTGATATCACCCCAGTTTTTTTACCGCCTCTTCTATTCTTGCCAGAGTTTCCTGTTTTCCCAGAAGCTCTGCTATAGTAAACAGGTCGGGGCCCTTGCTTTCACCCACAAGTGCAAGCCGCAGGGGGATCATAACCCTTCCCTTACCCACATCGTTTTGTTCAATATATGATTTGACAGCCGTTTCGGCCACGGAAGCCTCAAAAGGCTCAACGCCGCTCAAAACATCAGCTACCTGGCGAAGAAGAGATGGAGTATCCTCCTTCCACTTTTTTTTCACAACCTTCGGGTCATAATTTTCGGGACGCACAAAAAAGAAATAAGACTCAACCCACAACTCATGAACAAAGCTGACCCTTTCCTTTATCAGCTTCACTATATTTTGGGCCTTCTCAAGGGAAACTTCTATCCTTTTTTCCTTAAGCACATCCATATAAAGCTCTGCCAGCTCCCGATCAGGCTTCATCATAAGATGCTTGTGGTTATACCACCGGGCTTTTTCAGGGTCAAAACGTGCTCCCGATTTAATAACCCTTTCAAGAGAGAACTCTTCTATAAGCTCCTGCATTGAAAATATTTCCCTGTCGGTACCGGGATTCCATCCCAGCATTGCCAATATATTGACAAAAGCTTCGGGAAAAAATCCCTCCTCACGGTAGCCAGCGTATAACTCCCCGGTATCGGGATCCTTCCATTCAAGAGGAAATACAGGGAAACCAAGCCTTTCGCCGTCACGCTTGCTTAATTTTCCCTGACCTTCGGGTTTTAACAGAAGGGAAAGATGTGCAAATTCGGGCATCTGTGATCCCCACCCCAAACTGCGGTAAAGCAATATGTGAAGAGGCAGAGAGGGCAACCACTCCTCACCCCTGATAACATGGGAGATCTTCATAAGATGGTCATCCACAACATTTGCCAGATGGTAAGTGGGCATACCATCGGATTTGAACAATACCTTGTCATCAAGGGTAGAGGTATTAACCTCCATTTTTCCGCGGATCTTATCGGTGAAAACAACATTTTCATTTTCCGGCATTTTAAACCTTATAACAAAAGGTTCTCCGCTTGTAAGTCTGCATTTGACCTCCCCTTCGGAAAGAGTCAAAGAATTTGAGAGGTTTTTCCTGGTGGCGGCATCATACTGAAATGCTCCTTTTTTGTCCCTCTCGTATTCATTTCGCAGTTGCTCAAGCTCTTCAGAGGTGTCAAAAGCGTAATAGGCATGACCACTTTCGATCAGTTGCATAGCATATTCCCTGTAGATCTCTCCCCTTTCCGACTGGCGGTATGGCTCAAAGGGGCCTCCCACAGGCACTCCCTCATCTATTTCTATACCGCACCATTTTAAAGACTCGGTAATATATTCCTCTGCTCCCTGCACACAACGATCCCTGTCGGTATCTTCAACTCGTAAAATAAAGATGCCATTGTTTTTTCGTGCAAACAAGTAATTAAACAAAGCTGTGCGGACACCTCCCATGTGCAGGGGGCCTGTGGGACTGGGTGCAAAACGCCCCCTCACCTTTTTATTAGCCATGTGAGAAAAATTTTTATATCAATCCTTTTTCATGCTTTTCACCGATCACCTTGAGCATATCGCTTGTCATTGCATCCAGGTCATATTCGTGCTTCCACCCCCACTCTTCACGCGCTGCGCTATCGTCTATTGAATTTGGCCATGAATCGGCAATTTCCTGACGATAATCCGGCTCATAGGAGATTTCAAATTCAGGAATATGTTTTTTTATCGACTCTGCAAGTTCGCCAACACTGAAACTCAAAGCACCCACATTGAAATCACTGTGATGCTTAAGTTGTGAAAAATCTGCCTGCATCAGATCAATTGTGGCCTTAAGGCAATCGGGCATGTACATCATGGGCAGGCGTGTGTCTTCCCTGACAAAACAAGTGTATTTTTTATTCTTGACTGCTTCATAGTAAATGGCAACAGCATAATCTGTTGTTCCCCCGCCGGGAAGTGTCTCATTACTGATAATGCCGGGATAACGCAATCCCCGAACATCAAGACCGTATCGCTTAACGTAATAATCTCCCAGCAGTTCGCCGGCAACCTTTGTAACACCGTACATGGTTGTTGGTTTGAGAACTGTTTCCTGGGGAGTATTGTCAGCCGGAGTGGATGGACCGAACACGGCAATTGAACTTGGCACCAACACCTGCTTCATATTGAACTCCCTTGCTACTTCAAGCACATTTATCAAACCGTTCATATTCACATCCCATGCCAGCATTGGGTTTTTTTCACCTGTTGCCGAGAGAATTGCAGCCATATTTACAATAGCATCCACATTATGTTTTTTCACAACTGAAACGAAATTTTCTCTCTCAAGGGCGTCAACGACTTCAACCGGGCCCGTTTCTGCAAGTTTTTCGGAAGGTTTGGTTTTTCTTATTCCGGCAATAACATTTTCCCCGCCATAAATTTCGCGAAGGGAAAGGGTCAGCTCCGAACCTATCTGACCAGCTGAACCGATTACTAAGATTTTCTTCATTTTAAAGTGGAATTTTTGGATTTATGTTAAAAAGCGATTTTATTTTTTTAGCTCTCAAAAATATATAAAAAATTGCGGCTAAATTATGAGAAAAATCCTGATTTTCGGTCAGGACAAAATTCAGGAACTATTCTAAAAGCAATATTCCGGCTCACCTGTGGATAGTGTTTCAGCAATTTTTCGCAATATCTCAAAAATGAATTACAGTAACAAACTTGCTTACAGTTAAAAAGTATGGATTAGCAGACAAAAATATTATATTTGTAAATTCCTTGAAAAATTATTGTAACTCCACGAGAAAATAAATTACAAAAATTCATACCGATAACCTAAAAATCATCAAAACCTATGTACGGAAAAATACAGAAACATCTTCAGAAGGAACTTGAAAGCATCAAGGAAGCAGGACTGTTCAAGGAGGAACGTATAATTACCTCTCCTCAGGGTGCTGAAATTGAGCTGGACACCGGCGAAAAAGTATTAAATTTTTGTGCCAACAATTACCTGGGTCTTTCAAACCATCCCAGCCTGATAGAGGCTGCAAAAGAAGGGCTTGATACACGCGGTTACGGATTGTCTTCAGTACGCTTTATATGCGGCACACAGGATTTGCACAAAAAACTCGAAAAAAAGATAGCTGAATTTTTCGGAACTGAAGACTCGATACTCTATGCCGCCTGCTTCGATGCCAACGGAGGTGTGTTTGAGCCCCTTCTTACCAGTGAAGACGCCATAATTTCCGATTCGCTCAATCATGCTTCCATAATTGACGGGGTAAGGCTTTGCAAAGCCCAAAGGTACCGCTACAAAAATGCGGATATGGCAGACCTGGAAGAAAAACTGAAAATAGCGCAGGATCAGCGTTTCCGGGTAATAGTAACCGATGCGGTTTTCTCAATGGACGGAAATGTGGCTCCCATGGACAAGATACTGGAGCTTGCCGAAAAATACGACGCGCTGGTCATGATCGACGAGGCTCACTCTGCAGGTGTTGTAGGTAAAACAGGGCGCGGAATTACTGAACTCTTTGACATCAGGGGAAAAGTTGAGATCATAACAGGTACACTTGGCAAATCCTTCGGCGGAGCCATAGGCGGTTTTACCACCGGAAAAAAAGAAATTATAGAGTTGCTTCGCCAGAGGTCCCGTCCTTATCTCTTTTCCAATTCTCTGCCTCCGGCAGTTGTCAATGCAGGCATAAAAATGTTCGACATGATGGCCGAGACTCATGAGCTCCAGGATAAGCTTCACGACAACACCAGGTATTTCATGGACAAAATGAAAAATGCCGGTTTTGACATTAAGCCCACCCAGTCGGCTATCATTGCAGTTATGCTCTGCGACGCAAAACTCTCACAGGATTTTGCAGCCAGAATGCTGGAGGAAGGGATCTATGTAATAGGATTTTACTACCCGGTGGTTCCCAAGGGAGAAGCCCGTATCAGGGTGCAGATTTCCGCAGCTCACGAAAAGGAGCATATTGACAAATGCATAGATGCATTCATAAAGGTGGGAAAAGACTTGTACCTGATTAAATAAAATGCCGGATTTGTCTTTTCAGGGTATTTAATGTAAGGGGCTAAAACAGCCCCTTTTTTAATTGCATTCCCCTCAAAGCCCTGTTCACATGTTTGGTCTACCCGCACTTGGAATTTCCGCAATTCTGGCATGTAAGACAACCCTCCTGATAAATAAGCGAATCCGAGCCGCACTCTTCACAGGCTGTTCCTTTCTTGGGTTTTGTGCCGTTTGGGATATATTGCTTTAGCGTTCTTTCCACACCCTTTTTCCAGGTATTTATATTTTCACTGTCAAGCTGAAGTGAGGAAACCAGGTTTACAGCATCGGGTATAGGCATTCCATAGCGGAGAACACCGGAAATAAGCTTAGCATAATTCCAGAACTGAGGATCAAACAGACGAGACAACCCCTCAAAAGTGTTTCTGTAGCCGTGCTTGTCAATATATTGAAAATCGTAGCGTTTAGAACCGTCTTCCAGATGGTTCTTTATAATAAAACCTTTTTTAATGGTTTTGGGCACCGGCAAAACATCATCTTCCTCCCTTCCGGTGAATATCTCATATGGCCGTCCGTCAAGCTTGCCGACAAAAGCTATCCATTTTTCGTCATTATTCATAAAGCGCACTACGTCGGCTTCAAGTATTTTGGGGCGTTTTTTGGGTGTGAGAGAGGAGGCTCCCTCTTGAGCCGAAAGCAGAACACCGGAACGGGATCCCTCCCGGTAGACCGTTACTCCCTTACAACCGCTTTCCCAGGCGGTAATATAAAGCTCTTCGACTACTTCTTCTTTAACTTTTGAAGGCAGGTTAACCGTAACACTTATTGAATGGTCAACCCATTTTTGTATCCTACCCTGCATTTTCACCTTGCTCACCCAGTCAACATCATTTGATGCAGCCTTGTGATAGGGCGACTTGCCTATCAGCTCACCTATCGCCTCGTCACCGTAAGTTTTAACCTCATCAACATCGTAACCGTTCACCTCTAGCCAGGCAATAAATTTATGGTGAAACACATTGTACTCTTCCCATGAATCACCGACCTCATCTGTAAAAGTGATATTTGCATTTTTGTCACCGGGGTTTACCTTTCTGCGGCGCTTATAAACGGGCATAAATACAGGCTCAATTCCTGAGGTTGTTTGTGTCATAAGACTCGTAGTACCGGTGGGCGCTACAGTAAGCAATGCAATATTGCGGCGCCCGTAGCGCATCATATCGTTGTAAAGCTTCTCATCCTCATCTTTCAGCCTTAAAATAAAGGGATTGTTTTCTTCACGGCTGGCTTCAAAAACGGGGAAGGGGCCGCGTTCTCTTGCCATATTCACAGAAGAGCGGTACGCCTCAAGTGCAGTAATTTTATGGATCTCTTCAGAAAAATCAACAGCATTTTCAGTGCCATAGGTCAGGTTAAGAGCAGCAAGCATATCTCCCTCACCCGTTATTCCCACACCGGTCCTCCTCGCCCTTTCGGTCTTGGATCTTATTTTTTCCCAAAGCTCCCGCTCGACACGTTTAATTTCCTGTTCCTCAGGATCTGAGGTCACTTTTTCCAGTATGGCATCTATCTTTTCAATTTCCAGGTCAATTATATCATCCATTATTCTTTGTGCATAACCTACATGTTCCCTGAACAGCTCGAAGTTGAATCTTGCATTTTCAGTGAAAGGTTCTTCAACATAGCTGTAAAGATTAATTGCCAGCAACCTGCAACTGTCGTAGGGACAAAGAGGAATTTCCCCGCACGGGTTGGTGGAAACGGTCATGTAGCCCAGATCGGCATAACAATCGGGAACAGACTCGCCGATCACGGTATCCCAGAACAGAATCCCCGGTTCGGCAGATTTCCATGCGTTATGAACAATTTTTGACCAAAGCTTGCGTGCGTCAATTTCTTTTGTTACCCTGGGATTATCCGAATCTACAGGAAACTTTTGTAAATATGTTTTGTTCTCACGTACCGCCCTCATAAAATCATTATCAATCTTGACCGAAACATTTGCTCCGGTCACTTTGCCGGGTTTCATTTTGGCATCGATAAAATCTCCTGCATCGGGATGTTTTACAGATATAGTCAGCATAAGGGCTCCGCGCCTTCCGTCCTGGGCAACCTCACGCGTAGAGTTGGAGTAGCGCTCCATAAAAGGGACCACACCCGTGGAAGTAAGTGCACTGTTCAGGACCTGGCTTCCGGAAGGTCTTATATGAGACAAATCGTGCCCCACTCCGCCACGACGTTTCATAAGCTGAACCTGCTCCTCGTCGATCTTCAATATACCACCGTAGGAATCGGCCGGCTTATCACTTCCTATAACGAAACAATTTGACAGGGAAGCTATCTGAAATTCATTTCCTATCCCTGTCATGGGGCCTCCCTGGGGGATTATATACTTAAAATCCTTCAGCAGCCCGTAAATATCATCCTCATCGAGAGGATTCGGGTATTTTCTTTCAATGCGCGCTATTTCAGAGGCAATACGGCGATGCATATCATCAGGGGTCAGTTCGTAAATATTCCCCTTTGAATCCTTCAAAGAATATTTTGACAACCAAACCCTTGCGGCAAGCTCATCCCCGCCGAAATACGCGCAGGTTTTCTCAAAAACCTCATTTTCGGTGTAACACCTCGGCTCAACCTGAGGCCTTTTTCTCTCTCCGGTTTGCGATGTCTTTTTATTGACTGTCATTTCCCCTGTATGCATTATCTAAGAATTTTAAAACGTGGTATAATTACGAAAATTATAAGTGCGGTATTTTGTTGCATTCCGTTATCAAAGTTAAATAATGAAATAAATTTAAGCTTCAATTTTCGCCCCTATTTATTAACAGCAAATTGTTAAAAACAAGTTAGGTGCCGGAATCGGGAAATATGGTATCTGTGATAATTTTTGTAGCTCCTTCCCCGGACTGAACGAAGGACCTTGATATTTCAGAAGCCTTATTTAAGGCAGTTCTGTCACTGAAAAATTTATCAAGCAAACTTTTCAGCTCTGCGGAATTATTTACCGGGAAAGCTCCTCCCAGCCTGGCAAGTTCAACAGCTTCTGCAAACTTCCCGTAGGATGGTCCGAATATAACAGGCATTCCATAAACGGCAGCTTCAAGAATATTGTGGATTCCTATGCCGAAACCTCCACCCACGTAGGCAACCTGGCCATACTTATAAAGGAAGGAGAGCATGCCTACACTGTCAACTATAAGTACACTATAGCTCTTTGCTGTATCTTTCCGCGCATGGCTAAACCTTGCAAAAGGTTTCTTTAGCCTTTTTTCAATTCTTTCAATATTTTCAGCACTCGTTTCGTGAGGGGCAATAATAAATCCGGTTTCATCATCCGAATTATTAATATACCCGACAAGCATCTCCTCGTCAGCGCGCCACGTACTGCCTGCCACCAGAACATTTTTGCCGGCTGAAAAAGCCCTGGCAAGGGGGATCTCCTCAGACTTAGACGCTATGGCACTAACCCTGTCAAAACGAGTATCGCCGCAAACGGTTACCCTTTCAATGCCCTTGTCTTTTAACAGCTTTTCAGATGCTGTATTTTGTACGAACAAATGTGTAAACATCTTCAGTATATTGCGAAACCAACCTCCCCAGCTCCTGAAAAAAACCTGGGATGGTCTGAAAACTGCAGAAACAAGGTAAACCGGAATATTTCTCGAATAAAGCTCACGAATGAAAAAGTACCAGAATTCATATTTAACAAATACTGCCACATCAGGTTTGAAATGATCAATGAACCTTTTGGCGGAAGATTCCGAATCAAGGGGAAGATAATAAACATAATCGGCCAAAGGGTAATTTTTCCTTACCTCGTAACCCGAGGGAGAAAAAAATGTCAGCAAAACTTCATAATCTTTCCTTCTTTTTTTTACATCCTCTATAACTGGTCTGCCCTGTTCAAACTCCCCCAGTGAGGAGCAATGAATCCAAATAATTTTTTTATCACCGAGCCTGCAGCTCTCTATTCTTTCCATGAGCCGCTTTCTGCCCTTTACCCATAGACGCGCTTTGACGTTAAACAAAGATGCTCCGATGAGAGCAAAACGAAAAAGAGCTATAAATAAGCGGTAGAAAAATGTCATTATTACTTCAGGATAATATTAAGTGAGCGCAAAGGTAAAAGCAATTATCTTAAAAGATAAAAGTTCACGGCCAAAAATAGATCAATTAACGACCAGTTTGGCCGGACCCGCAGCAGTAACATTTTTAAAAACAGAACCTTAACTTCGCATGATAATGCAGAGAATTTCAGAATGCGGCAAGAAGCAAGTCTATATCCCTCGAAGGGATATCAAAAAAATTACCAATGGAAGAGTTGGTAAGAAGGCCGTTGTAAATATAAATGCTTTTCCGCAGGCCCATATTATCCATAATTAATTGCTTTATCCCTCCCGATTCACCAATTGCAAGCAAAAGGGGAGCGAAAATATTACTGAGTGCAATTGAAGCTGTCCTGGCTACCCTGGAGGGTATATTTGGCACACCATAATGAATTACCCCATGTTTTACAAAAACCGGTGAACTGTGGCTCCGGGGTTCGGAAGTCTCAATACATCCACCCTGATCAATACTAAGATCCACAATCACTGAACCGTTTTTCATTTCTTTTACCATCTCCTCGGTAATATAGTATACCGATCTTTCATTGTTCACCTCTATTGCATCTATGAGAACATCGGCAGACTTCAGAGCCTTTCTCATTACCCTGGGATGAAAAACTGAGGTGTAAAGACGATGGCCTATAATATTTTGCAGATTCCTGAGGCGATCAACCGAATGATCGAAAACCTTTACAAAGGCTCCCATCCCTAAAGCGGCACGAACTGCAAACTCAGCAGCGGTGCCTGCTCCCAGAATAACAACTTCGGTAGGGGTAATCCCTGTTATTCCCCCCACCATAATACCTTTGCCTTTATTTTGGTTGGACAAATACTCGGCTGCTATCAAAATAGAAGCACTTCCGGCTATTTCACTCATAGAGCGTATCACCGGAAAGGTATTGTCATTATTTTGGAGAAGCTCAAAGGATATACAGGTAGCCCTGTTTTTCATAAGTGACCTGAAAAAAGCAGCACCCTGCTGCCTGTAAAGCATCGATGAGATCAGTAGCTGGCCGCTTTTCATAGCCTGCAGCTCTTCTTCAAGGGGAGGGGCAATTTTCAGTACAACATCGCTTCGCTTGAAAACCTCATCATGGTTATTTGTAATAAACCCGCCGCATTCGCTGTAATCAGTATCTTCGTAGTTAGCCCCCTTTCCCGCACCGCTTTCAACAATAACCTCATGATTGTTGTTCACAAGCAGCTCAACAGCTTCGGGTGTAAGACCCAAACGGCTTTCATCTCCATGCATTTCCCTGGGCAATCCTATTACAAGATGCCTGCCTTTGCGGGTCACCTCCAGCATCTCTTCTTTGGGAAGCAATCCTCCTTTTCCCATAGACCAGGAATGGGGAATTTTTTGTTCAGTCATCTGTGTACATTTTTGTTATGATCCTCAAAACCGGTTAGGCAAATTAAGGAAAAAAAATACACTTAAAAATCCAAATTGAAAATTTAGCGCCGGGATTCACCCGGTCTTTGAACAAAGGCTACTCAATCGTGGCCAATTTGGTTTAACTCCACCCTTGAATACTTTGTATCCTTTGTCCAT
>PWHJ01000010.1 GCA_003554865.1 Bacteroidota bacterium | reverse complement strand
TTTATTTCTAATTCTTATGCTCCGTCTTTGCGAAACTGATTACCGAGGAACCGGATGCGTTAACGGCGCTCGTCCGGATCTGTGGGGGAGCGGGGAGGCAACAAACCGCTCTACCCGGAGGAACATACGGCCAAAAGAGATAAGCTTCATTAACACGCTATAATAACTCATTGTCTATTAGTTTAATATTTGTACGATTGATATCAAGCAAACACCGCTCTCATAGATTACTTTTAAAAATGCTCCTAAAACCACCAATAAGCCAGATACAACAAGAATCAGGTGTTTTTTCATAACAATATCATTTTTTAATCTTCTTTCATTTATTATAAATGAGCGAAGATAAGGATCGATAAGTGGTATACTTTTCAACCAAAAAATGGTACAGTTTTCAACTGGTATTTACACTTTAGCATAGTTACAAAAAAAATCAAAACAGATTGCTTAAATTTTTATTTTTTTAATCAGCCCTTTAAGCCTCTCCCGGTAGTTTTTCAAAAAAAACTAATTTTTAATTATATTGCCGGATGATATGCAAATACAAATCTGCAGCTAATCATGTATTTATTTTTTGACACTGAAACGACGGGGCTGCCAAGGAACTGGAAAGCGCCGGTTACCGACCTGGACAACTGGCCGCGGCTTGTGCAGCTGGCGTACCTGTTATATGACAATGACGGCAATAAAATAACGGGGGGTGACTATATAATAAGGCCGGAAGGATTTACCATACCTCCGGGCGCATCAAAGGTTCACGGAATTACAACCGAAAGGGCAATTAGTGAAGGGCATCCCGTCAGGGAGGTGCTTCAGGAATTCAGCGAGCTCATGGAGGAGTCCACCCACCTTGTTGCACACAACTTTTCCTTTGACGAGAAGATAATCGGCGCCGAATTCCTGCGCAACGGCATAAGCAACGGTGTATATTCAAAAAGAAAAATATGCACGATGCAAAGCACGATAGACTTTTGTGCCTTACCCGGACGCTACGGATACAAATGGCCGAAGCTTTCGGAGCTTCATTATAAACTTTTCGGGACCCATTTTGAAGAAGCTCACAATGCAGCATGTGATATTACCGCAACTGCAAGGTGCTTCTGGAAGCTCAGGGAAATGGAAAAAATCTGATCAAAACTGCTCTAAAACAGCTATCCTCTTCTCAATGGGCGGATGCGTGGCAAACAGTCCATTGAAAAATGAGAAGAGATCTTTTTGAGACTCCTTAGGATTTTCAATAAAAAGTTGTGAGACATCCTTCCTGGTGACTCCTTCAACTTTGGGCTTTTGTGATATTTTTCTCAAAGCCGATGCCAGGGCATCGGGTCTTTTAGTAAGCTGGGCAGCACCCGCATCAGCCATATATTCACGCTTGCGCGAAATAGCAAACCTGAAAAGCGATGTTATGAAAAAACCTACTATAGCAAGCGCAAGGGCAATAAGCATCACAAGGCCGCGGTTCCTGCCGCCACCTCCGCCGCCCCTTCCCCTCATCATGCTGGAATAAATGAAGGAGCGCAGTATCACCTGCACAAGCACGGCAAATATCCCGACAAATATTATGGATACTATCAGCAAACGCACATCCCTGTTCCTTATATGGTTGAGCTCATGAGCTATCACCCCTTCAAGCTCTTCATCGTTGAGCTTGTTAATTATGCCACGTGTGAGGGTGATGGTGTATGTTTTTTGGTTAATACCGCTGGCAAAAGCGTTAAGCGAATTATCCTCTATAATATTGACCTTGGGCATTTTCATGCCGGCGTCAATGCTGAGGTTTTCAACAAGATTGTAAACCCTTTTGTTCTCTTTTCTCTCCAGCGGCTTCGCTCCGGTTGCCATGCGTATCATGGATGTGTTTGCATACCATGCTATCAGGAACCATATAAGCACACCGGCTATGATCCAGGGAACAGCCCCGGCGAATGTATAGTGTACATCGTCAATTGTATGATGCTCCGGCCTTGTAAAATATATAAACAACCACGCAAGCCCCAGCAAAACGACCGGGAACATTAAAAGGAGGATGGTCGACTTAAGGTTGTTGTTCCATACCTGGGTTTGTATACCAACGTACTTCATAGTTTATCAAAATTTTATTTCAGGTGCCCGTTCATGCGCTTCTCTCTGCTCGGCGGATATTTCAAACATCTGCTGGCGCCTGAAGCCAAACATACCTGCAAAAAGCACTGCCGGGAACACCTGTATGGCACTGTTAAACTCTTTGGTAGCGGAGTTGAAGTACCTTCTGGAGGCTGCAAGCTTATTTTCAACATCGGAAATCTCCTCCTGAAGGTTCATGAAATTTTGATTGGCCTTCAGATCGGGGTAAGCCTCAACGGCAACCCTCAGTCCCGCCAGTGCACCTGAAAGCTGGTTTTCGGCATCTATCCTGTCATTGATGTTGCCTGCACTCATTGCCTTTGAGCGAGCCTCGGTTATTTGGGTTAACAACTCTCTTTCATGATCCATATAACCCTTCACGGCATCAACAAGCTGGGGAATAAGATCATGACGCTGCTTCAGCTGCACATCAATGTCGGCAAAAGCCTTTTCCCTGTTATTCCTCAGTTTTACCAGTCTGTTGTAGGTAAAAATCACGATCAGAACAACCAGGGCGGCGATAATCAGTATTATTAAGTTAGTGCTCATAGCCTTCAGTTTAAGTTATGAATTAAATTCAACGTGCAAATTTCGGCAAAAAAATTCAATAACCATCAGTATTGACGGTCAATTTTTTAGTATCCGGCAACAAAATGACCTATAAGCGGGAAAAGCCCCCGTTTTAGTCCGCAATACAGGTCCGGTTTAAAAAAGAGTTACTAAAAGCTTTACGGCCGAATATTTATCGGTTAAACCCCGGATATTGAATGAGGGAACTTAACTGCTATTCAATCCTTACCGTAAAAAGCTCGGGGGAACTTGCATTATCCCATTCGTCGCGTATGCAGAAGTAATATTCACTGTTTGGCTCCACAACAAATTCTGCGGGAAATTTTTCCCAGCCGCTTTGTGATATCAGATTATTCATATCATCAGGGTCAACCGTGTATATGGCAACCTGAGGATCAATAGCCGAGGGCACATCCCTGGCCTGAAATGAGAGGGTGTTGGACTGCGTGGTGTTTATCTTAAAGAAATCCCTGTCGCCTCTGGGGAAAACGGCAATATTAATTGTATCGCCTGCCATGACCTCTTTAGCATCGGTAAATTCATTATTGGGCTCATAAATATCCATCTCCCCGATAAAGTCAATTTTTGCCATAAATGGGGTCTGCGAATATGAGTTATCCCACTCATCGCGGAACTCGACATAGTATTCACCTTCACCGGGAATGAAACATGCATCTGGAACATCGCCCCAGCTTCTCAGATGGTTGACCTGAGGACTTGCCCACTCATCAAAAACCGCAAACCTCACCTGCAGATCAACCCCCGAGGGCACACCTCTGGATGAAACCGACAGGTAACCCTGTCCTGGTACATCTACCTTAAACCAATCCCGGTCACCCAACGGAAAAATGGCAAAATCAAGCTCCTCGCCGGGCTCTACCAGTTTTGCATCTTCGGGCGCATCATTGGGCTCATAGGGGTCAAACTCCTCGAGAAAATCAACTTTTACCTGAAAGGGCTCTTCGCTGTAACTGTTATCCCACTCATCTCTCATAACAAAATAATAGGTCCCCTCCTCATGCACCGGCAATGCATCAGGCAAACGGTTCCAGCTTCTTAGCCTCTGTTCGGTATTAGCCTCCCATTCCTGATAAAGTGCGAAGGCTACCTGAAGGTCCAGCTCATCAGTTACATCACTTGCCTGAACTCTGATGTAGCCCGGTTCGCTCACTTCAACCTTGTACCAGTCACGGTCACCTTCAGGATAAATTTTTGCAAGAAACGACTCGCCAAAGGATACCTCATTGGCATCTTCAATTCTGCTGTTGGGCTCGGTATCGCCAAACCTGCCCCTGCCTTCACCACAACCTGCAATAACAGCAATAACTAAGGGTATTACAAAAAATTTTCTCATCATTTAAAGATTTTAATTTAAAAATATATTTTTCAGACTACCCATTGGGTTGCAGCTGCATGGTCTTTACAGGTTGTAATCGCCAGCCGCCTCGGGCTGGTAAACTATTTCATCTATTCTGATCTTTGTTACCCCCGCAGGCACGATCCATTCAAGCTCATCGTTTTTCCTGTAGCCGATAAGGGCGGTAGCAACCGGCGATAAGATCGATATCTTCCCCGATTTCATATCAGCCTCCCTCGGGTATACAAGCTGGAACTGCACCTGTTTTTTTGTATTCAAAAAACTTACCTTAACAACAGAGTGCATCGTTACCACATCGGGCGGGATCTCCTGCGGCTCAACCACCTTTGCAATCTCGAGTTCCTTTGTTAAACGCTCCGCTTCATTACCAGATATTGACCCGCTTGACATAGCATCTTTTATACATTTTTGTATCCTGAGGTGATCAACCTTGCTCAATATTATCTTTCTCATGATGCGATATTTTTATCTTCCCGAACAAGAGTAAATATATGAAGATTTTTTAAAAGAATTTATTAGGCAGGAAGCTTTTCTTTCAGCAATTTAAAGCAAAAGCTCGTCAAAATCCTCTTCAATGGGCTCCTCCCTTTTGAAATCATACAAAGTCAGTTCCCTGACATTGTAGTACATTTGCCAGAAGTTGCGAAGTGCCCGTATATAGCCGCGCCTTGCCTCATCTCTTTCTCTTTGGGCAGTATTGAGTTCAATTACATCAACTTGGCCTATCATAAAGCGCTCACGTGAGATATCATATCCCTGGCGTGCAATGGTATCGGCTCTTGCGGCAGTTATGAGCTGCTCCTCCTGCTGATTGAACCGATTCACCTCAAGTAGGACATCCTGTTTAAAATCAGTCCTTTCCTGTTCAACATCCTCCCCACACCCAGCCCTTCTTCAGATTCTTACCTGCTGCAAAGGTCGCCAATCTCTTCAGTAACTTTTCTTTTTTTGGCTTCCTTAAGGTCAAGCTGATCGAGTAAACCGGGTTTACTGTCTATCTGCCTGCAAAGGACTATTCCTTTTTCCAAAAGTGTATGCTTTTGCTGCTTTGTCAGGTTGGTCAGAACGGTTACGGGAAAAAATCCATTTTGCTCGATCATCTCTTTCAGGCTGTGGCCTTTGGGATAATCCCAGCCTATCAGTGTAAGTCCGGCACATTTGCCGTACACTTCGGCATCCTCTGTGAAACGGGTGTTGGTGATAACCCATCCGTAAAATGAATAGTCTTTGAAACCGGGAAGGCTCTCGCGTTTTCTTACTATATCGTCAACCCGTGAGCGGATGTAAAGGGGAACCTGCACATTGGCCTGCTTGCCCTGACTGTTAAAGTATTTGCACTCTACAAAATATTGCTTGTTGTTTGCTGTTGCAATCACATCAACCTCGTGATCAACGCACTGTCCCTGGACCATCTGACCTACTTCAACCCGGAAACCCTGGTGACTCAGCAATTGTCCAATCAAATGCTCAAAGGGATAGCCGGTTGGGCCAAGCTCCATGATCGCTTTTTTCAAACTGTAACGGGCGGCATCGGCCCGCCTCAGACTGCGCAGCAGTGCGAAAGCCTTGTTGTAAAGCTTTTTTGTTGTAACACCATCACGAATCCAGGAATCTATCTTTTCAAGCACATAGGATATGTTCTTTTCATTGGCACCTGCATTTCGCAGCGAACCGGCAAGCTTTTCCCTTGAGAAGGGCTCTCTTTCACCTGAGGCCTTTATAATTGAGGGAGTTTTTTCTGATGAGTCTGTTTGCATTTCAAGTATTGTTGAGAAATACAAATATAATTTTTTGTTTTACCTTTTTGGTTTATCGCCCCTTAAAAATCAAATTTCGGTTACTGGCCGATAAAGGAAAATATGTTAACTCTGTATGATTAATTTTACCTTTGCTTTTTTTAAAGCGGAATAATTGTTGATATGCACTGGCTTGTACTGGCTTTATTAACAGCATTGTGTGAGGCACTGAAGGATGTTTTCAGCAAATTCAACCTGAGAAACATCAACCCCTTCATTGTTGCCATGGCAATGCGCTTCTTTGCTTTGCCTTTGCTTTTGCCGGTGCTTTTTTTCATCGATATACCTGAGCTTGGTGATAATTTTGTGCCTGCACTGATAGTAGGGGGGTCAATGAATGTGTTTGTCACAATCCTCTACCTGAAAGCGATACAACATTCAGATCTTTCTGTTACCGTGCCCATGGTAACCTTTACTCCGCTTTTCCTGCTTGTTACCTCCCCGCTGATAGTGGGAGAGTTTCCGGGCTATTACGGGTTGGCAGGGATATTCTGCATCGTTGCAGGCTCATACATGCTTAATATCAAAAGTATAAAAAGGGGATTTCTGGCTCCCTTCAGGGCTCTCCTAAAAGACAGGGGACCAAGGTACATGCTGGGGGTGGCCTTTTTATGGAGCATCACATCAAATGTAGATAAAGTGGGCGTGCAAAACTCAAGTCCGGTGTTCTGGGTTATCTCGATTTCCACTTTCTTGTTTATCGGAATGATACCGGTGGCCCTGACCTTTGCATCAAAAGATATCGGACAGCTCAAATCAAAAGCAAGGGAGCTGTTTCCCGTGGGATTTTTTACTGCATTGACGCTGATTTTTCAGATGCTTGCCATTCAAATGACCCTTGTGGCCTACGTTATTTCTATCAAGCGTACCAGTGCGCTCATGGTGGTGATAATGGGCGCACTGATCTTCAAGGAAAAGGGCCTGCCGCAAAGAGCTTTCGGAGCCGTGCTTATGCTGGCGGGGGTGATGCTTATCTCCCTTTTCTAATTTTTTCAACAAATCAAGCCGAGTCAACGAAAAAACTGCAAACGGGTACCCCCTATATATTTAAATTTGCCTGCAGATAAAAGCCCCTGGGTAAAATATAAAACAATATTATGCGTTTTATATTTAAACCTTACAATAAGTTGAGATCAAGGTTTTATTGAATTCCCCCCGGATTAAGTAGTATAATGTGGTTCAATTCTTTATTCCCTCTCAATAAGGTGCTTTTTTCGTATAATGAAGCAGTACAATACAGGGCAAAATATTTTTTATGAAAATCAGCAACATTTTATTGAAATATTTACATATTTCAAATTATTAACACTACATTTGCCCGATAAAATTTATTCAGGAGAGTTTATTAATGAAAGAATTAAAGATCGGAGGGTTAACCATAACGGTTCCCGTAATTCAAGGCGGAATGGGTGTAGGTATATCTTTGTCGGGACTGGCCGTTGCAGTAGCCAACCAGGGTGGAGTAGGCGTTATTTCGGCGGCCGGACTGGGTTTTGTACACCGCAACCCGGAATTAAATTACCTTGAAGCCAATACCGAAGGATTGAAAACGGAAATAAGAAAGGCAAGGGAGAAGACAAACGGTATAATCGGGGTTAATATAATGGTGGCAATGTCAAATTTTGAAGACCTTGTTAAAACAGCTATATCTGAAAAAGTTGATATTATTTTTGCCGGTGCGGGACTGCCGATGCATTTGCCAGGGTTTTTAACCAAAGAGAGCAAAACCAAGCTTGTGCCGATAGTTTCTTCGTCCAGAGCAGCAAAGCTGGTATGTAATAAGTGGAAATCGGCTTACAACTACCTTCCGGATGCCATAGTTTTGGAAGGGCCAAAGGCCGGTGGGCATCTGGGCTTCAAAAAAGATCAGCTTGAGGATTCAAACTATTCTCTTGAAGAGCTTGTTCCCCAGGTTGTTGACGAAATAAGGCCTTTTGAGGAAAAATCCGAAAGGGAAATCCCGGTGATTGCAGCAGGTGGAATTTATACAGGCCATGATATTTTCAACATTATAAAAAAGGGGGCGAAAGGTGTACAAATAGGAACCAGATTTGTCACAACCGAAGAGTGTGATGCCTCAATGGAATTTAAGCAAACCTATATAAATGCAAGCGAAAGCGATATAGAAATAATCCAGAGTCCGGTCGGCATGCCCGGCAGGGCTATCAGGAACAATTTTATCGACAAGATAAAACAGGGATTGAAAATGCCGGTAAAATGCCCTTTCCATTGCATCAAAACGTGCGAGGTTTCAAGCAGCCCGTATTGCATTATAACAGCTCTTTACAATGCCTATAAAGGTAAAATGGAAAGGGGTTATGCATTTGCCGGAAGCAATGCCTACATGGCCGAAAAGATCACAACTGTGAAAGAGATTTTTGCCGATCTCAAAGCCGGCTTTCAGAATGCTGTTTTACGAAATATGGTGACTGCAGTATGAGGCCTCCGGCGCGTTCTTCACCGGCTATAAATTTTTACCCGCTTTTTATATGTATTGCCTCATCGTTGATATGTGAGATATAAAATATATCTTTACAATAAAAATTTGCATAATTTTAAAAGACAAATCAACTACCGGCAATTTCATCTTTTACAAAATCTGCAAATGCATCTGAAAAGAATCGTGAAATCATCAGCCGCCGCAATTATTTGCATTATTTTTATGTCGCTTACCCTTTCACCCCAGGGAGAAGAAAAAACAACGGTAAAAATTAATATCACCGAAATAAGAAGCGACAAGGGAAATATACTTGTGGGTGTTTTTACAGACCACGAAGGTTTTGCGAGAGAGGAGGGAATTATTGACATAAAGCTTTCAAAAGATAAAATGGAGAACGGAAGCATGAATACAACCATTGAGCTGGAGCCTGGTACATACGGGATATCTGTACTGGATGATGAGAATGACAACGGGGAGATGGATACAAACTTCCTGGGGATCCCCAAGGAAGGGTTTGGGTTTTCAGATTACTACCACACTGCTTTAAGAAAACCGGCTTTTGAAGATTTTAAGTTTACCATCAAAGGGGAGGATACTGTCAGGATCGATATTCGAATGAACTATTACCTGTAATATGTTTTTTCTCAGATAAAGGGCAGCATAAGCGAGCCTCTTCTTTTCTATCGCTTTATATACAAATTAAGCCCCCTGTTTAGCTCTTTAATATCTTTTATCTCATCAAGGGGAAACTCTTCATGGTTGCCAAGGATGAGCAATCCACCCTTTTTCAGCCTGCGGCTAATATTTTTGAAAACACTTACGGCCAGCTCTTTTTTAAAATACATGGCCACAAGATTTTTGCAAAAGATCAGATCGAACTCTTCGCCGGGCATCTGCTCCCTTATATCCTGCTCAAAAAATTTAACCATTTCTATGTACTCCTCCTTTAGGCGGTAATGTGAATTTCCCCTGTAAAAAGCTCTCCCGAGCCATCCGGAGGGTACTTCTTTCAGCGAGCCAGAACTGTAGTAAGCCTCGCGTGCTCTTTTGATCATGTAAGGATCGGCATCGGTGGCGATAAGCTCAAGTTTAAGGTCCGGATAAAGCGGCAAAATTTTATGCCTCCACAAAATGGCCAGGCTGTAAGGCTCCTCTCCGGAAGCACAGCCGGCTGACCAGCACCTGAGCGGACGGCTTTGAAGAAAGGCCTCTTTTGCCATAAGGGGTAAATGCTTGTCTCCCAGTTCATCCCATAATTTTTTGTCCCTGAAAAACCTGGAGATGGTAATACGTGCCAAACTGTCAAGAACATGCCACTCAGAGGGCGAAGACTCCAGATATTCCCTGTAACGGTCAAGACTTACAAGGTTCAGCTCATAGAGTCTTTTTTTTATTCTTTTGCAAACCTGTCCCCTTACATTCCTGTATCCACTCCAGGAAAGGTCCATTCTGGGCAGCGCCCATTTTAAAAATTCATCACAGTATTTGTTGCCGCCTGAGCCCATTTCGAAACAAGTTTAGGAAAAATTAACAGTTTTCTTCCAGTTTTTATTATATTTGGGTCGCTGGCCTGAAAAAAAAGTTCTTTTGTCAGTTCAATTGAAATCCTAATAGATTTATTAACACAAAACCCTTTTACAAAATGAAAAAAAACGCATTGTTATTTGGGGGAATTATGGTTTTATTCCTGTTTGCGGGAAGCAACGGTGTTTTTTCACAGGAGTTGCTAACCGAACAGGGCTATCAGGAACCCCCGGAGGAAATAAAAAATCTTGTTCTCTCAGAGCGTTATAAAAACGTTTCACTGAACAATCTTGGACCCCAGCGGACTTATTTTCTCAACGCCATAAGTGACGGTCTGACTCCCATGGAAAGAATGGGAAAATCTTATCAAAACCTTGGCGGTATTGAAATTGATACTGCAGCAAGCCGCCACCGCAGGTTTACCACAGGCGGATCAGTTGGCTATGAGCTGATACCCTGGGAAAGGGGGCGAACCCGTTCGATACGCACACCGGATGATGCAAGGGTATCCAATG
>PWHJ01000090.1 GCA_003554865.1 Bacteroidota bacterium | reverse complement strand
TTAAAAATTAATAAACATGAAAAAACAAATTATAATTGAATGGATTGTTGCATCAGCAGTTTTAATTTTAGTAGTACCCTTTTTAATGGTCAAATTAAGTGCCGATGGAGATGAATTGTTTAACTTTTTCAGGTATCACATACGGCTTATTACACCAGTTGTTATAGTTTTTTTAATTATCTCCCAGGTATGGCGGCATAAAAGATTAAGCGAAAAGACAAATAAGTTGTCAAAATAAGATTTGATCAATAAGGAACACTGATCTGGTGTAGCAATACATCGCTTTCGCATTCCCTTATAAAAAATGCCCCTGATTTTCAGGGGCATTTAATCGTTTCAGTGATTCCGCCAGGACTCGAACCTGGGACCCACAGCTTAGAAGGCTGTTGCTCTATCCAGCTGAGCTACGGAACCTCAAATTTGATCTGCAAATTTATAAAAAATCATTTTTTTAACGACACTTTTTATTTCTTATTTCATCATAATTTTCCCCGGCTACAGAGTTCGGTATTTTTCCCGCAGGCAAACTTTAATATTGTGCTCCAGGCCATAGGGTTTACTATTTTGCCCCGGCCAAAGAGTATCATATTTTGCCACGGGTATAGAGTTACATATTTTGACCCGGACGCAGGGGGGCCTAGTTAAACATCCATGCACGGCGCACCACAAAAAAGACCGCCCCTCCCGGGGCGGTCTCTTGTCTTTATCACAGTGATTTCTCCCTGAGCTATACCAGGGTTGTGTGAATGTATGGTTTAATTATCCCAGTGAATGGTCTTGAGTCTCGTAACCAGCTCATTTGCCTTGTCAAGTGCCCTCATGGCACGGTAACTGGAATACTCGGTCAAAAATTCCCTTGCCAGTTCCTCGTCTTCTTCCATCAGCTCAAGGGCAACCTTTTCAATTGAAGGCTGCATTCTGAACTGCTTCTCTTCAAAGGGATCCCATATCTCCCTTGCCATCTCCACATTCTCCTTATAGTTCAGGTCAATGAGGTTCTCCATGGCCGTGAACACATCAAAGGCATTTTCAGGATCGTGATCGAAAAATCCCTCGGGCGGATTAAAGTGGAAATCCAGTGAATGGATCTTCTCGAGGTCATAATCCTTGTAATAGGGAGCCGGGGTTTCGGTTATACCGTTGTAAAAGGGAACCAAGCCTGCCCCGCAGGGTGCCGAAGAGGTTCTCCATGCTACTGATCCCACATCGGTTGGCATCCAGTTCCTCAGCTGGTAAACAACCAGCTCCTGAATGCGGCCACTGCAAATATTCCCGGAGCTGCGGTCATCATCATGGGGAGTACCATCCTCATGCATTCCCAGCTTGTGAGCTTTGTCAATATCAAGCTCCTGTCCCTCAATATGACCATGGCTTCTTATAATATTTGCAACATCCTCAACGGTAAATTCCCTGTCAACCTTAAGCGCAAAAGGCAGTTGCTCCTCAACAGGCAGGTCGATCAGCTCTCCGAGAACGAGCGATTGACTGAACCATTGTCTCGGATCGGCGCCATACTCGTCCATGAAGCTTCCCTCACGGGCAGGCCTGTTGAAAGCTTCCCTGAAGCTGAAAGGCTCACCGCTGTCCGGGTCATACCACCCTCTTGAAATAGCATACTCTACAAGTCCGTCGGAGGCCATCACATCATCGGATTCAATGTCGGCTTCCGGACCGATTATGTGCACATTGGGAAGCAACACAATACCGTCATCGGGCACTCTCTGTGCAATCCAGCTTTTGCCCCTTGCAACGCCAAGCAGCCAGGCTTCATCGGCATCCGCAATAATGTAGGTCCTTCCCGAGCCAACATATCCGAAATGATCGAGCAGCTCGGTTGCAACCTCAACTCCTTCCTTTGCAGTTTTTGCCCTTTGGGCAACCATGCGCCTCAGCATATAGCCGATACCGCCGTCAACTATGTCGCCTCTCTCAACCAGCTCATCATAAGAATCCTCTCTTGTAGCACATGCATCAGATGCAATAGCCACACCATGCTCGTTAAAATAACCGTCGCCAAACTCAACACCGGTATTGCCTCCCCATAGATAGGCATAGGTTTCCTCAGGCTGGGGCCATGTTCCGCCCCTTCTGAGCTCAACCTCACTGCCGGGTTCATGCTGCATCCTTGGAACATGCCTGTAGCTGAAATTCCTGATACCACCGTTTTGCTCAAGATGCCCGAAAAGCACCGAACCGTCGGCCGAGGCATCCTTGCCCACCACAACTGCAAAGCAGCCATAAGCTGACGATACGGCAACTATTTTAATTAAAATTGCAATAAAAAATACTGTCGATAACTTTTTAATCTTCATTCTCCACATAATTTGGTTAATAATTGTTCAACTGTTTAAAAATCCGCCCAAAAGTTAAAGAACGGGGGAAAATATAAAAATCAATCTCCTCTGTAAACTGTTTCGCCACCCAGGACAGTCTTCAATACATTTATCTCATGTATCTCCTCCTCGGGGATTGTAAAATAGTCCCTGTCAATGACTATAAAGTCGGCCAGCTTGCCGGCAGTTACAGATCCTTTCAGATCTTCGGAAAACTCGACATATGCAGGCCATACGGTATAGGATTTCAAAGCCTCCTCCCTGGTCATTGTCTGCTCGGGATACCATCCTCCCGAAGGGCTCCCCTCGCGGTCCTTACGGGTAACGGCTGCATAAAGTCCGTAAAAAGGATTGTAGGGAGAAACGCTGTAATCCGAGCCACCTGCAATAATTACATCATTATCGAGCAGGCTTCTCCATGCATAAGCATATTGAGCCCTTTCACCCAACCTGTCTTCTGCAAACAGCATATCCTCAGTGCAATGAATAGCCTGCATGGATGCAATAATATCCAGCTCACCGAACCTTTCAATATCGTCCGGGTGAAGCACCTGGGCATGCTCTACAACAAGCCTCGCCTCCTCACCACTCATACCTGTCTTATCCATTGCCCGCTCAAATGCGTTAAGCGTTACACGGTTACCCCTGTCGCCTATCGAATGGGTACGGGTTGAAAAACCGATCTCCAGGAGGTCGGCGACTCTTTCGGCATACTCATCCTCATTCTGGCCAAGCTCCCGCAAAGCTCCCGTCTCACCGGGCATATCGCTGTACTCCTCCAGCAATGCAGCACCTCTGCCACCAAGCGAGCCGTCAACAAACATTTTTACCCAGCGGACAGTGTAACGGTCATTGAAAAGTCCCACAAGAGGCTCACCCATATCCATTGCAGTATTATAAGTTTTGGCATCCATCACCCTTACCTGAAGCAATCCTCTCTCATACGCCTCCTTACGCCTCTCAACGGTATTCATGCCGGAACCTGTAGCATCGTGCACAGTTGTAATTCCCTTGGACAAAACCGCCTCACTTCCCATTGCAAGGGCCTCCAGTTTTTCATCCTCGGTAAGGTCAGGCTCATCTGGTATGTGTTGGGTAACCAGTCTGCCGGCAGCAGAAACCAGTACTCCGGTTGGAAACCCATGCTCATCACGCACAATTGTCCCTGCATCTGGATCCTGGGTTTCTTCAGTAACACCGGCTATATCAAGCGCCTTTGTGTTTACGAAGGTGGCATGACCGCAATAACGGCGAAGGCTAACAGGATTGTCGGGGCTCACCTCGTCGAGGAATTTCCTGTGAGCATCAACATCCCATATGGCGTCATTATACCCTCTTGCCACGATCCATTCACCCGGCTCGGCCTCTGCAACAGCCTCCGCAATTGTCTCCTGCATCTCATCCAGGGGCAGCCAGTAAACATCAACAGGTGCGGCCAGTATATTTTCCCCCACGCTCTCAAAATGAATATGACTTTCAGTCAACCCGGGCAGCACCACCTGTTCCTCAAGGTCTACCATTTCCGTATCATCGTTTGCATACTCCAAAACATCTTCATCATTTCCCACATAGATAAACTTATCACCGCGCACAGCCATTGCCGTAGCCTCCGGGTTATCTTCATCCATGGTATGGATCACCCCGTTTGTGTAGATAACATCAGCATACTCCCTCGGGGCACAGGAGAAAAGTCCTCCCAGAATAAAAACCAGAAGAAGGATAATTGAGGTTCTTTCTTTTTGCATAATTTTAAGTCTTTTTATTGTTTATTAGCAGTAAGTACATTAAACGCGTGCGGTACAGCATGAAGCACTCCTGATGCGAAACAGCACCTCATTAAATTTCCTTAAATTTTAAACATTGCATATTATAAAAAAATAATCTATTTTCAAACTTCAACCCCGGCATTCCCTACCTTTTTCACAAAAATTCCAATTAGTTGATCAAAGCAAAGGTAAAAATAATCAATAGCTTTATATTTGCGGTAACCGATCAGAGAGCATGTTGAAGTTTGCCGGAAAAAAACATAATAATGTATGACAGAAATTAAGGAGCATTTTTCCCTGAAGCATCTGAACACATTCGGTATTGATGCCACCGCCCGCTATTTTGCCAAAACAGCAAGCGAGGAAGAGACAAAGGATTTTTTCGGCAAAGGGAAATACTCCCCCCACCCGCTTCTTCTGATCGGCAAAGGAAGTAACATCCTTTTTACAGGGGATTTCGAGGGACTGGTTTTGCAGCCGGCAATTGAAGGGATAAGGGTAATTGAAGAAAACGAAGACTTTGTCCGTGTTGAAGCCGGTGCCGGGGTGGAGTGGGACTGTTTCGTGCAGTGGTGTGTAAACAACGGATACGCAGGGGTAGAAAACCTTTCACTGATCCCCGGCTCAACAGGGTGTGCCCCCATACAGAATATAGGTGCTTACGGGGCGGAAGCAAAAGATGTGATTGAAAGTGTAAGGTATATTGACACAGAAAACCTTCAAAACAGAAGCATCCCGGCCGAAGAGTGCCGCTTTGGTTACCGCACCAGCATTTTCAAAGAGGAAATGAAAAACAGGGCGGTTGTTACAGGGGTGATCTTCAACCTGTCAAAAAGGCCCCGGTTCAACACCTCCTACGGCAACCTAAGGGAAGAGGTTGAAAAGGCGGGAGGACCGACACTTGAAAACGTGCGGGAAGCGGTTATCTCCATCCGCCGCTCCAGGTTGCCCGATCCCTGTGAGCTGGGCAATGCCGGCAGCTTCTTTAAAAACCCTGTGGTTGACAGCTCTCTTGCAGAATCCTTAAAAAAAAGCTTCCCCCGGATGCCGGTTTATCCGGCAGGTAAAGGTAAAACTAAAATCGCCGCAGGATGGCTTATCGAACAGTGCGGGTGGAAAGGCAGGCGCTGCGGTGACGCCGGGGTGCACTCTAAACAGGCACTGGTTCTGGTAAATCACGGAAATGCAAGCGGCAGGCAAATATATGACCTTGCCATGCAAATAAGCAGCTCAGTTGAGCAAAAGTTCTCACTAAAACTCGAGCCCGAAGTTGTTATAATATAGCTTATCTGAAGATACCCCTTTCATCAAGTGCCTCCCTGTAAAGTCTTGCATTCCTGTTGTGCTCGGCAAGGGTGCGGGCAAACCTGTGATATCCGGAAAAATCCTCACGTGCACTGAAATAAAGGTAATCATGCTCCTCGTATTCCAAAACCGCTTCAATAGCCTTAAGAGAAGGGATGATTATGGGACCCGGCGGGAGACCGCCGTACATATAAGTATTATAGGGAGAATCTTTCTTAAGATGCACAGTCAAAACCCTTCCTATACTAAAATCTTCTATAATGTATTTTATAGTAGGATCGGCCTGCAGGCGCATTCCCCTGTCAAGGCGGTTAATGTAAACACCTGCAATGGCCGGCATCTCATCAACCCTGAACGTTTCCTCAGCCACGATCGAGGCCAGGGTTACAACCTCCACCCTTGAAAGGCCGGTCTCCTCCCTCAGCTTCTCCCTTTGCTCATTCCAGAATCCGTCAAACTCACGGTTCATCCTTCTGATAAATTGCTCAGCCGTTGTGTTCCAGTAAAACTCATATGTGTTTGGCACAAAAATCGCCGGAAAGGTTTCAGGGGTGTGTCCCAGTTCACTTATTAGCTCCTTGTCATTGAATTTTTCAGCAAGAGAGGCCGAATCAGCCTCGATCTGACCGGATATAACCGAAGCCAGCTGCTCAAGTGTCCGCGTCTGATTGAAAACAACCCTTACGGTCTCCCGGCTCGCCGAGCGCAGCATGTTGACTATGGCGTTATTGCCCATACCCTTCTCCAGCCTGTACCTTCCGGGATGAATATGAGCGGGCAGGTTTTTCCTTTCTGCAGCCCATCTGAAGGATTTAACATCCCTGAGGACTTCCTCCTCCTCCAGTAGCTCCATCAAATCTTCAAATGAAGAGCCGCTTGGGATCTCAAAATGAACAAACTCCTCACCGTCAGTTTCAACATTGGGTCTGAGAAACATCCTCCAGCCCATGTACAAAGACAAGGCGGCAGCAAATGCAAAAATTGTAAGCAAAGCAGTTAAATAACCTCTCCAGTTGAAAGAGGGATTCTTTTTAATTTTTCTCTTCATTACCAATTATATCTTATCCGATTATCGTTAAACTGACTTATAAGGAATTTCCAAAAATTTCCGGTTGCAAATATTGACAATTTTTTTTAAATAACGCCTTACCGGCATCTCTATTGCAAAATTTTAAAACATTAACAGGCCGGCTTGCGTATAACTCTTTTTAACAATTCAAACAATAGAATTTCTGTTTATGTCCGATATACTGTTTACCTACCTGAACAATAGGCTTCACGAGCGTAAAGGCAAGAAAGCAGATCCCGCCAGGGAACCCGGGCCGGTTCTGACAATTTCACGTGAGAGCGGCTGTAACGCCACAAAATTTACCGAAAAGCTGAATAACGAAATAAACCTGATCGCAACAAACGGAGGTAACGGTAATAAGTGGAAAATAATAAGCAAGGAGATCCTCGAGGAGGCGGCGAAAGAGCTTCAGGTAAAGCCGTCCGAAATAGAATATATATTCAGGTACCAGGAAAGAACTATAATAGGCGATGTGCTTGCCTCATTTGCCAGTAAATACTACAAAAGCGAGAAAAAAATACGAAACACCATTGCCGATGTGATCCGCTCAATTTCAGCCGAAGGGAATGTAATAATCCTGGGAAGGGCCGGGGGTGTTCTTACCAAGGATTTTCTCAGGTCACTGCACGTCAAGCTCGAGGCTCCCCTGCAGTGGCGCACCATAATGATCAGTCAGAGATCAGGTCTGCCGATGAAAGATGCCCGGAAATTTGCTGTCGACATGGACAAAAAGCGGGAGCGCTTCAGAAACTCTTTTGAAGGAAGGAACACCGACTACACATGGGCCGATATCTCCTTTAACCGTATGGGACTCACAGATGAAGAAATAATATCGGGTATTATTTGCATGATGAGGCAAAAAAAACTCTTTGACCAATAATTTTTATTGCAATATTTTTTTTTATTTTTGAAGTATTGAAAAACCAATGACTATGTACGATTGCAGCAACATAACCTCCAATTTTAACAACAATAACAATATGAACAATAACCGGTTCATAAAGGGGAGGGTTGCTGCCATTTTAAAAAACAAATAAGAAACAAATCAAACCAAAAAAATGCAGGCCTTCCCCACGGGAAGGCCTTTTTTTATTTAAAAAACTGAAAATGAAAGAGTTAGTCAAAAATATCAACACAAATAATAATAACAATAATAAGTCTCCCCCTGGCGGCAGGCAAATCCTTTTGTTATCATAACCTAAGCCCGCCGCCAAAGCGGGCTTTTTTATTACACACCGAATTAAAACACCAAAAACATAAAAACCGCATGATACAATTATCAATTTTCAGAAAAAAAGAAGACAAACTCAAAGAAGAGGGCAGTTGCCGGCAGGGGAAAATTCAGGATCTGCCATATAGCGGCAACGGAAGGTACACCCCGCTGCTCGACAAGCTGACAACCGAAAAGGCGATCGAGGTTGTCAGGGAAACTTTTATCACCCAGCTTGAAAAGAGGATGAACCTTATGAAAGTGACCGCGCCCCTTGCAGTGGAAGAGGGAACGGGAATAAACGACGATCTTGGAGGAGGGGAAAAACCTGTAACCTTTCACACCAAAAACTACGATCTGAAGGGAAGCATTGTCCAGTCGCTGGCAAAATGGAAAAGGCTCAGGCTGGCCGATCTCACAATGGAGCCGGGCGGGGGGATATGGACCGATATGAAGGCCCTGCGACCCGACGATATACTAAGTCCCATTCACTCGGTCTATGTAGACCAGTGGGACTGGGAAAAATGCATCCTTCCGCACCAGCGCACACCCTCTTACCTGAGATCACAGGTGGAGCACATATACGAGGCGCTGAAAAAAACCGAAGCAACTGTTTGTGGCCTCTACCCATCAATCAAGCCCATTCTTCCCGAAGAGATCAAATTTATCCATTCACAGGAGCTGCTGGATGAATACCCCAACCTCCCCCCGGCTGAAAGGGAAAAGGCAGCTGCCCGAAAGTACGGCGCCATTTTTATTACCGGTATAGGCCACACTCTGAAAAACGGATTACCCCACGATAAAAGGGCTCCCGATTACGATGACTGGAGTACTGCTTGTGAGGGCGAACACAGGGGGCTCAACGGGGATATCATTTTGTGGAACCCGGTTACCGGATCGGCGTTTGAAATATCCTCTATGGGCATAAGGGTCGACAAAAAGGCTCTTATAAGACAGCTTGACCTGTCGGGCTGCCCGGAACGCAAATCCCTGGCATTCCATAAAATGCTCCTCGAGGATAAGCTCCCGTTGTCTGCCGGCGGCGGTATCGGTCAGTCGCGCATCTGCATGTTCATGCTCAGGAAAGCACATATCGGGGAGGTACAGGCCGGGATCTGGCCCGCCGACATCCGGGAGGAGTGCCGCGGGAAAGGTATTGAGCTGATATAAAACATAAACTGATAAAAAAGGATTTCTCCTTGACTTTTATAAAAAAATCCCTTTCTTTGAGGACAAAAAAATTACAATACCATGGAAGGACTAACCGGTGTATTCTTCAGCGTCTCCTTGATCGGCCTGTTTTTGCTGGCCGGGAAGTTTTTAAGGGCCAACATAAAACTTCTTCAGAATATATTTTTACCTGCCTCAATTATAGGAGGGTTTCTTGCACTTGCACTGGGCCCCTTTCTGCTGGATGTTCTCCCCGATTTCCTCTATGACACATGGAGCGAAATTCCGGGAATTCTTATCAATTATGTTTTTGCCACACTTTTCCTCGGTGTTGCCATCCCCGGGATAAAAAAGCTGTGGTCCCTGGGAGGCAGTCAGCTTTGCCTGGGCGCCGTCGCAGGAGCAGGCCAGTACTTTTTCGGGCTCCTTTTAACCGCTGCACTCCTTGTACCGGTCTTTGGCGTGCCACCGATCTTCGGCACCATACTTGAAATAGGGTTTGCAGGCGGACACGGAACCGCGGCAGGAATGAGGCAAGTTTTTATAGATCACGGTTTTCCCGCCGGATCGGCCCTGGCACAGATGTCAGCTACTGTGGGTATCCTTATGGCCGTTGTCGGAGGCGTATTTTACATAAATATTGCTATCCGCAGGGGATTCTGCACACAGCTTGACATAAAAAAAGGGATCCCCCAATACAAAAAACAGGGGCTGATAAATGAAGATAAGCGCTTCCCCACATCAATTGCAACCGTTGCATCGGAATCGATAGAGCCGCTGGCCTTCCATTTTGCCATAACCTCCGTGGCAGTTCTTATCGGCTGGCTTCTGCTTGCAGGAGTACAAAACCTGCATCCGGCACTGGAGGCCTTCCCCCTGTTCCCGCTTGCTATGGTGGGAGGTATGATAGTGCAGATCGTATCGGTGCCGCTGAAGGTTAACAAATATTTCGACAGGCTAAGCTTTGAGCGCATCCTGGGCATTTCACTTGACATACTGGTTGTGGCGGCAATAGCATCCATCAGGCTTGATCTTTTCATTGCACATTTCTGGCCGTTCATACTGCTTATGATAGTTGGCATACTGTGGCTCTTTTTCTGCCTTACTGTGCTTGCACCCAGGATGTTCCCCTACAACTGGCTTGAAAGGGGTGTTACAGAGTACGGTATGCAAACCGGTGTGACTGCAATGGGACTGCTTCTGCTGCGCCTTGTAGATCCTCAGTACAAAACCGATACCGCGCAGGCTTTCGGGTTCAAGCAGATGTTATATGAACCGTTTCTGGGCGGTGGACTGATAACTGCAACCGCACCGATACTTGTCTTTAATCTGGGTGTATGGTGGTCAATACTTTTTGCCGGTATAATAATGGTTTTTTTCCTTTCCCTCTCCTTTATAAACGGATGGACAAAATTTAAGCCCCATAACAGGAAGTAGGCGGACAAAAACCTTTGGCCGGTAAAGAAGAAAAACTTACCGGGATGCAAGAAGAGAAGAGAAAATTCATAACAAGCCTTTATTTCCCGGCATGTTTGCTGATTACCATATGGGTGATTAAGCTGGGCGAAATGGTTTTTGGTATTGATCTATTTTATCTCGGCATATACCCACTGGAGGTTAAAGGTTTGCCGGGAATCATATTTGCCCCGCTCATACACAGCACCATTGGCCATATTGCGGCTAACTCCGGACCGCTTTTTTTACTCAGCACAGCCATATTCTACTTTTACCGCGAAGTGGCATGGAAAGTTATATTCCTCACATGGCTCTTCACCGGACTGTGGGTCTGGTTCGGCGCCAGGGAAGCTTACCATATAGGGGCGAGCGGACTGGTTTACGGGTATGCCTCTTTCCTTTTCTTCAGCGGTTTTATAAGAAAAAGCAAGGAACTTATGGCTATTTCATTAATTGTAGTATTTTTATA
>PWHJ01000099.1 GCA_003554865.1 Bacteroidota bacterium | reverse complement strand
TGGACAAAGGATACAAAGTATTCAAGGGTGGAGTTAAACCAAATTGGCCACGATTGAGTAGCCTTTGTTCAAAAACCGGGTGAATCCCGGCGCTAAATTTTCAATTTGGATTTTTAAGTATCAAATTGCGTTTTTTGGATTATTTTTTTTTAAATCTATTATCGATTTTCCTTTTCTTTTATCTTCCACTAAATTTTTCAGGAGTAAAAAGTTGATTTGGTGGTTTATACCCGCACAATTTGTCTATATATTTTATGTTTCATCGGTATTTATACTGTCCCTCTTTGGTGATTTCAGCTGGAAAGATCGCATTCATAATGCATGAGAGATTTTTTGAAGGCATTTTTTAAAAAAAAAATTATTTTTGTGTTTAATCAGAAGCAATTTGATTAAATTTTTTTTAAGCCGTATCAGCTCGTATGGTGAACTTATAGGTGGAGATACTAAAGTCTACATCAAATTATTTAATAAAGCCGAATTATCATAGATAAACCCCTGTAAGCCTTAATAATGAACTTAATTGAAATTATATAATAACTCATTGAACATTAGTTTAATTAACATTATTAGTACTATGAAAATTACAGTTTTATTTTTTTGGGCTTTAATAGCGCCTATAATGCTTAATGCTTCCGAAGGCCCTGTAAACTCAGGTTCCAGAGTAAATGCTCAGGTAAATTTGTGGGAGAGTTTGCTCTCCGATCCCAACAGTACAAGTTATTTGCTTAATTCCAACTGGCAAAGGGGACGGATAATTTTGCAGGACGACACTTCAATTTCTGGCAAAGCTTACCGTTACAATGTTTATACTGATCAGATCGAAGTTGTATCGGCACTGAGTCCGGATGAGGTGAAAGTTGTGGAGATCAATGATAAATTGTTTATTAATACAACTTTTTTAAGTGAAAATAATGAAGTAAAACACGGTTACTTCGAAATGATTGAAGAGGGAGATATGAAATTGCTGATCAGAAGGGAGCCTGAATTATCAGGTGCCGCCCAGCAGGCTGATCATTATGCTACAAGTGGCGGAGAAGCCAGGGTCAGGGAAATTTATTATGTTAAAGAAGGGGATCGTCCCGCTGAGAAGATAAACCTTAGAAGGAGTGATGTAAGGGATTTTTTTAGTGACAAAAGTATTATTCAACAGTACTTTGAGGATAACAGGATTTTGCGAATGACTGAATCCAGGTTAAAAGAAATTGTCCGTCATTATAACGAATCTGTGGAGTGAATGGCTTAGACCGCCCGGCCGGTCAACAAACTTTTATCTGCTTAAATCAAGATGATCTGTAAAGCACGCATTTTTAAATAATGAAATGTGTGATGTGAACCGGTATATTGTTATAAGAATGGTTTAGAAACCTTTTTAACTCTCCCTTGATGATATTTTACCCTAAAATCTTTTCTTCTTTAAAGGGATATAAGCGTGAAAAGTTTTTCTCCGATCTGAATGCAGGCTTAATTGTAGGTATTGTAGCACTTCCGATAGCACTGGCCTACGCTATAGCCTCCGGGGTTTCCCCTGATCGCGGATTGATAACGGCAATAGTCGGAGGTTTTGTTATATCTCTTTTGGGCGGCAGCAGGGTTCAAATAGGCGGACCGGCCGGTGCTTTTATTGTTGTTATATACAGCATTGTTCAGCAGCATGGACTTGACGGGCTGTTTATCGCCACCTTTATGGCCGGAATTATACTGGTTCTGATGGGCCTTTTTAGAATGGGAGCCATAATCAGATTTATTCCGTATCCAATCGTTATAGGTTTTATGAGTGCAATTGCGCTTATAATTTTCACTACCCAGTTGAATGATTTTTTTGGAATTACCCTGGCAGCGGGTGATGATAGCGCTCCCGATTTTTTTGGTAAGTGGCAGCAATTTTTCAAAAATATTCAAAGCATAAATATCCATTCTTTCGCAATAGGGGTTATAACAATAGTCTTTATAATATTTGTTCCAAGGCTGGTAAAAAAAATACCGGGCTCACTTGTGGCCATAATTTTGACCACATTTGCAGTATCATATTTTGAACTCGATGTAAGCACTATTGGTTCGAAATATGAGAATCTTACTACTGTTATTCCAAAGCCTCAACTACCCTCTTTTTCTTTGGAAAAAATACAATTGCTCATACAGCCTGCTTTTACTCTTGCATTTTTAGGAGCCATCGAATCCCTTTTGTCAGCAATGGTGGCTGACGGGGTTGTGGGAGGGAACCACAGGTCAAATACAGAATTGATATCACAGGGAATAACTAATATGGTTTTACCATTTTTTGGTGGTATTCCGGCAGCAGGTCAAATTGCAAAGACAATGACAAATATACGAAGCGGTGGTAAAACACCAGTTTCAGGAATGATTCATTCAGTGGTTATATTTCTGGTTATGCTTTTGTTTATGAATTATGCACGTTTGATCCCAATGGCTTGTATGGCGGGCATACTTATAACAGTCGCGTATAAAATGAGTGAATGGCACACGTTCAGGGGGTTTCTGAAATATCCCAAAAGCGATGGGGCTGTTCTGCTTACAACGTTTTTTCTGACACTTTTTTTTGACCTTTCAATTGCAATACAGGTTGGATTGTTGCTTGCAATGGTGTTGTTTCTTAAAAGGGTTACTGAAACTACAAATATTGAAGTATTTAAAGCTCAGCAGGATAAAGACAGCGAAACTGATTCGCAAACAATGTTTGACACCTATTTTCAAAATATGAAAATACCCAAAGGTGTTGATATTTATGAAATAAAAGGCCCGTATTTTTTCGGTGTTGCTCACAGGTTTAATGAAATTGTAAGAGAGGGGCTCAAGGACACATATGTAAGAATACTTCGAATGCGCAGAGTTCCCTTCATTGATTCCACAGGGCTTAAAAATATCGAAAATCTCTATGAGAGATTTAAAGAGGAAAATATACAACTAATTTTCTCCGGCGTGCATCCTACTGCTCTTGAAGATCTTAAAAAAAGCGGCCTTTATGATAAGGTTGGCGCCGAAAACATATTTGATGATATAGTGCCGGCATTAAAAAGGGCCAAAGATATAGTTGAAACAACAAAAGAAAAGCAAAAAAAAACAAGGCTTAAAGTTAAGGCTGGTGAAGATAATTAAACCAACCCTCTTATAGTTTCTTTGAATGCTCAGCTGCTGAAAAAAGCAACAAACTTTTCATTTTTATACTTTAATCAACTACTGTGATAAATTTTTTTGTAACTTTTCACAGGAGCAAATCGTCTTAGTAAAAAATTATGATAACAGGATGAGCATAGAAGAGTACAACGCATCTGTAGATCAGTATTCAGATGCTGTTTACCGTTTTATACTAAAAAACCTGAAAGATCAGGACAAGGCAAAGGATGTCGTGCAGGATGCATTTGAAAAGTTGTGGCTTAAAGCTGAAAATGTTTCTTACAGTAAGGTTAAGTCATATTTGTTCTCAACTGCATACCATACAATGATCGATATGCTCAGAAAAGAAAAAAAAGAATCAAGGATGCAAGATGAAGAGGCAATAATCCTTTCACATACAAATCAATATACAGATTTAAATGAAGTGTTAAATAAAGCTGTTGAGAAATTGCCAGAATCACAAAAATCTGTAATACTTTTACGCGACTATGAAGGCTACAGTTATGATGAAATTGCCGGAATTACCGGCTTAAGTGAATCTCAGGTTAAAGTATATATTTATCGTGGACGAAAGTTTTTAAAAGACTATATCGGCACTGTTGAGACTGTTTTGTAAAAAAAAATAGTAATGAAAATTACCAGAGACAATTATGAATTATATTTTTTAGACTTTATTGAAGGCCGTATGAGTGAACAGGAAAAAAATGAATTGTTTCTGTTCCTGGGTCAAAATCCTGATTTAAAGTCTGAACTGGAAGATTACGATCAGATTTATTTGAAGCCAGTTACCAATGCCGGCTTTGAGAATAAAGAATCTGTAAAGAAAGGAGGGGTGAACGAAGAGATTAATGAAAGCAACTTTGAGCAGTTTTGTATAGCGGCGGCCGAAAATGATCTCAGTGATGAAAAGAAAACCGATTTGTTAAAGTTTATCGGGAATAACAGTCGCAGGGAAAACACATTAATGCTTTATTCAAAGATCAAATTATCAGCTGATAAAGATGTTTTATTTGAACGTAAAGATCAGTTGTATAAACGTGTTGTCTCTTTTTCAGCCAGAACAGTATATTCAGCAATATCTGTAGCTGCAGTAATACTTGTTATTTTTTCGGCAAACTTTTTTCTTGACAGTCATAACGATTACGTTACCTCACCTCAGGAATATATTTCAGATATGAAACCTGAAAGTTTTATTGCAGATACAATAATAAAATTACCTGAAAACGAGGTTAATATCGAGGTTCTGCAATCGGATAAAACTGTTCACCTGGCCGAGGGAGAAGCTGAAGGAGAGAAACAAGAGGAGAAATACACAGAAAGGCAAAAGGTTCATACTGAGACCGGCCGCTTATTTGCAAGGGCAAACACTCTTCCTCCAAAACCAATACCGGCTGAAAGAAAAGTTTCTGATCCGTCAGAAATGGCTCACCGGTTAAATAATACTTCAACGGTACCCGGTAAATATTCTGATAACAGGGATTTTTCATTTTATAATTTTACCGGGGAGGTAGCGGAGCTATTTAATTCCGATATCCTGAGCAGAAATGAAGGGCGAATAACTGCCTGGGATATTGCTGATGCGGGCTTAAGAGGCTTTTCTCGTTTGACAGGCAAAGAGGTTAATTTTGACAAAGATGTTGATGAAGATGGCAGGATTGTCGCACTTGTTATTGAGACGGAAAGTTTCGGCTTTTCCAGGGTGAAAGGGAAAAAATAGAGCAGTTGTAACAAAATTTCATTTATGTACGTCTCACCGTTGATTAAAGCAAATATTAATTTTATTAAAATAAAAAACAATGAATAATTTAATTGGGAAATTTGTCGCTTTATTGGTTCTTTTTTTTCTGATGAGCAATTTATCAGCCGGAAACAATTTTAACAGCACAATTTTTGACAGTAGCAAATCAAAATACCTGAATTTGAACAACGGCAAACAGGATGATGAAGTTACTGACACAACCAGAATTAAGCTAGGGCGCAGGGAAGTTGTAATTATTGAAACTGAAGGGGAAAAAAGTGTTAGAGTAGTCGAACTTGAAGAAAAGAGAGAGCGGGAGATAAAGCGCAGAACTTCCGACTTTGAGGGTCACTGGAGTGGAATCGAAATTGGACTTAACAATAATTTAACCCCGGATCAATCCCTTACATTGCCGGAAGAGTATTCATATATGGAAATTTATTCAGGCAGGTCAAGGAACTGGAACTTTAATTTTTACAAATACGATATGGGTTTGGTTCGTGACCAGTTTGGACTTGTAACAGGGCTGGGATTAGAAATAAACAACTACAGATTCAGAAACGAAAACACAATAACTGTTGAAGATGGTGTTGTAAGGCCAAGGTATTTTGAACAAACACTTGACAGAGCCAGGTTAAGAACTTACCATGTTACAGTGCCTCTTTTGATGGAAGTGCAATTCCCTTCCTATGAGTCCCGTCACAGAAGAGTTCATTTGTCAGCGGGTGTTATAGGAGGCTTAAGAATAGGTTCAAATGCCAGGGTTGTTTACGGCGGTGATGCCAAGGGGAGAGAAAGAGTCAGGGATGATTTTTACCTCTCACCTTTTCGTTACGGTCTTACTGCCAGAGTTGGAGTAAGGTCCGTAAATCTTTATGCAAATTATTATATGTCACCATTGTTTCAGAACGATAAGGGACCGGAGATATATCCCATGGCTATAGGGTTTTCATTTTCCTTTTAAGGTTTAATATATTTTGAAAGTATTTAAAAATGATATTGGAGACAATATCATTTTTTTTTGGAAATAACCTGTTTTAAAATATTTAATTTTGTCCATTTTAGTCACAATAAATTTTATTAAACCAAAAAAGGAGAAATAATGAAGCTATTATTAATCAGCAACTCAACAAATGCAGGGGAGGCTTATCTGGAGCATCCAAAGAAAGAGATTAAAGAGTTTTTGGGCGAAAACAAGGTTAAGGCTTTGTTTATTCCTTATGCAGCGGTGACTTTTTCATACCAGGATTATGAAAACAAGGTAAATGACCGCTTTCGTGAAATCGGTCACGAAGTTGTTTCAATTCATCGTTTTGACGATCCGGTAAAAGCTGTAAAAGAGGCCGGCGCGATAGTTATTGGGGGAGGCAATACTTTCAGGCTGGTTCAGTTAATGCAGCAAAACGGGCTTATAGAACCAATTCGTAACAGAGTTCTTGAGGGAGCCCCATATATAGGGTGGAGCGCAGGCTCAAACGTAACGTGCCCTTCAATTAAAACTACCAATGATATGCCTGTTGTAGAGCCGGAGAGTTTTAGTGTGCTCAATCTGGTTAAATTTCAGATCAATCCCCATTATCTTGATGCAAATCCCGACGGGCACGCCGGTGAAACACGTGAAACACGCATCAGAGAATTTATTGAATTGAATTCTGATATATACGTGGTTGGGTTACGTGAGGGAACAATGTTGAAGATTGACGGCCCGGAAATCCGGTTCTTCGGCAACCGTTTTGCCAGAATATTCAAAAAAGGCGAGCAGCCTTTTGAGCTTGGTCAAAATGATGATTTCAGTTTTCTGCTTTAAAATAATATATTTATTAAGTGTTGATTAAAATGATTGCTGGTGCTATTGCCGGAGAAATTTTCCAAAAATAATTCAGGCTTTGGCTACCGGGATGTATAAACAGATAATATTAACGTTGTATTATAGAAAAGCCGAGATTAAATTTATATTCATATTTTGAAGAATGCGTCTTTTAAAATACTTTTTCTATTCCCTTTTACTGTTTTTTTTGCTTGTTGCAGGCGGGGGATATTTTATAGCCCGTCTTTATGAAGATGAGGTGAAACAGTATTTTATCGATCAGATCAACAGTTATGCAGAAACTGAAATTATTGTGAAAGATTTTACTTTTTCATTTCTGCGCAAGTTCCCTGATGCATCCCTTCAGGCTGATGAAGTCTTGATAAAATCCCCGGATGATTTTACCTGCGCGGATTCGAATTTTGGAGGCAGCGATACATTGTTTTCGGGGAAAAGTGTTTTTTTACAGTTAAATATCAGGGATTTTTTCAACGGTAAATACAACATCACTTCCATTCATGCAAATGACGGTGTTGTCAACATTTTTACAACCAGTTCCGGTGATAACAATTACCTTTTCTGGAAAAGCAACGCCAAAGACTCCGAAGATTTTAACCTTGAGCTCAGTGAGCTGAGAATGGAAAATTACAGGGTTTTAATTGATAACCATCTAAGCCAATTATTTTTAAAAGGACACCTGCAATCTTTGAAACTCTCCGGAGTTTTTGACGGTCCGGCACTATCACTTAATGGAAGTTTCAACATGGAGACCAGGCAATTCTCAGGCGAAAACCAGGTTTTTATAAGTAATACAGACATTGCTGGCAGAGGTGATCTTGCTGTCTCAAACGGAAAATTTTTGCTTGAGAATGGGGTTTTTGACTTTTCCGGACTAAAATTTCAAGCCGAAGGGGAGTATTTTTCAGATGAAAGTTTCACAGAAGTTGCAATAAATGCCAAAAATATTCAACCTGATAAATTGATGCGATTTTTTCCGGATGAAACTTACAATTTTTTGGATAAATATAATTTGAATGGAAATATTGATCTTAATGCACTAATCAGGGGAGATGTGGAGGGGAGTACCTTGCCTGCCATTACGGCGGATTTTAGCCTTGAAAATGGAGTTTTATCACAAAAAGAGGGAGATTTGCAAATTTCAGGGTTATCAGCCAGAGGCTCATATAGTAATGAAAACCTTAGAAACAATACTGCATCTGAAGTTGAAATTGATTCTTTTACTGTTCCTTTCGCAAAGGGCGCTTTAACAGGGAGTGGCCGGATAAGGAATTTTTCCAACCCTTATTTGTACCTTAACTCTTCCGGAGATTTTAACCTTAAGAAGCTTAATGAATATTTGGGATTGTCAGGCATAAATGAAATTGACGGCAGGCTGGAATCTGATCTGGTAGTGGAGGGGGCTCCGGATAACTTTCAAAACATCGATCTGAGCCTTTTGTCAACTCTTAATGTAAGGGGTAGTTTAAATGTCTCTGACGGGTTTATTAACGTGGAGCACTGGAAATATGAAGCAGACAGGATTAACGGACGCTTCATTATTGGTGAAACGCTTATTGCTGAAGATCTCAATTTCTACGTTCAGGATGATTATTTTTTTATAAATGGAGAAATGGAGAACGGTTTGGGATATATTATGGAAGATGACCAGCAGATGAAATTCAACGGTCTTGTTTATGTTCCCGGGATTGATCTTGACAATTACATTTTAAAAACAGGAGATGAAAACAAGTCCCAAAGCTCCGGCAAAGCTGAGTTCCCTGATAACCTTGAAATGAATTTGCGGTTTATTTCCGATAATTTTAAGTTCCGTAATTTTTCAGCAAATAAAGTCAGAGGCAATTTAAGTTATGCCCAGAGAATGTTCACAGTAAATTCTGTCAGTTTTGAGTCAATGGGGGGAGATGTTTATGGTGGCGGTATTATAATGCAAAAAGACAATAATGAGTTTGCAGTTCAAAGTCAGGTAAGGCTCCAAAGTGTTAATATAGACAATATGTTCCACTCTTTTAATAATTTCAGCCAGGATTTCATCAGCTCTAATAATTTAAAAGGAACACTATCTGGAGAACTGAGTTTTTCGTCTGATCTTACACCTGAACTTAAAATTGTCCCGGATAAAGTTGTGGCAGACAGCAAAATTGAAATAAACAACGGGGAGCTAATCGAATTTGAGCCTATGCTTGGCTTGTCCAGATTTATTGAGGTTTCAGAATTAAGGCATATAAGATTTTCCACTTTGAAAAACGAAATTTTTATACGGAATGAAATGGTTACAATACCGCAGATGGATATAAATTCTTCTGCCATAAATATTAGCGGTTCCGGGATACATCGTTTTAACAGTGAGTTTGAGTACCGTTTGAGGCTCAGGTTATCTGATGTATTATATGGAAAGTCCAGAGCATCAAGAACAGCGGTTTCAGAACTTGGTTTTGTAGAGGATGATGAGCGGGAGGGGAAGAATCTTTTCCTTATGGTTGAGGGAACACCTGCAGATTATGATGTTTCCTATGACAGACGAGCTGCAACAGCAGTATTCAGGGAGCAGGTTGAAGAAGAGAAGAAATTGCTAAAAAGTATTTTAAATAAAGAATTTGGCTGGTTTGAAAAAGATTCCATTCAAACCGAACCTGCCGGGGAAGAAAGCCCCGGTTTCCGTATAATATGGGATGAGGATATAAAGCAGGATACTTTGAAAAATAACTTGCCCGATACAACCGGCAAATTATTTTGATCTGAAAAAATAAAAAGAATGTATGCCTACTCAAAAGAAAATAAAAAGGAAAGATATTGAGCTGACGGCGCCGGCCGGATCGTATGAGTCTCTTATGGCCGCCATTCAGGGAGGAGCAGATTCAGTATATTTCGGAACAGACCATCTGAACATGAGAATGAAATCGGCAAATAATTTTTCTATGGATGATCTGGACTGGGTTGTGGAAATATGCCGGGAAAACAACCTCAGGTCTTATCTGACGGTAAATACTGTTGTTTATGACACAGATATCCCAAGTGTAAAAAAAATCCTGCAGAAGGCAAAAAAATGCGGTATTTCGGCCATCATTGCAACTGACCATTCAGTAATTTCCTGTGCCCGTTCTGTTGGTTTGGAAGTCCACGTTTCTACTCAGGTTAATATAGCCAATGTTGAAAGCGTTAAATTTTACTCCAGGTATGCTGATGTTATGATTTTGGCCAGGGAGCTCAATCTTGATCAGACTGCCCACATAGTCAGGGAAATAGAAAAGCAGGATATAAGGGGACCTTCCGGCAGAAAAGTGGCTGTTGAGATATTTGTCCACGGAGCCCTTTGTATGGCCATCTCCGGTAAATGTTATTTGAGCTTGCACGAGAAAAACAGTTCGGCCAACAGGGGAGCATGCATGCAGCCCTGCAGAAGATCCTATTTGGTTAAGGAGGTGGAATCCGGCTATGAACTGGAAATTGACAATGAGTATATTATGTCTCCAAAGGATCTTTGCACCATCCATTTTTTAAACAAAATAGTTAATGCCGGTGTTTCGGTGTTGAAAATCGAAGGTAGGGCACGTTCGCCCGAATATGTAAAAACCGTCACTTCCTGCTATAATCAGGCTTTAAACGCCATTGCTGATGAGACTTACTCCGAGGAGAAAATTCGCAGGTGGAAAGAAAAGCTTGCTTCTGTTTTCAACCGCGGCTTCTGGGATGGTTACTATCTGGGTCAAAGAACCGGCGAATGGAGCCATGCTTATGGCTCAAGCGCTACCAAAAGAAAAGTATATGTTGGAAAAGGAACAAATTATTATAACAAAATAAAGGTTGCTGAATTTATAATAGAGGACAATCCCTTAAAGGTTAATGATGAAATAATTGTAATAGGCCCGACCACCGGAGTTGTTCAGACAGTTGTTAAGGAGATCAGAACAGATAAAGGACCCGTCGAGCAGGCTTTTAAAGGAGAAACCTGCTCGGTGGCGATAGATTCGGTTGTAAGAAGATCCGACAAATTATATAAAGTTGTCGATGCTACACAGAGCTGAAAACTGGGTTTAACCTGAATAATTCATAAACTCAGATTTAAGGGATATAAGCCAAAAAATTTGCCAATTTTAATCTTGAGTTTCCATTTTTTTTACGGAGCAAAGGATAAATCTGGATTTTATGACCATAAAAT
>PWHJ01000034.1 GCA_003554865.1 Bacteroidota bacterium | reverse complement strand
TTTTTCTTTGTATTTTTCATCTGAAAAGTGGTGTTTTTTTGTTTGTGTTATTTGTGTAACGACTTAAATATAAACAAAATACATCACTTTTCCTTGTTTTTATTTTACTTTTTCAAGTTAAAAAAGAACCATATTTTTATCCCTGACAACCGGCAAAAGTTTTCTAGTCAGCTTGTGCCAAATTTTTTAACCGGAAATTAATTTTGCTGTAAATTATGGGTAAAATTGCCAATATGGCCATCTTTACGGCTTTTATCTGTTTAGTTGCAACTCCTGCCGGATTTGCGGGAAATATTTCACACTCCCCCAACCAATCTTTTTACATACGCCCGGTATTTAACTATGCTACAATCTGGGCCCATTCTGATGACCTTGAAACATTCGCCTGGCAAAAATTCCCCTCCTTTGAGATAAATATCGGGAAACAAACAACCGGAGAGAAAGCATGGGAATACGAATATAATTTTCCCTCCTACGGCGGGGGGACTGCAATATTTGATTTTGCAGATCCCTCGCTCGGAACGGCAGTCTCGGGTTTCGGCTACGTAAATTTCTGCCTCACAAGAAGTAAGGATATCAGCTTTCTGATCAGACTGGCAACCGGAGTCGGTTATTTCAGCAATATATACGACCCGGAGGATAACCCTGAAAATTTAGCTGTCAGCACACCTTTAAATGTTTATTTTAACCTGGGAGCGCACTTGAAGTTCTCTTTGAGTGATCATTTGAGCTTAAGTGCGGGCGGTGGACTGGCACATTTTTCCAACGGGGCTTTCAGGAAACCTAACAGGGGACTGAACATTTTTAAAACCTCGGTGGCATTAAGATACAATTTTTACCCCGATATCAGCTACCACAGGGAACCTCCTGATCAGCCGGAGAAAAAAAAAACCGGGTTTACCATGTTATTGGCCGGCGGTGTTATGCAGCCCAAAGAGGGGGACCCTAATTACAACGTACAAACTTTTTCATTTAACCTCACGCAAAAGCTTAACCATGTTCAGCGCTGGGGAGCCGGGTTCGATTTTTTTTACAATTCAAAAGTCTCTGAAGAGCTGGCCAGTCAGAACAAGCCTGATACATTTATCAAAACCCTGCGAAATGGGATTTACATATCTCATGAACTGCTTTTTGAAAATCTGGCAATAGTAAAAAATCTGGGAATTTACCTGCCTCATGAGATTAATCCTCCAAAGCCATATTATCAGCGCCTGGGGCTGCGTTATTACATTACGGAAAATTCTATGGTAAATGTTTCACTTATTGCCCACAGGGCAGTAGCTGAAGTTGTTGAATGGGGGGTCGGGTACTCTTTTTAGAAAGATTTTTGCAGAATTTCAGGTTTTTTATATTTTACATATTTAAAACAAATTGATATGAAGCCAATAATTTTCAAATCGTTTGCAATAACAGCGCTTATATTATTCTCTGCGGGCACCGGCTTCGCACAGGATTATAAAGAGCTAAGAGAGAATATGGTTGAAACCCAGATCGTTGCCAGAGGTATCAGTCATGAAGCCACGATCGAGGCAATGAGAAATGTCGAACGCCACCTTTTCGTTCCGGAGGCCAGGCGCCACAGGGCATATGAAGACAGCCCGCTTCCTATCGGGCAAGGGCAAACCATATCCCAGCCTTTCATTGTAGCTTATATGACCGAGCTGATCGATCCCGGAGCTGACTACAGGGTGCTTGAAATTGGCACCGGTTCGGGATACCAGGCAGCCGTTCTGGCCGAGATCGTGGACGAGGTATACACCATAGAAATTGTCCCCGAGCTGGGTGAAACGGCCAGGGATTTGCTAAAGGATCTTAACTATGACAATGTGGAGGTGAAAATCGGGGACGGATTCCATGGATGGGAAGAACATGCCCCGTTTGACGCCATAGTTGTAACGGCTGCACCCGAAGACATACCCTCACCCCTTGTTGAACAGCTCAAAGACGGAGGGAAAATGATAGTTCCGGTCGGTTCCGCCTATATGACGCAAAACCTTATGCTTGTGGAAAAAAGGGGAGACGAGATCTACACAGAAAGGGTTATGCCCGTTAACTTTGTTCCTTTCACACGTGAGGAATAACTCTGAAAAAAATCTTGATGATCAAACGCCTTTACCTTTCAATCGGACTGATAGCCCCGCCTGCCTTTTTTATGGGAATACCCTTCCCGCTTGGACTCAAAACACTCTCTTCACGGAATGAGTCGCTTGTGCCCTGGGCATGGGGGATAAACGGGTGCTTTTCGGTTATAAGCACGGCTCTTGCACTTATCTTTGCCTTTGAGTCTGGCTTCTTATGGGTTATGTTCCTGGCAGCCTTTGCTTACGGAATTAAGTTGCTGGCCAACAACGTTAAAAATTAGCGGCATTCATCTTACCAGCTGCAGCTCAGAGGTTTCCCTTATGAAAATAAATGCATCATATCTCTCGGGAAGAACAGTCGGGACATAATTCCCGGCATCATGCACCGGATTGTAAACAACACCAACAGCCCTGTGACCGCGACGTTCACTTAACAGCTCATGATCACGGTCATCCTGGTCAAAAATCAAAAAATACTGCTCCAAATCAACAGATCCTAAAATATACTCATAACTCTCCTCCCTGCCTTCGGGAAGTTCCATTATTTCCATACGTGATCCCCAGGAGCTTCCGGCAGCAACTGTGCCGGTGTAAGTGCCGAAACCAATTGAAAATACATTTTCCCTGCCCATTTCCTGTCTGCTTAAAGCGCCTATATTAACCCTGTTCTCATCATGCATTGAGGTGGCGCGGGCATCGCCTATATGGGTATTGTGCGCCCATACGACGCCCCTTGCTCCCTCTCCCCGGTAAGAGGCAATCCGCTGCACCGTTCTCCACATATGCGTTGCACGGCTGTTCCAGGACTCGTTGTCATCAACGGGGGCAAGACGGTAAAAATCCTCCGCGTTCTTTACTACATATGCATTTTGCTTAGCCCTGAAATACTCCCTTTCACTCTCTTCCTTCAATCTTGAGGAGTTATCCTTTAGAAGCTCCACAACACCTTTAAGTTCTTCACTGCAATCAACCTGACCCCTGGCCGCCGCTCTTGCATAATCATGCTCATCTGTGTATGAGGCAAAGCACATAAGTTTCTCCTGGGCCTTTTCACGGTAATCGGGCAGGTAATCCCTTATATAATTGTCAAGATCTTCCATTGCTTCCCAGTGACCGTAAACGTCCATACCGTAAAAACCGGCCATATCGCCACTTTCGCGCCCTTCATTGTATTCGCGCATCCACTCGGCAAGATCTACAATATCTTCATTGGCCCACATCCATTCGGGCCACCGGTCAAACTCCCGCACAACCTCTTCGGCTGAACCGGCAGCACCCGGCAGATCCTTGACATATTTATTCAAGTGATATAATGCTGCAAAATCCCCCTCAACGGCAATAAATGAAAAGCCTTTCTCCTCTATGAGCCGTTTTGAGATGGATGCCCGCCAGGAGTAAAAATCTGTTGTACCGTGACTTGCCTCCCCGAGCAATACCAGGTCCCTCTCCCCGGCCATATGAACAAGCTCGTCCAGGTCCTGCTCATCTTCTAATTGGATGGCTTTTTCATTGAAATAATCTATCAGTTGTTCGGTTTCGGATACTTCACCGTTGTTGCAATAGGCAAGAACGGAAAAAGCAATCAGAAACAATAATGCCGGTAGTAAATATTTTGGGCTCATGCGTACAAATATGGTTAATTAATTAAACTAATATTCAACAAGTTATTATAGAATGTCAATTAAGTTTATCTCTTTTGGCTGTATGAATTTCACATTCATTAAAGACCCCTAAAAATGATTTGTTTACATGTGAAATCGACCGCAGGTCAACCCCCATGCTTTATATATGTTTCTTTGTGAGCTTTAGCTGATGGGGGTTCATACAAAAATATAAAAAATTAACCACCTGTCATCTTAAAATGAATATTTTAACTTTCCCGTCCCCGCCCGGTTCTTTGCCGCGGCCTCCCCCACCTGTTTCGCGAGATCCTTGTCTGATGACACTCCACAGGGGTCATTGCCCGTAGCTTATTTAACTTTTTTCCCAAAATCTCTGTCGGGTGGTCCTCCACAAGGGTAATCAACCCCGGCTTTTGTCTTCAACCCCGGCTTTTTTTTTTGTGCCTTTTTTCAAGAAGACCTGAAAGCTCCGCAAGAGAGGAGTTATTAGCGGCAAGCAGAACAGTGAGATGATAAACAAGGTCGGCTGCCTCTTCCAGAAAGCGTTGCCTGTCGGACCCCTTTGCTTCGATTATCATCTCGATCGCCTCCTCCCCGGTTTTCTGAATTATTTTGTCCCCGCCTTCCCTGAAAAGCTCGGTAGTATAGGATCCCTCCGGCATATCACTTTTCCTGCGATGTACCAGTGCATCCAGTTCACCTAAAAAACCTGTTCCAGGCCGACTTGTATCTCCGAAGCAGCTTTGATCTCCCGAATGACAAACCACCCCGGCGGGTATAGCTTTCACCAGCAAAGCATCCCCGTCACAATCTGTCCGGATACTTTCAACCTCCAGAAAGTTGCCGCTTGTCTCACCCTTTTGCCACAGGCGTTTTTTTGAGCGGCTGTAAAATGTGACCCTGCCCGACCTTTCGGTCTCTTCCAGTGCCGCAGGGTTCATATATCCCAGCATAAGGACATCTCCCTGTAAAGCATCCTGAACTATTGCAGGTATCAATCCCCCGCCCTTCTCAAAATCGGGGGGCGGACTATAATCTGACCGGTATGTTTTTCTCATTTAAATATTTTTTAAGTTCCGGTATATCTATCTCTTTGTAATGAAATACACTTGCTGCCAGAGCGGCATCGGCTTTTCCCAGGGTGAAGACCTCGGCAAAATGCTCTGGTTTGCCGGCTCCCCCTGAGGCTATAAGGGGCACGGAAATTTTCTCAGACAAGGCCGCAAGGGTTTCGCATGGATAGCCTTTCTTTGTTCCGTCATGATTCATCGAGGTAAAAAGTATTTCACCGGCCCCCCTCTCCTGTACCTCCTCGGCCCATTGAAATAATTCCCTGCCCGTGGCTGTTCTGCCGCCATGACTGTAAACCTGCCACCCCTGGTCCTGTTTCCTTGCATCAATGGCTACAACCAAAAACTGGCTGCCGAACAACCGCGCAATATTGTTAATTATATCAGGGTTTTTCAGCGCGGCTGAATTGATGGATATTTTGTCTGCCCCTGAATCAAGCAAAATTTCAGCATCGGAAATATTATTTACCCCGCCGCCGACAGTGAAGGGAATGGAGATCTTTTGCGCGACTCTCCCAACAAGACCGGTCAGCAACTTTCGTTTTTCATAAGTTGCGGTAATATCAAGATAAACAAGCTCGTCGGCACCCTGAGCCGAATAGATCGCCCCGTGCTCAACAGGGTCGCCTATATCTGCAAGATCTTTGAAGTTAACCCCCTTGACTACCATCCCGTCTTTTACATCAAGGCATGGAATTATTCTTTTGGCCAGCATAATAAGGTATTAGTGTAAATATTTTTTTATATCGCTCATTTTAATTTTGTTCTCATAAAAAGCTTTGCCCACAACTACACCCGACAAAGAGAGCTCATCAAGTCTCTCTATATCGGCGGCAGATGAAACTCCCCCGCCGGCAATCACAAAGAGTTCGGGAAAATCGCGGGTTACCTGACTGTAAAGTTCCATATCCGGGCCTTCTAAAGTCCCGTCCCTTGATATGCCGGTACACATAACCTTGCTGATGCCCGAATCAATATTTTGCCTTATAAAATCATTCAAAGCTACACCACTCTCCTCTTTCCAGCCGGCAACGGCAATATGTCCGTCCTTTACATCCGATGCAAGTATGAGATTGACGGGATCAAACCCCGAGAGCACCTTTTGAAACTCCCCGCGGTTTTTCACCGCCATACTGCCTATGCAAACCATTGCCGCACCTGCATTGAAGACACTAGCTACATCCTCCCTCGTTTTAAGTCCCCCTCCATAATCTATCACAAGCGAAGTTGCCGAGGCAATTTTCTCCATTATATGAAGGTTTCTCATTTTCCCCTCCCCGGCCCCGTCCAGATCAACCAGATGAAGACGGCGGAATCCGTTATCCTCAAACCACCGGGCCATATCCACAGGATCGGCACCGTAAATCGATTTGCGCCTGAAGCAGCCCTGCTCCAGGCGTACACATTTTCCCTCAATAAGGTCAATTGCAGGTATTATTTCAATCATAGCTGAATAAAACGTTTTAGTATTTCTTCACCTTCATCACCACTCTTTTCCGGATGGAACTGTGTGGCAAAAAAATTATCCCTCTGCATTGCCGCGGCAAAACTGATCCCATAATTACTCTCTGCCACGGAGTATTCACCGGGCGGCACATAATAGCTGTGAACAAAGTAAAAATAGGTTCCCGAAACTGTACCCTCGAAAAGAGGCCCCTTTAGTCCACTCACACTGTTCCAGCCCATATGGGGCACCTTGCCGGTAACAAATCTTTTGACTTCTTCATCGAAAACACCTATTCCGGTTGTGCCGCCCTCCCCGGAAAAAGAGCATAACAAATGCATCCCCAGGCATATGCCCAGAACAGGCTGTTTAAGTCCCGAAATCACCCTGTCCATTCCGTTTGACCTCAAATACGCCATAGTTGATGAAGCCTCGCCTACACCGGGAAATATTACCTTTGAGGCACTTCTTATCCTCTCTTTATCTCCCGTTATAAGTGCATTTATCCCAAGCCTTTTAAGTGCTGAGTAAACCGATGAGATATTTCCCGCATTATATTTTAATATAACAATATTTTCTTTTCCCATGATCGTCACATTCTTCCAGGGCGGACCAGGCAGGGGCCTGATCATTTTTTATTTTTAAAAGCCACCATTTGTATTTAAAAGCGACCCTTTGTTGTGGGCAGCCTCTTTTGCAGATTATCTCTTTTTACCGCCAATTTTATAGCCCTTGCAAAACATTTGAAAATTGACTCTGCCTTGTGATGCTCGTTCTCTCCCTTTGCTTCTATGTGGAGATTGCAGCGTGCATGCTGACAAAAAGAGCGGAAAAAGTGGGGGAACATCTCCGTTGGCACATCCCCTATCTTTTCCCTTTTGAACCCTGCATCCCACTCAAGCCATGCCCTGCCTCCAAAATCGAGTGCCGCAGTACAAAGAGCCTCATCCATTGGCAAAACGAAACCGTAACGCTCAGTTCCACCCCCTTCCCCCAGAGCCTTCCTGAAAACCTCTCCAAGTACAATTGCCGCATCCTCAATTGTATGATGCTCGTCCCTGTGAAGATCTCCTTTTGCTTTTAGTGTCAGATCACAGCCTGAATGTACCGGTATCTGCTCCAGCATATGATCCAAGAAACCAAGTCCCGTCGATATATCCCCCCTTCCCGTGCCGTCAAGGTTCAACCGGGCAAAAATATCGGTCTCCTCTGTTTGGCGGCTCAAAGTAGCTTCTCGAGGGGGAAAAACCAAAAAAGAGGCAATATCATCCCAGCTTTGAGCTATCATAACGCAATGATCTTCAAGTCCCGACCGCTCAACCTCCTCCTTCCTTGAAGGCTCACCTATCAAAATCCCCATGGCCCCCAGGTTTCGGGCAAGTTCAATATCGGTCAGCCTGTCACCAATAACAAAGCTTCCACCCAGATCATAATCTCCTTTCATATATCCGGTAAGCAAGCCGGTGCCGGGCTTTCTGGTCGGCTTATTCTCTGAGGCCACGGAGCGGTCGACCAGCACATCTTTAAAACAGACACCTTCGTTTTTAAAGGCTTTCACCATTTTTGACTGAACAAGGCGGAATGTCTCCTCCGGATAGGCAGCTTTACCCAGCCCGTCCTGATTGGTCACCATAACCAACTCATGTTCAAGCCGGGAGGCTATCAGGTGAAGGTTGCGGAAGACCCCGGGCAAAAATTCAAGCTTATCAAGAGAATCAACCTGATGGGTATCGGGCGGCTCTACAATCAAAGTGCCGTCCCTGTCAAGAAAAATTGCTTTCTTTTTTTCCATATATAACTCATTTATCGTATTTATCCAAAGCTCTCAGCAACCGGCGGTTTTCAAAATGTGTTCCAACCGATATTCGCAAACAGTTTTCACAGGCGGGCAGCGATGACCTGTCCCTTACTATCACCCCCCGGCCGGCAAGGTGACGGTACAGGGAGGGTGCATCATCAACCCTTACAAGCAAAAAGTTGGCATCAGAGGGGAAAACTTTTTTAACAAAGCTATAGAAGGGAAGCTTTTTTTCAAGCATATTTCTGTTATTTATAATCTTTTTTACAACCGCTGCCACCCGCCGGGGTTTATTTAAAGTTTTCAGAGCTTTTTCAATTGCAGGGGTGCCAACATTGTAGGGGGGCTTGATCCTGTTGAGTGAACTGACAATCGCGCTATCCGCAAAAGCAACCCCCAGGCGTATACCGGCTTTTCCCCATGCTTTGGAAAAGGTTCGGATTATAATAAGGTTGTTCAGGCTTTTCAGCTCAGGGAGCATCCCTTCACTTTTTGCAAAATCTATATATGCCTCGTCAACCACCACGGGAGCTGAAATACCCCGCGCGAGCTCCAGGATTTTTTCCCTGCTGAGAAGGTTGCCTGTGGGGTTATTGGGCGAACAGAGAAAAACGGCTTTCGTGCTACTGTCAGCGGCTTTCACCATTGCATCAACATCCAGGTCAAAACACCCGTTCAGCATCACTTTTCTGAACTCTACCCCGTTAATTGCCGACAATACTTCATACATGGAGTATGTGGGACTGATACTGAGAACATTGTCCCTGCCCGGTTCACAAAACAGCCTTATAATAAGGTCAATCACCTCATCGCTCCCGTTACCGGCAAAGATCATACCGGCACTGATATCTTTTGCCTCCGCTATTTTCTCCTTTAGTTTTAACTGATAAGGATCCGGGTACCTGTTGAGCTTCCGTCCATAGGGATTTTCATTGGCATCCAGCTTTACAGGGGCCTCGCCGCTGAATTCTTCACCGGCCGAACTGTATGGCTCCAGCTCCCTTATATTTTCTCTTATCAGTGAATAGACGGTTCCCATGGTCTCTGCAATGAATTTTTAATGTGGTCAAGCCTGACACTCACAGCCAGTGCATGTCCATCCAGTCCTTCCGCCAAAGCCATCGTTTCGGCCGCTTCCCCGACCAGCGGAAGGCCGGATGAGGAAACCTCCTGAAAAGTGACCCTTTTCATAAAGCTCTCCAGATCCACCCCGCTCCATCCTTTAGCAAAACCGTTGGTGGGAAGGGTATGGTTTGCCCCTGAAGAATAATCTCCGGTGCTTTCAGGAGTGAAACGGCCGAGAAACACAGTTCCGGCATTTTTTACATTCCTTTGAAGCTCCCTGTAATTTGACGTACTGATTATAAGGTGTTCGGGAGCGTAAAGGTTTATAAACTCCATAAGGGTGTTATAATCTTCAAACACCAGCGCTATCGAGTTCTCAAGTGATTTCACAATGGTATTGTATCTGGGCAGTTTTTGAAGTTGCCTTTTCAGGGACCCAAAAACCGGGGTTAACACCTCCTGTGTTGTTGCAGTAAGTATAACCTGACTGTCGGGTCCGTGCTCTGCCTGGGAGAGTATGTCGGCCGAGACAAAATCGGGGTTTGAGCCGGTGTCTGCTATTATTGCAAGCTCCGAGGGTCCCGCTGGCAGGTCGATAGCCGTTCCCCACATAGAAGCCGCCTGCTTTGCCATGGTCACATACTGGTTTCCCGGTCCGAACAGCTTGTCGACCGCCGGGATTGTCTCCGTTCCAAAAGTCATTGCAGCAACGGCATGTGCCCCGCCCACACTGTAAAGGGATGTAACACCCGAAATAAAGGCAGCATGGAGAATGGCAGGGTGCACCTTGCCGTTCTCACCGGGGGGAGTACATACGGTTATCTCCCTGCAGCCTGCAATCCTTGCCGGTATAGCAAGCATCAAAACAGTGGAAAACAAAGGAGCCGTACCACCGGGTACATAAAGCCCAACCTTTTCCAGCGGAAGACATTTACGCGAGCAGGTAACACCCGCCATGGTAGCCACATTTATATCCCGGGGCATTTGAGCTTTGTGAAATTTCTCAATATTTCGCGCCGCCAGATTAATGGCATCTTTCAGCTGAAAACTCAGTTCATCACCGGCTTTTTCCATCTCCTCAAACGGGACTTCCAGGCCATTTCCATAAGCCCTGTCGTAAAGATCCCTGTAATAAAGCAGCGAACGGTCGCCTCCGTCCCTTACTTCAGTCATTATGTCGCGAACCTGACTTTCCAGTTCCCCGGTGTCGAGCACAGGCCTTTTCGCCAGCTCAGGCCATTTCTCTTTTGGGGGGTGTACAATTTTTTTCAACATTGGCTTATATTTTTGTTATTATTAATTAGCGGCAATTTTGTTTTTATTTTTTTGTTAACCACACAGGCTGTCACACTATCATCTTTTCAATGGGTATAACAAGGATACCCTGTGCCCCTGCATCACGAAGCCTGTCTATAACTTCCCAAAACTCCTCCTCACTTACAACCGAATGTACCGAACTCCAACCCTGCTTTGCAAGGGGCATCACGGTCGGACTTTTCATTCCGGGAAGGATATCTGCTATGGTATCAAGCTTTTCATTGGGTGCGTTAAGCAGTATATACTTGTTGTTTTTTGCTTTAAGCACAGCCCGGAGGCGAAAAAGCAAATCCCCAAGTATTTTCCTTTTATTATCAGAAAGCTCCCTGCAGGCCACCATAACCGCCTGTGAACGCATCACCGTCTCTGCCTCCTTTAGTCCGTTACCCATCAGTGTACTCCCGGTGCTTACAATATCGAATACGGCATCGGAGAAGCCTATGGCCGGGGCAATTTCAACAGATCCGTTAATTTCATGTATCTCGGCGTTTATATCGTTTTCCCTGAGAAATCTGCCGAGAATAAGGGGGTAAGAGGTGGCTATACGCTTTCCCTCGAAAAATTGGGTTCCCCTGTAGTCAACCGACCTGTCCACGGCAAGGGAAAGCCTGCAGCGGGCAAATCCAAGTTTTTCAACAGTTTCAAGGGGCCTGTTTTTTTCGGTCACTATATTTTCACCGGCTATTCCAACATCGGCAACTCCGTCGGAAACGCACCCGGGAATATCGTCATCCCGCAGGTACATAACTTCAAGAGGAAAATTGCCGGCCTTTGATACAAGTTTTCCGGCACCGTTTGTAAGGCTTATACCGGCCTCGCTGATTATGCCCAGGGATTTTTCACTTAACCTTCCTGATTTTTGCAGGGCAAGCTTTAGTCTCATAAATAATTGCATTTAAAAAAAAAAGACCTGCAGAATTTGCAGGCCTTTTTTTAGTTCGTTTTTTTAAGCTCAATATATTCTGCACAGGGGTATCATTTCATTCCGGTATGGTGATGATGATGAAAATGACCCGTATGTGCAGCAAGTGTGTACATTATCTTTTCTCTTTAATGACTGCAATAATAAACAATTTAATTTTAACCACAAAATTTTTTTAAAAAGGGGGCGGATCCCCTTTGGTTTTACCCATTTTATAGACATACTCCCTTACCTTTTGCGCCCACTGGTAGTGGGTCAGACTCGCATCGAAGCGTTGCCAGTGAATGGGCTTACCTATCCTGGCCCTGATTGTTTTGTTGCGTTTGCGGAAGAATTCGTGCGGAAGAAGTATCAGCTCTATATTCAAGGGTAGACGAAAAAGCTTTCTTATAAGGAACAGGGAATAAAAAAGCAGTGAGTTCCTCCCATGGAAATAAACCGGCACTACCAGCCTTTCCGTTGAAATTGACCTTGAAATAAGACTTTTGTGCCACGGCTTATCGCGGACCCTCCCTTTTTGCAAACGGGAAACCAGTCCGGCGGGGAAATGCGTTACAGGTGCATCGGAGCTCTTCAGCTCATCGAGTGCTTTGAGAATATACTCCCTGTTGCTTTTGCCAAAAACGTTAACGGCCACAATATTGTCCCTGAGATTGGGAATATAGTAATAAACATCGTTGCCTATCGATTTGAACCCGCCGTACTTTTTTGAGGCTATTGATGTAATTGCAAGTCCGTCAGCTATGCCGAAGGGATGATTTGCAACAATAAAACACCTGCTTTGAGCGGGAAGATTCTCCTCTCCCTCAACCTTCAGGTTAATATTAAGCTCAGAGATCATTTTCCAAATGAAATCCTGACCGTTACAACCCTCATATTTTTTAAGAAGGGTATTAATTTCATCCTGATGGATGATCTTTTCAAGAAGCCTTACAATAAAACGTGGCAGGCGTTTCAAAAATACACTCTCCCTTTCATTGATGATCTCCTGCAGATCTACATATTTGGTAACTGCCTGATTGGACGATAAATAAATATGCGAATCAACTAAATCAGATGTTCTGCTCATCTTTAAGTTTTATTTGTCTACCCCAATATAAAGCTTTTTTTTGAAATGGCAATTTTTATAGTTTTGTTGCGGCATAAACAATAAGGAGCCTTTTTTGTTATATAATAAACCACGTATATAAATAAAACTATCTTAAATATGAGCCAGCTTAAATTCAAAACGAACATCGAGTGCAACGGTTGTAAAGCCGCCGTAAGCAGGATTTTTGAAAATGAAAAGCGAATATCAAAATGGGATGTTGACCTTGAAAGTAATGAAAAAATTCTCACCGTAGAAGGTAACAATATCACCGCACGTGAAATAGAGGAACTGGTTGCGGAAGCAGGCTTTAACGCAAAGGAGGTGTAATGGGTGTTGTAAGGGAAACATGGAGGGTTGAAGGAATGACCTGCGCGGCATGTGCAAGTGCTTCACAAAGTTTTATCTCCCGGGTTGAAGGGGTTTACTCGGCACAGGTAAACTACGCCACAGGGAGTATACTTGTTGAATATGACCCAAAGCTTACCGGGTTTGAACGCTTGAGCAACGAGCTCAAAAAGATCGGCTACTCTCTGGCCAAAGGGGAAGAAGAAAAAGAGGAGGCAGAAGAGAAAAAGCTGATTTCTCTCAGGAACAATATGATCGCGGCAATTGTTTTTGCATTCCCCGTCTTTGTCTACGGCATGTTTTTCATGGATGCACCATATGCCCATCCGATAATGTTCATTCTTACCCTTCCCATTATTACTGTTTTCGGACGCCAGTTCTTTGTAAATGCATGGAAAAAGGCACGCCACCTGCAGTCAAACATGGATACCCTTGTTGCCATAGGTACAGGCTCTGCTTTTATTTTCAGCACTTTCAACACTTTTTTTCCCCGGTACCTTATTGAGCGCGGACTGCAACCGCATGTCTACTTTGAAGCCGCCGCCGTTATAATTGCCCTTATACTCCTTGGCCGCTACCTGGAAGAAAAAGCCAGGTCAAGGACAGCCGGTTCCATTAAGAAGCTCATGGGCCTCAGGGTAAGTACCGCCCGGATCATTCGTGATGGCAAAGAGCAGAATATACCTTCCGGGCAGGTAACACCGGGAGATGAAGTGATAGTCAGACCGGGTGAAAAGGTACCGGTTGACGGCACAGTGATATCGGGCAATTCATATGTGGATGAAAGCATGATAACCGGGGAGCCGGTTCCCTCCCTAAAAAGGGAAGGCGACAAGGTTATAGGGGCTACCGTCAATACCACGGGAAGCTTCAGGTTCAAGGCGGAAAAGGTTGGAGCCGATACAATGTTGTCTCAGATTATCCGCATGGTGCGGGAAGCCCAGGGGAGCAAGGCAAGAATACAAAGGACGGTCGACAAATTGGCCTCTGTTTTCGTGCCGGTAGTTATAGTAATAGCATTGATAAGCTTTTCGGTCTGGTACTTTTTCGGTCCCCCTCCCGCTTTAAGCTATGCTGTAATAACCTCTGTAACGGTGCTTATAATAGCCTGTCCCTGTGCACTCGGACTTGCAACCCCGACAGCAATCATAACAGGCATAGGCAAATGTGCGGAAAACGGTATTCTTGTGCGCGATGCACAAAGCCTTGAAACTGCTCATAAGCTGGATGCCATAGTGCTGGACAAGACCGGCACTGTTACGCTCGGGAATCCTCAGGTGACCGGCTTTTTTGTCGACGAGAACCATAAAGCCGCTAAAGAGGCTCCCGGGGTACTTATGGAAATGGAGAACCTTTCTGAACATCCCCTGGGCAGGGCAGTTGTCGATTACCTTTCTGAAAAGGGAGTAAAAAGAACTGAGGTGACTCAGTTCAGAAGCATAACCGGGAAAGGTGTAACCGCAAAACAGGGAGAAAGGCAATGGACAGCAGGTAGCCATAAGCTCATTGAAGAAGATGGCGCTAATATTTCCTCTTCACTGAAGGAAAAAACCCGTTCAATGAAGGCAAGTGCCAATACGGTAATTTACCTTGCATGTAACGGAAGTGTTGTTGCGGTTGCTGAAATAGCAGACAGGATAAGGGAAACCTCGGCCGCTGCAGTGAAACGGCTTCAGGAAATGGGGCTTGAAGTGCATATGTTAACCGGTGACAATGAATCTACGGCCGAAGCAATAGCCACCCAGGCGGGAATAAAAAATTACAGGGCAAATGTGCTGCCCCCGGACAAGCTCGAATATGTAAAAGAGCTTCAAAAAAAAGGGAAAAAGACTGCCATGGTAGGCGACGGGATAAATGACGCCCCGGCGCTTGCACAGGCCGATGTGGGTATTGCCATTGGAACGGGCACCGATATTGCAATGGAAAGCGCCGAAATAACCCTTATCAAAGGCGACATAGATAAAATCGTAACATCTGTGATCCTCTCGGGCAAAACCGTGAAGACCATACATCAGAACCTTTTCTGGGCTTTCATTTACAATACAATCGGTATTCCCGTGGCTGCGGGGGTGTTGTATCCCTTTACCGGATTGCTCCTGAACCCTATGATAGCCGGAGCTGCAATGGCTTTCAGTTCAGTTTCGGTAGTCGGCAACAGTTTGAGGCTGAAAAAGGCAAAAATTGACAAGTAGCTATATATCCTTAAGCAGCTTGTTTTCGGGACATTTTTCGAGGGCTTTGTTAAAGGACTTCAGCACTTTGTCAAGCTCCTCAACTTCCCTGCTATCTTTTACCATCAGCACGTTCATACCGTGACCCTCGAGGCTGTCTATTATATATTTGGGTGTTATTTTATTTATATCCACGGCAGGCTGATAAGCGGTCTCCTTGTCCTCTTTCATCTTTATCGGGGAGATTATTCCCGCCTGAGAAAGTTCATAGAGAAGATCTCTTGCCAGTCTTACGGGCATTTTTAAATCATCGGCCACCTGTTTTGCCGTATAAGGGGGAGCTGAGTTTTCAAAGTTTTTCACCAGCAGGTGAACAATGTTCATTATTATAAGGCGCCTGTTGTATTCGTTCATATTGAGCGACTCGGTTTCAAACTCATAATGCTCGAGGTTCTGGTTGGCAAAGGATATCTCTGCCCCAAACAAAACAACCAGCCAGCTGACCTGCATCCAGATAATCAGCAGGGGCAGGGCGGCAAAACTGCCGTATATGGCACTGTATCTGGATACGCCTACCTGAAAGTATACATATGCCCACTGAACAAGAACAAGCAATGTTCCGGCAATAATCCCGGCAATCAGAGCCGAGGAAAATTTTACCCTGGTATTGGGCATTATCATGTAGAGAAGTGTAAGCAATGTCCATATCAGCAAATAAGGTATAAGCCTTACAACAAACATGAGAACCGGGCTCAAAAAACCCAGCACCTCCAGGTTCTGACTCACATATTCGATGCGTGTTTCCAGAAAAACTATAGCCCCCCCGGAAAGTACCAGCAATATTGGAGCGGTAAAAACAAGTGAAAAATAATCGGCAAAGCGCCTTGTAAATGATCTTTGCTGACGTATCTGCCAAATCTCGTTGAAGGAGTTTTCTATATGGCCCAGCGCTTTCATGATTGACCAGAAAAGGATGACCATACCGACACCGGCCATTACGCCGCCTCTTGTAGCCTCAAGCAGTGATCTTGAAAAACTGAGCATCCACTCCAGCACCTCTTCCCTGCCGGCAAAAACAGTGGCAAGCTCACGCTCCAGGTAATTTTCCAGTCCGAACCCCTGTGAAACGGCAAAAGCTACAGCCAGCACAGGCACTATTGCAAGAAGGGTGTAAAGAGTGAGGGCAGTAGCGCGCAGCTGCACCTTGTCCTCGCTAAAACCTCTCAAAGCCAGCATCAATATCCTTAACTGCCTGATAAAGAAAGCCTTTTTTGACGAAAACTGATCAAGGGATACTCTCCAGATATCCACTGTTGCAAACCTGATAAATTTTTTTAGCCAGTTATACATAATAATGTTTTTAACTGTTGTATACCAATACAAACCTACGTCAATTTTTATAAAAAAACACCGGGATTAAATTTATTTTATCTGAATTGGATTTTTTATACTTTTGCTTATATTGCTTTAAATTCTGTTAAATTTTTAAGCCGCTGAAAATGGAACAAAAAAAAATCCTGCTAATTGACGATTCGCATGTTAGCAACATGCTCCTTCAAAATGTCCTTGAAAATGAAGGACATAAAGTGTTTATGAGTTCCAGCGGCAGCGAAGGACTTGATATGATCCGCAAAATCGGCCCCGACCTGGTGCTTCTGGATGTTATGATGCCTGAAATGGACGGAATGGAGGTTTTGAAGATCATACTCTCGGACAAAGAGATGAAACATATTCCCGTGATAATGCTGACGGCCAAAAAATGCTCAGCCGATATGAGCGAATCAATGAGGCTCGGTGCGATTGACTACATAAACAAACCCATTGACAATGAGCATGTTGCCTCCAGGGTTAACTCCATAATAAAAGAGAGGGTAAAATAGGGGTAAAAAAAGGCTGCCCCATTTTGAGACAGCCCTTTTGTTTGGCCCATAATGCCTATGAAAGCTTGCTTAATGCAGTTTTTATCCTTTTGAGCGCTTCTTCGAGTTTTTCATCAGATGTTGCATAAGATAATCTTGCATAATTGGGTGCACCGAAAGCTTCACCTGTAACACATGCAACATGTGCCTCCTCGAGGATATAAAAGCAAAAGTCGGATGCATTGCTTATCGTTCTGTTGCCGTCCGATTTTCCGAAATAATATGATATATCCGGGAAAACATAAAATGCACCCTCAGGCTCATTTACCTTTACCCCTTCAATTTGGCTTAGGTTTTTAACCATCAGGTCACGGCGCCTTTTAAAGGCCTCTTTCATCTTTTCGGTATAAGAATTGTCACCCGAAAGAGCAGCGGTTGATGCTTTCTGTGCAATTGAAGAAGCCCCGGAAGTGAATTGCCCCTGAAGCTTGTTGCACGCTTTTGCAATCCACAGGGGAGCCGCAATATAGCCTATCCTCCAGCCTGTCATTGCATATCCTTTTGAAACGCCGTTAACAACCACTACCCTGTCATGTATATTCTCAAACTGTGCGATACTTTCATGCTTGCCCACATAATTTATATGCTCATATATTTCATCCGATATAACAAAAATGCCGGGATGCTTTGCAAGCACATCGGCAATAGCCTTCAGCTCTTCTTTTGAATACACGCTTCCGGTGGGATTGCTCGGGGAGCATATCATTAAAGCTTTGGTCTTTGGGGTTATCGCAGCTTCAATCTCCCGGGCCGAAACCTTGAAGTCGTTTTCAATACCGGCCTCAAGCACCACATTCTTCCCGCCTGCAAGCTTTACAAGCTCCACGTAACTTACCCAGTAGGGAGAGAGAACAATCACCTCGTCACCGTCATTTAACAGGCACATAAGCGTATTAGCAATAGAGTGCTTTGCACCGTTGGATACAATTATCTGATCGGGCGAATAATCCAGTTCGTTTTCATTTTTAAACTTTTCAGATATTGCTTTTCTGAGTTCCGGATAACCGGGAACAGGAGCATAAAAAGAAAAATTATCGTCAATTGCCTTTTTGCCCGCTTCCTTAACATGTGGCGGGGTGAAAAAATCGGGTTCCCCCACGCTCAGATTGATAACATCAATCCCCTGTGCCTGCATGTCCTTGCTTTTCTGACTCATTGCAAGAGTCTGTGAATCGGCAAGTAATTTGATCCTATTAGATACATTTTCCATAAGTTCACTTATTTAGTTTATTTATAACAGTTGAAATTTACCGCAGCAATACAGCGGTAATTAAATAAAAACATAAAGTTACAATTTAAAAAATAATTTATTTAATATTGCATAACAAAAACGGGTAGTATGAGTGACTTTTTGGAAATACTCAAATATGTAATACCCTCTCTTGTGGTATTTCTGACCGCTTACGCGATACTGAAAAAATTTCTTGATAAAGAGGAAAAAAAATTAAGGTATGAGTACAATCTCAAAAGCGAGCAATTCACCATACCCATACGACTGCAGGCCTATGAGCGTATCATATTGCTCCTGGAGCGCATTTCTCCCGAATCCCTGCTGTTGCGGGTCAATAAAAAAGGAATGAACAGCAGGCAGCTTCAAAATGAGCTGCTTTCGGAAATACGCACAGAATTTGACCATAACCTCTCTCAGCAGATATATATAAGTCCGCAGGCCTGGAACGTGGTTCAAAATGCAAAATCAAACCTGATAAAGATAATCAATGTATCCGCCTCAAGTGTCAATCCCGATTCACCTTCAATGAACCTAAGCAAAGCTATTCTTGACAATATTATGGAAGCGGAAGAATCACCGGTGGAAACGGCAAAAGATCATCTGAAAAAGGAGATAAGGGAGCTGTTCTGACCTCCTATCTGAAACCTATATAATATATATATCCCAGGTTGACTCCAAAATGGTAGTTTTTCGGTTTGCAGGGCTGGTTTTCCGATATATCGGGAATTCCGAAACCTGTGCGCACAGAGACGAAAAAATCAAAATCCCAGTTCAGCTCAACCATTACTCCGCCACCAAGAACTATCCCGGCATCATATGATCTGAAACTGTCTGACAAATCATCATTTACTGAAACATAGCGTCCATCAACACGCTTCTCTCCTTTTTTCACCGCATTTAACAAATATGAGCCATAAACGCCGGATATAAGAAAAAATCTGGATTTATCACCCAGGCCCCATTTAATATAAAAGGGAAGTGTCAGATAGGAAAGGTTGGTATTAATATCGAAAGCCTCGTCAACTGCACCTTTTTGTTCAAAACAAACCTCAGCTCCCAGTGAAAAAAGATCGGAAAAGGAGTAATTTCCTTTAAATCCAATATTAACCCCGATATTTTTATCAAAGCTGTCATAATTCCCCCCTCCTCTTATACCTGCAAAATTAACTCCCCCACCCGCTCCGATATGGCTGAACTGGGGATGCTTTTGCGAACTTGCATCCCACAGGGAAAAGGTCAGGAAAAATAAAAACAAAACGGCAGTTTTGTACATTTTATAAATTTTGCCTTAAAAAGGTACGTACAATCTAAATCAAATTTACTTTAATTGTACGTAAAAAAATAATGCCCGTCACATATTTTTTGACGGGCATTATGCAAAAAGTGGTAAAAGACTATATAAGGTCGATACTTCGCCTTACAAACTTTGTAAGATCCTCACCTTTGAGCATGTTGTTTGACAACAATGCCAGATCTATAAGCTGCTTTACAAGCTTGTTCTCCCTGCCGAAACCGGCAAGTATCTCTTTTCGCTTACCCTGAAGCTCCTCAATCTTCTTTTTCAGCTCATCAAGACGGTCCCTGTCGGCCTGAGCCACCTCCTCCTCTTTCTTTTTTTCATTGGCTTTTTCAAGCTCATTTTTACTTTGCTCAAGAGGGTTTAACTTTTCAGATATTTTTTTCAGCTCATCACCGACAGCTTCATCCTTTTCCCTGGCAATACGTTGAACCAGCTCATGGTTGGAATTAACAACAAGGTTGAAATTTTCTGGCATATCGCCGTAAAAACCCATTCCCCCGCTAAGCTCGGCCATATCTTTCATCCGGCGCATAAACTCCGACTGGGTAATTATTACCGGATTATCACTTTCATCCATACTTTCAAAGACAACATTGAAATTGGGCGTCTCGGGCAACTGACTGCGGAAAACCTCCGAGAGATCATCCTGCTGCTCTTTGGTCAGCCTGGATTCTTTTGACTCCTCCTTCTGTATAAGATTATCGGCTACATCGGCGTCAACCCTTACAAAACGGGAATCCTTAAACTTGGTCTCAAGATGATTAATAAAATGCGTATCAAGCTGACCCTCCATTTCAAGTACGTCGTATCCCTTAGACTTGGCCGCTTCAATGAAGGCATACTGTTTTTCAACATCGGTTGAATAAAGATATACCAGGTTGCCATCCTTGTCAGTTTGATTCTCTTTTATTAGCTTTTCATATTCATCAAATGTGAAATACTTGTTTTCGGTGTTTTTAAAAAGGGCAAAATTTTGGGCTTTTTCATAAAACTTCTCCTCGGTAAGCATGCCATACTGAATAAAAACCTTCAGATCATCCCATTTTTTTTCAAACTCCTTCCTGTCCTTCTTGAAAATCTCACTCAGCTTATCGGCAACCTTTTTTGTAATATGTGCCGAGATCTTCTTCACATTCGAATCGCTTTGAAGATAGCTCCTTGAAACGTTAAGCGGTATATCTGGCGAATCTATAACCCCGTGAAGCAGGGTAAGGAATTCCGGCACTATATCCTCAACAGAATCGGTAACGAATACCTGGTTGCAGTATAGTTGTATCTTGTTCTTCTGTATCTCGATATTCTTTCTGATCTTGGGGAAATAGAGAATACCTGTAAGATTGAAGGGATAATCCACATTCAGGTGTATGTGAAAGAGGGGATCCTCGCTGTAGGGGTAAAGTTCCCTGTAAAACTCAAGATAATCTTCCTCTTTCAGCTCAGAAGGCTTACGCGTCCAGGCAGGCTGGGTATTATTTATTATCCTGTCCTTGTCGGTTTCTACCTCCTTACCGTCTTTCCACTCCTTCTCCTTGCCGAAGGCAATCTCAACCGGCAGGAATTTGCAGTATTTATTGAGAAGACCCAGTATCCGGTTCTCATCGAGAAACTCTTCTGACTCTTTGTCAACATGTATTACAACATCGGTGCCTCTGGATTCTTTCTCCGCCTCATCAAGGGTGTATTCCGGACTTCCGTCGCATGACCATTTTACCGGCCTGGATCCTTTTTTGTATGACCTGGTGATAATGTCAACCTGCTTTGCAACCATGAACGTGGAATAGAAGCCAAGTCCGAAATGACCTATAATATTCTCGGCCTGGTCTTTGTATTTTTCAAGGAATTCCTCGGCACTTGTAAACGCTATCTCATTTATGTACTTTTTAACCTCCTCGCCTGTCATTCCTATTCCCCGGTCAGATACAGTTATTGTTTTATTTTTCGTGTCAAGATAGACCCTTATGGTCAGATCGCCCAGCTCTCCTTTAAAGTCGCCTGACAATGCCAGGGTTTTCAGCTTCTGGGTCGCATCAACGGCGTTTGATACAAGCTCCCTTAAAAAAATCTCGCTGTCTGAATAAAGGAACTTTTTAATTATGGGGAAAATATTGTCCGCTTTTACATTTATTTTGCCTTTCTGCATCGCGCTTTTTATTTAACCGGTTAAACATTTAATTATTTATCCAAAATTCATTTCAAAGTATATGCCAAAGAAATACAAGGGTGCCAAACTGACAAATAGTCATCGCACCCTTAATTCCTGCCGTTAAAAGGTTACATTGGTATTTTTCCGGGGAAGCCTGCCTATCGGCTCATCAGCCTTTCTATTTCTGTAACTGTTCTGGGAGCGTTTTTTGACAGGTTTTCATTACCGTCAAGAGTGATAAGTATATCGTCTTCTATGCGAATACCCGTTCCTGCATATTTCTCGTAAACAGGCCTGACCTCTTCCGCAAAGGCATCCAGCTCTTCCTTGTCCACCTCATCACCGAAAATCTCATACAAATGATCCAGTCTTCCTTCATCGAGATAAATACCGGGCTCTATTGTCATAACCATGCCGGGTACAATTTTCCTTCCCCTCACATCCCTGTTAAGAAGATAACTGTCACGGTCGTCCGGGTCAAAATCCCCGTAGCTGCCTACATCATGCACATTAAGGCCAATATAATGGTTTTTGCGGTAATGGACATAAAAACGCTTCTGCCACCATTTTGTGGTATCGGTTATAAGTCCAAGCTCATATAGTCCATCGGTCAAAATCTCCGTAGCCCTGTGGTGGCAGTCCAGCATCCTGTTTCCCGGGGTCATAAGCTCAATGGCTTCATCGGTTGCTTTAAGAACCAGCTCGTAAAGCTCTTTCTGCTCAGGAGAAAATTTGCCGTTAACGGGTATAGTCCTTGAAACATCGGCAACATAACCTCCCTTGCTTTCCGCACCAACATCCATCAGCAGCAGGTCTCCCTCCTTCATTTCACGGTCATTGTCCCTGTAATGCAAAACCGTGGCATTTGGTCCGGACCCCACAATTGAGGGAAATCCCGGCTCAAGTCCGTTCTTTTTAAATACATACTCTATCTCCGCCTGCACATCATACTCTTTTTGCCCGGGCTGAACAGTTTTCATTGCTCTTCTGTGAGCCCTGGCAGTAACTTCAACAGAATGCCTCAGCTGGGTTATCTCCCATTTATCTTTTGTAACCCGCATCTCATGAATATAAGGCTCAAATTCGACAATCTCGCCATCTGCTGCCGTCTCGCCCAGAACCTGCCTTACTGTGTACATCGTACCGCTGTCATTTGAATGAATAAAAATTCTCTCTTGCCCCTCAAGCAACTCCGAAAGCTCTTCCCTTAGGGACTCCAGGGGATAGGCAGTATCTGCGCCGAACTTTTCAACAGCTCCCTCCACTCCGTGGACTTCACCATACCACAAAGTCTGGTGGGGTTGCCTGGGCGGGACAAACATCTTGAACTTACGCTCATCACCGGAATTAATTATTACGGCGGTACCTCTTTGCTCTTCAAATCCGGTAAGGTAAAAAAAGTCATCTCCTGCAGCCACAGAAATTACGGCAACCCCCTCTCCGGTTTTATCCATCATCTCATCACGCCTGTCGGCAAACACTTCCCTGTCGAAACTCCCGGGCGGGTCTTCATATATGAAATCCTCGTGGAGAACAATTGATTTTTCCCTGTCTGCCGAGCTAATGGAAAAATTGTAAATTACAATTACCGCAATGGCAGCCACTGCAATAATTATAGCAACATACTTATTCTTCATATTTCAAGGTTGTAGGTTAACAAATTACTGGGTCATTAATTTTATTTAGGCTTCAATAACCCGAATTATTAAGGTTATTCAAGTTTCTCAGGTTCTTCAGGCTTATCTCTTATCAAAACGTCAATTTCAGTCAAATGTTTCCAGACGCCCTCTTCAAATACAAACCCGTCATAAGACAAATCGGGACCGTAATAACGGTATTGTCCCCTGTATCGCTCATCGGGAGGTGAGAGGTGATCACATACTATCTTATTAATATCCCCGTGGTAACGCAAATGCATCACCACCCTTGAGGAATACTCATATACAACTCTTTTCTGCAGCTCTCCCTTTTTCTCAAACAGGGGAGCACCAAATTTAACCTCTCCATCTTCCAGAAAAAGCAGGTCAATTATTTTCCTGTTGGTGTAAAAATCATTCAGGTCAAGTCCGATTACCGTATAAAGCCTCCTGTCACCGGTGTCAACGGGAACGATCTGATAATAAAGCGCTCCGTACCAGAGGGAGTCCGTTAAGCTTGTATTCTCAAAATCCTCTCCATTATAAGGCTCGTGGCGGAGAAAATATATATCCGGAGCAGCCAGGGTGTCTTTCCTGTGCTGCACAAGCCCCCCGTAATAATTGTTTGAACTCCCCAGCGGGATGTTCCATGTATAAACAGAAACAAGACTGTCTGATGAAACCGCCCTGCCTGCATAATCAAGCGAATCAAAGGGGTATGCGAAAGACTCAGGGTATTTAAGCGCCCGGCCGAAAAGTTCCTTTATATCCTCTGAAGTCTCAAGTTTTTCACTTTCGGTGGTGCCCCTCATAAGCTCCGAGAATTTCTCCTGCAGCCGTTCCTCATAACCAGCCAGCTTCAGACTGTCACAACCGTCTGCAGCTCTTGCCGTCAATGTACACAATATAAAAATTAACAAACAAATAATCCGCATTTAACTCTTTTATATTTAAACGTTTACTTTAAAGCCTGATCGATTGATTCGACCAAAATTCCCGCAGCGCTTCTGATCTGCTGCTCAGTTATAATAAGCGGCGGGGCTATCCTTACAGACCCTTCGTCAAACAGGAACCAGTCGGCCGCCACTCCCTTTTCAAGTGCAATTTTAAGTGCTTTCTTAACCAGATCCCCGTCACCCAGCTCCATTGCCAGAAACAGTCCGTCACCCCTGACCTGCCTTATTGCCTCATGGTGGAGCAATTTTTTAAACAGCTCACCTTTCCCGGCCGCCTCTTCATAAATACGTCCCCGGGTAAGATAATCCAAAAATGCAAGTGAGGCTGCACAGCTGACCGGATGTCCGCCGAACGTGGTTATATGACCCAGCGCGGGATCTTTCTTCAGCACACTCATTATTTCCGGTGAAGAGGCAAAGGCTCCAAGGGGCATTCCCCCGCCCAGGCCTTTGGCCAATACAACTATATCGGGTACAACCCCGTACTTTTCCATGGCAAAGAGAGTTCCCGTGCGGCCAAACCCGGTTTGCACCTCGTCAAATATAAGCAAAGTCCCGGTTTCATCACAACGCTCCCTTAACTTTTGCAAAAAATCCCCTTCGGGCGGAATAACACCCGCCTCTCCCTGCACCGGCTCAACAATAACAGATGCCGCGGAAGGGGTGATATTTGAAAATCCGCTCAAATCGTTGAAATTCAAAAACCTTGTTCCCGGCAAAAGAGGCCTGAAAGCCCGCCCGTAAGATTGTCCGCAGGAAACGCTCATGGCACCGTGTGTGGAGCCGTGGTAAGAGTTATTGAAGGCAACCGTTTCACAGCGTCCGGTGTAACGCTTTGCAAGCTTCAGGGCACCTTCAACAGCCTCACTTCCGCTGTTAACAAAAAAAACCGATGCAAGATCACCGGGGAGCAGCTCCGAGAGCCTGGCGGCAAGCTTTACCTGAGGGGGTTGGATATACTCCCCGTATGCCATAATATGAAGACTTTTTGAAGCTTGTTCCCTTATCGCTTCAACAATTTCGGGATTACCGTGACCTGCATTGCTTACGGAAATTCCGGAAATAAGATCAATAATTTTTTCCCCTTCCGGGGTGAAAAGATACACTCCTTCGGCCTTTTCGACTTCAAGACCTGAAGGTGATTCAGATGTCTGTGCAAGATGTTCGAAAAATAACCCTCGAAAAGATGACATAATAAAAAACAGAAATTACTTCATCATAAGATTGAGATCATTCATCAGGTTTTCCTTGTAGGATTTACCTATGGGTATAGTTTTTACCCCTCCGTTTATGGGGATAATCAGAAGATTGTCCTGAATGACATTGATATTGCCGATATTTACTATATATGAACGGTGTACACGAATGAACCTGCTGGCAGGCAACTTTTTCTCAATGGCCTTCATGGTAAAATGTATAGTATAGCGTTCGTTGTAGGTGCTTACTATAACATAATTTTCAAGAGCCTCTACCCAAAGGATATCATCATACCTGAGCTTGATAAGCGATGAGTTTTTCTTGATGAATATCTCATTTTTCTGACCGGAATAAACTGCCGATTTAAGATGATTGTTCTGCGCCTTGTCAACAGCCTTGTAAAACCTTCCGAAAACAAAAGGCTTCAGAAGGTAGTCGGCCACATCATATTCGAATGCATCAAGGGCATAATTTTCCTTTGAGGAGACAATTACGATCTGGGGCGTTTTTTTCAGTGTATCCAGAAACTCCAGACCCGACATCTCGGGCATTTCAATATCCAGGAATATAAGGTCAACCTCTTTGCCCTGCTTCATATAATTGATAGCCTGCACGGCATTGTCAAACGACTCCATCAGGTTCAAAAAGTCAACCTTTTGTATATACTCTTTGAGTATACGCCTTGAGAGCTTGTCATCGTCTATTACTATGCAATTCATTTCTTCGGTTTGCATTAACAATACCCTTCTTGTTAAAAGCAATCAAAGGGAAGGTAAATATATGCCATTTTTATATTAAAATCAAGGTTTATTCCCTTTAAAAGCCAAGGTTATAAAATATTTTAAAAATCTTTCTCCTTGTTTGTGTCGCCCTGTTTTTTCTCATAAAACTTTTTCTCAAGCAAATCGGAGCTTTTTATTGTATTTCTGAGCCACTGAAGCAGCACCCCCTCTCTTTCCTCCTGTGTAAGTTGCCACTCAATCTCCGAACTCCGGAGTATTTCAGTAAGACGGTACAATATTATAGCCGCAGAAACCGAAATATTGAAGCTCTCGGTAAAACCTCTCATCGGTATACGTAAAAATTCATCGGCATGTTTCATTGCAGAATCTGACAGGCCTTCCTTTTCCGTTCCGAAAAAAAAAGCGGCCTTTCCCTTTTCCAGATCGAAATCATCAAGCATCACTTCACTGTGGTGGGGAGTGGTGGCAACAATCCTGTAATTATTTCTTTTCAGCTCTTTTACAGCCTCAAGTGTATTGTCACCCGGGGAATTGTATTTATGAATGGTGAGCCAGTTGGAGGCACCAAGTGCCACCTCGGGATTTGCCTCAAACCTGTTGTAGTTTTCTATAATATGGGCATCCTGGACTCCAAGGCAATCGCAGGTGCGCATAACTGCGCTTGCATTGTGAGGCTGATAAACATCTTCAATGGCAACCGTAAGATAGCGGGTACGCATTTGTACAATACGGTTGAACAAATCCCTGCGACGGGTACTAACAAATTGTGATAAATAATCAATCAGCGAGTTGTCCATAAAAGCAAAATTTTTCCAGTTAGTATAAAAAAAAGGAGCACCAATATAAAGATGCCCCTTTTTAATAATGATTTTTTTGGAAATTATTGCACCATACTGCTGAGTTCGCTGCCGGGCTTAAATTTTACAACATTCTTGGCAGCAATAGTAATAGGTTTACCGGTTTGGGGATTCCTTCCGGTCCTTGCGTTTCTTTTTGAAAGGGAGAATGAGCCAAAGCCCACCAGAGCAACCCTTTCACCTTTTCTTAAAGAATCTGTTGTTGTTTCAACAAAAGCGTCAATAGCCTTTTTAGCGTCCGCTTTTGTCAGGTTTGCGTTCCTTGCAATTGAGTCAATAAGTTGCGCCTTGTTCATAACTGTAATTTTAAAAGTTAATAAATCATTGAAAAAGGATCATAATAGACAAATATAGGGCATTTATCAGGTATGTCAAATACAACGCAAAGAAAAATGGGCTTTTATTGATAAATTTACGTTTTTTATCAATAAAGTAACTGAAATGCATGTTTAAATTCACGCAAAAGAGTACCGGCTAATTCAAAAATCCAATAAATTTTTGCTTCGTACGTTCAATAATTTGAGAAAAAAACAGGCTAAAACTCTTTTTGTACATAGTTTTTTCTATTCTGAAAAAATAATTTTACTTTTGCAACCGGAGAAATGGCAGAGTGGTCGAATGCGGCGGTCTTGAAAACCGTTGACCCTTCACGGGGTCCGGGGGTTCGAATCCCTCTTTCTCCGCAAAGAAAAAAGCAAAGGGCAGAAGAGCATTTTAATCTTCTGCTTTTTTTTTCAGGAGAGATGCCGGAGCGGTCGAACGGGGCGGTCTCGAAAACCGTTGACCCCTTTTGGGGTCCGGGGGTTCGAATCCCTCTCTCTCCGCAAAACATTGCAGGGACAACCTGCAAAAAAAGCAGTCCCGGGAGGGGCTGCAAAAAACTTATAAACTCAAGGGTTTTTAATTTCAGCTGGGCTTGTCAGGAAAAGATCTGCATATCGTGAAGCCTTTTATAGTAACCTTTTTTGGCTATAAGCTCATCATGCCTGCCGCGTTCAACTATCTCCCCCTCATGCATTACACATATCTCATCGGCAAACTTGATGGTCGAAAGCCTGTGGGCTATCACAACCGACGTTCGGCTTTTCATAAGCTTGGAAAGCGCCTCCTGTACAAGTCTCTCCGATTCTGTATCAAGCGAGGAAGTCGCCTCATCGAGTATCATAATCGGCGGGTTTTTAAGCACAGCACGGGCTATGCTGAGCCTTTGACGCTGCCCCCCGGATAGCTTGTCACCGCGGTCTCCCACATTGGTGTAGTAACCGTGACTGGTGTTTATAATAAAATCATGGGCATTGGCTACTTTCGCGGCTGCAACCACATCCTCCTCGGTCACATTATTCACTCCAAAAGCTATATTGTTGAAAAACGATTCATTAAAAAGTATGGGCTCCTGGTTCACATTTCCCATCAAATTGCGCAGATCAACAATCTTGTAATCTTTTATCGGCACCCCGTCTATTAATATCTCGCCCCTTTGAATATCGTAAAATCGCGGAAGCAGATCGGCCAGTGTTGATTTGCCGGAACCTGACTGGCCTACAAGGGCGATTGTTTTCCCCTTTTCTATCTTCAGGTTTATATTTTTCAAAACATCTGTATGATCATAAGCGAACCACACATTTCTGTACTCTATGGATTTTTCAAAATCGGAGATCGGGTGAGCATTTTTCTTTTCAACAATATGGTTTTGTGCATCCAGGATCTCCTGGATACGATCTACCGAGGCCATGCCCCTCTGCAAATTGTAAAAGGCGGTTGTAAAACCTTTAGCAGGGGCTATAATAAGATAAAACAGCATCAGGTAACCGATAAATGCCTGAGAAGTGAGTGAACCCACCCCGGCCAGCACCAGCGTAGCCCCGTAGACCATAATGGCAACCATAACGGTTGTACCCAGAAACTCGCTAACAGGCCTGGCAAGGTATCTTCTCCGGTGCATTTTGGTCATTATCCTGGTGTACAGGTTGTTAGTGTTCTCAAAACGGCCATGAACCTTTTCCTCCGCATTGAAGGCCTTGATAATGCGAAGACCGCCAAGGGTCTCCTCAATAAAAGAGAGTAGAACACCCAGCTTTTTCTGCCCCCTCAGCGAAGTCTGCCTCAATGTCCTTCCTATCCTTCCGATTATAAAGCCGCTCAGGGGCAGGAGTATCATAACAAAAAGGGTAAGGGGTACGCTCATATAAAAGAGCACTGCAATATATATTACAATTGTTATGGGATCCCTGAACAACATTTCAAGGGAGTTGATAATGGAATTTTCTATCTCCTGCACATCGCCTGTCATCCTCGATATAATATCCCCCTTGCGGGATTCGGTAAAATATGAAAGAGGCAGGGACAAAACCTTTGCATAAACCAGATTGCGTACATCCCTGACCACCCCGTTCCTTATAGGGGCAAGGAAGTAAAGGGCAAGATAGTGGAACACATTCTTTAAAAAACTCATTGAAACGATAAGGATACTCAGATATATAAGAGCGGCTGTTTTACCTTCGGTTATTATCACCTGGCTTATGTGATAATTGAAATGCTCCTTAACCGAATCCGCAGAGAGGGTAAACTCATCGACCGAGGTTACAAGCGGCTCATTTTCAAAGAGTATACCCAGAAAGGGTATTGCCATTGTAACGGAAAAAATGGCAAATACAGCCGACAAAAGGTTGAACACCACATTAAGTGTTCCCTTCCGCCAGTAAGGCAATAAAAACTGCAAAACTTTTCCCAGATGCTTCATTATCTTTCCTAAATCTTTACACCTTTAATACAACTTCATCCCTGTATAATTAAAAGGTGATATTTTCAACAATTCCTCCTTCACTTCAGGTTTTATATCAAGGTTTTGAATAAATTCGGCAAATATCTCACTTGTAACCTTTTCGCCCGTTCTGGTAAGGTCCCTGAGCTTTTCGTAAGGCTCCGGGTACCCCTCCCTGCGCAGCACTGTCTGCACCGCTTCGGCAATAATGCTCCAGTTGGCATTCAGGTCATTTTCAATTGCTTCCCTGTTGACCTTCACTTTTTTCAGCCCATTTATCAACGATTTTACACCTATTATGGTATGTGCCACGGGCACCCCTGTATTCCTCAAAACTGTAGAATCGGTCAAATCCCTCTGCAAGCGTGAAACGGGAAGCTTTGATGCAAGGTGCTCCAGCAGGGCATTGGCAATACCGAGGTTCCCCTCGGAATTCTCAAAATCGATCGGATTAACCTTGTGCGGCATTGCCGAAGAGCCTGTCTCACCGCTTTTGATATCCTGAATGAAATACTCCATTGATATATATGTCCACATATCCCTGTCCATATCAACCATCACGTTGTTGATGCGTTTCATAGCGTCAAACATGGCGGCAAAATTGTCGTAATGCTCAATCTGGGTGGTAACCGCCACCCGTTTTAGTCCGAGTTCCCCCACAAACCCGTCGGCAAAAGCGGGCCAGTCGATTTCCGGATAAGATACGTAATGAGCATTGAAATTTCCCGTGGCCCCCCCGAATTTGCCTGTAACGGGAACAGACCTGAGAAGCTCCAGCTGTGTCTTAAGCCTCTCGTAAAATACCCGAACCTCCTTGCCGAGTCTGGTAGGCGATGCAGGCTGACCGTGAGTTCGGGCAAGCATAGGAATGTCAGCCCACTCAAGGGAGAGGTTGCAGAGTTTACCTGTCAGCTCTTCCATCAGGGGGTAATAGACGTTCTCCAGCGAATCCCTGAAAAGAAGAGGTATGGCGGTGTTGTTGATATCCTGACTGGTCAGGCCGAAGTGTATGAACTCCCTGTAGCTGTCAATCCCGAGCGGGGAAAATTTTTCCCTGAGGAAATACTCAACAGCTTTCACATCGTGATTGGTCTTTTTTTCGATCTCCTTGACCCTTCCCGCCTCTTCAACGGAAAATTCCCCGTAAATATCCCTCAGAGCCGGGAACAGCCCCTGGTCAAAATCCTTAAGCTGGGGCAAAGGCAATTGGCACAAAGCTATAAAGTACTCAACTTCAACAAGAAGCCTGTATCTGATCAGCGCAAATTCGGAAAAAAATGGCGCCAGTTCGTCCACTTTACGCCTGTAGCGGCCGTCAACAGGTGAAATGGCAGTAAGCGTTTTTATTTCCATTCAGTATAAGTTAAGTGTTTGTATTTTTTGTCAAAGAATTTGACGTTATTTAAAAGATGAGCCTGACCCACGAGAGCACAAAATTAGAAATATAATTAAGAGAAATATGAAAATTAATAATTATTTTACAGCTCTTCGGGCTAAATAAGGTTTGTTATATTAATTTTGTACTGGTCAAACGTTACATTTTAGTAAACATTCGCCGGGGCAAAAGCACATTCTTCCCGGCAAGCAATATATACCAAAATGAGCAAAAACAGACGTTTAAAAAGAATATCCTTTCTATCACTGGCTTTAATCCTGTTTCTGGTACCCGGACTCCTGACCGCCAATGAAACCCCGGAAGAAGGTACAGTGGAGGAAAAGCTGGTGTACAAATTTAACATGAAAGATGATATAATGCCGGGCATGTGGCGGCAGACGCAACAAAGCTTTCAGGAAGCCGTAGAACTTAACGCCGATCACATAATTATACACATGAACACCTACGGCGGCATGGTGCAGGTTGCAGATTCGATACGTACCAGGATCATGAACAGCAGGATTCCCGTTACCGTCTTTGTCGACAACAACGCTATATCGGCAGGAGCACTCATTGCCATTGCCGCCGGGGAGATTTACATGCGCCCCGGTGGAAGCATGGGGGCGGCAACGGTTGTAGACGCCTCAGGTGCGGAGGCTCCCGACAAACACCAGTCCTTTATGCGTGCCGTAATGAGGACAACCGCAGAATCTCACGGCAGGGATACAATCATCACCGATAACGACACCACTTTAAAATGGAGGCGCGATCCGGCCATTGCCGAAGCAATGGTGGATCCCCGCCTGGAAATACCCGGTATTGTGGAGGCCGGACAAGTTCTCACATTTTCCGCCGAAGAGGCAATGGAGAACAATTATAGCGAAGGGCTTGCCGGCAGTGTTGAGGAAGTGCTTTTAAAATCCGGGATCGAAAACTACGAGATTGTCGAATACCAGCCTACCGGCCTGGAAAGATTTATCGGATTCCTTATCAGTCCGATAGTACAAGGTGTGCTTATAATGATAATAATCGGGGGATTGTATTTTGAACTTCAGACACCGGGGATAGGTTTTCCTGCAGGTGCGGCAATTGCAGCCGCAATACTTTATTTTGCACCCCTGTATATTGAAGGGATTGCCCAAAACTGGGAGATTGTGATCTTTGTTGCAGGAATAATCCTTCTGGCTGTGGAGATTTTTGCCATACCCGGTTTCGGAGTGGCCGGGATTGCCGGACTGGTAATGATGGTCACCGGTCTTTCACTGAGCATGGTAGACAGCGTGGTGTTCGAGTTTGAAGGCGCCGGCGCGAGGGCTGTAGTGAGGGCAATTTTCCTCGTTGTGTTCAGCTCCTTCATTGCTCTCTCCTTCTCCATTTACATGAGCAGGAGGCTGCTTACAACAAGCCTCTTTTCACACCTTGTGCTCGATTCTAAACAGGAAAAAGAAGAGGGTTATATAGGTGTGGATTACCATTACAGGGATATAGTAGGCAGTACCGGTAAGGCCTATACGTCTCTGAGGCCTTCGGGCAAGGTGGAGGTTGAGGGAGAGCTTTATGATGCAAAATCCCTTGTTGGCTTTATTGAAAAGGGCGAGGAGGTAAAAGTTATAAATTTTGAAACCGGGCAAATTTATGTAGTTAAGGATGAAGAATAAGTAATCAGGGAATCTTTTGCTAAAAAAGAAAAATTTGTCCTTTGAAAATTTCTTTTCACAAAAGTAATTGGTTAATTTTATACCAACTAAATTCAGTTTCTGAAAACCTAAATATAATAAGTATGACTACCATCACTTTCAATGAATTGCGCAAGATCAAAGACAGTCTGCCAGACGGAACAATGGGCAGAATTGCAGAAGAGCTGAACCTTAATGTTGAAACAGTAAGAAATTATTTTGGAGGCGCAAATTACAACGAAGGCGAAAGTGTGGGCATACATCTGGAAAAAGGACCAAACGGCGGAATAGTGTTTCTTGAAGATACCACCATACTAGACATGGCAAAGGAAATACTTGAAAACGAGTCAAATAACTGAACCAAGTCCTTTTTCCGGGAAACAATTAAAAATTGCCCGTAAATTGCTTTCATTTTATCGCTTAACCTCTAACTACAAAGGCGCCCGGTTACACCGGGCTGCTTTTTCTATATAGACACCCCGCTTGTATAAAAAAACAAATACCCCGATCAGCCAACGAAACAGTGTCTAATATATAAAACAGTTTTATGATCAAAAAAGCACTTTCCATTGTTTTCTCCCTGATATTGCTTCAGGGAACAGTTAGCCTGACAGCACAGGTTAGTCTCGACTACATGAACAACCGCACGCCGTCTTACAGTGAGGTGATCTCCATGTATGAATACATGGCCGGCAAACACGAAAAAGCTGAACTGATCACTTACGGGAAGACAGATACGGGAAAGCCCCTGCATCTTTTTGTAATATCGTCAAACGGGGATTTTTCTCCACAATCCCCTGAAAACTCCTCAAAACGCATAATTATGATAAACAATGCCATACATGCAGGAGAGCCCAACGGCGTGGATGCCAGTTTAAAGTTTGCCGACGGTATTCTCAACAACCGTGACAACCTTGCCCGCCACCTTGACAATACCGTAATATGCATAATTCCGGTATACAGTATCGGGGGATTTTTAAACCGGAGCCCTCACCACCGCGCCAATCAAAAAGGTCCTGAAGAACAGGGCTTCAGGGCCAATGCCCGGAATTATGACCTGAACCGCGACTTTATAAAAATGGACACCCGCAACACCCGCTCCTTTTATGAAATATTCAACAAATGGCAGCCAGATATCTTTATTGACACACACACAACCAACGGGGCCGACTATCCTTATGTGATAACACTTATCCCCACACAGCAAAGCAAATTGCACCCCGCGGTGGCCTCCTACATGGAAGGTGAGATGAACCCGGAGCTTTACGAAATGATGGAGGAAACCGGCTATGAGATGATACCCTATGTACAATCTTACAGGGGCGATCCCCGTAACGGCATTGTCGGGTTCATGGACCACCCAAGATACTCGAGCGGATATACATCCCTTTTCAACACAATCAGCTTCATGGTCGAATCACACATGCTTAAACCCTACCACGAGAGAGTATTGTCAACATATCATTTTCTTGTCTCGGTTACCGCCTTCACCGGTGCCAATCACAATGAAATAGGCAGGGTAAGGGAAAAAGCCGGAAAAGAAACAAAAAACAAGTCAACTTACACTCTCCGGTGGCAACTGGATACCACACGTTATGATACCATTACTTTCAGGGGGTATGAAACAGGATCCAGAACAAGTGATGTAACCGGGCAACAGCTGCGCTATTATGACCGGGAGAAACCATACACCAAACAGATACCATATTTCAAGCACTACAAGCCTCTCCGCCAGGTAAAAGCACCGGCGGCATACTTAATTCCCCAGGGTTGGGATGAAGTTGTAAATCGCCTTAAGGCTGCCAATGTTGAAATGAAACGCCTTGCAAGAGACACCACCCTTAAGGTCGGGGTATACTATATAAACGATTACACAACAAGCACAAGGGTCATCAGCGGAAGATACCCCCATTCGGATATAGAGGTGAGCGAAGAGATACAAGAGATTGACTATTACAAAGGCGACTATATAGTTAAAACGAACCAGCCTGCCAACAACTATATTGTTCAGACCCTCGAGCCGCAGGGTGCAGACTCCTTTTTCCGGTGGAACTTTTTCGATCCCATACTTAACCGTATAGAGTATTATTCACCCGTACACTTTGACAGTATTGCAAAGCAGCTGCTTGAAAACAACCCTGAGCTGAAAGAGGAATTTCAAAGAAAGCGCAGCCTGGATGAAGAGTTTGCAAAAAATGCAAGAGCACAATACAATTTTATTTATGAGAATTCACCCTACTTTGAGAAAACCTACAGGCGTTATCCTGTTGCAAGGATAAAACAGACAGGCAACATTGAAATGGAATGACCGGCACAAATTTTATAATATGTAATATTATATGCTGGAGAAATTCATCGATTTTATAAAAAGGGAAAAACTTTTCGCAAAACGCGAAAAGGTCCTTCTTGCCGTCAGCGGAGGAGTTGACTCGATGGTAATGCTGAAGCTTTTCCTTCAGGGAGGGTTCAGGCCAGTAGCAGCCCATTGCAATTTTTTACTCCGGGGGGAAGAATCCGACAAAGACCAGGAGTTTGTAAAAGAATACTGCAGGGAGAATAATGTTGAGTTTTTCACCAAAAAATTCGACACATCCGACCATGCCAAAACCAAAGGCATATCACTTCAGATGGCTGCAAGGGAGCTGAGGTACGAGTGGTTCTCATCTCTTTTAAAGCAGCAGGGAATCAGGGTTGTAGCCATAGCTCACAACAAAAACGACCTGGCAGAGACCTTTTTGCTGAACATAAGCAGGGGGACCGGTATCAGGGGACTTACCGGGATGGGAACAAAAAGCAGGGAGGTTGTAAGACCACTCCTTTTTGCCTCAAGGGAAGAGATTGAAGAGTTTGCCTCAAGTGAAAAGATTCCCTTTCGAACCGACAGCAGTAACCGGGAGGTCAAATACGACAGGAACCGTATAAGACACCGTATCATTCCGGAAATGGAAAAAATCAACCCCGCTTTTATTGATACTGTACATGAAAACACCCAAAAACTAAAGGATACGGAAAAAATATACACCCGGGCAATTGAGGAAAAATTTCACAGTATATACTCCGAAGCCGGCAGCCAGCAGGCACTGAACATTTCCGGATTGCTTATGCTGGAGCCTCTGCATGCTTACCTTTATGAGTTTCTGAAAAAGTGGAACTTTTCCTCACTGCAGATTCCCGATATCATTGAGTCCCTTGGGGGGCCGCCCGGTAAGCAGTTTTTCTCACCCACGCACCGGCTTGTGAAAGACCGCACTCACCTCTACATAGCCCCGCTGAAAAACCGGGAAAGTCATCTTTACTACATAGATGAGCAAACAAGCAGTATCAAGGATCCGCTGCACATGGAATTCTCAAATTTTCAAATGTATCCCGGTTTTCAAATACCCCGCGATCCCAATATTGCATGCCTTGATGCACAGTTGTTGCATTTTCCCCTGATTTTGAGGAAATGGAAGCAGGGTGATTACTTTCAGCCTTTGGGCATGAGCGGTTTAAAAAAGTTAAGTGATTTTTTCATCGATAACAAGTTCTCCCTTTTCGAAAAGGAATCAGTATGGATACTTGCATCGGGCGACAAGATAGTTTGGATTGTGGGACACCGCATTGACAACCGCTTCAGGATAACCGGCCATACTTCCCGGGTATATATGGCCGAGGTAAAAGAATAAAAAAAAGACTTTTTTTCATTAATAAATAAAACTGTTATATTTGCAAGTCAAAAGGAAGCATAACCTATGAGCAATATATTTTACATTCATACATGGTGCTGGCACAACGAACATACCCGGTTCGTGCCAGGCCTTCTGTGAATGCAACCCTGATTTAAAAACAGAATATTCTAAGCCCGCTTGGCACACAAGCGGGCTTTTTTTGTATTTGTACATAACATAAATTAAAAATATATGGACACGGTAAAGCTGAAAAGAACAACAACTCACCTGCCATCAGACACCTTTACACCTGTGGGGATATACCTCAGGCTGAGAGATTTCTTCCCGCAGGCTCTTTTACTTGAGTGTACCGACTACAGCTCAAGGCATGAAGCATTCTCCTTTATATGCCTTAAACCCCTTACCGGCATAGAAATACTCAATAACAAGGCGCTTATAAGAAAGGATATGCAGGTGTCGGAGCGGATAAAGCTCAGAGGTGTAGGACACCCCGTGAAGCTGCTGGACAAGTTCCTCAACTCGGCCCAAAACACTGAAGAAAACGCCCCGGGCTTTGTATCCCCGATTTTCGGATACACATCATACGATGCTGTCAACTATTTCGATAATGTAAATATCCAGAACCCCTATGAAGACAAAGATCCCATTCCTCTTATAAAATACGACCTTTACCAGCTGGTGATAGCTTTCAACCATTTCAACGACACCCTGGCCATACATGAATTCCTTGACGGGAAACATACGCCTCAGAGCGAAAAGGTGCTCTCCCTTCTTGCAAACCGCAATCCCGCCACCTTCCCCTTCCGTATTAACGGGGACGAACAGACCAATATCTCGCCCGGTCAGTATATGGAGATGGCAGCAAAAGGAATAGAACACTGCAAAAAGGGTGATCTTATGCAAATAGTTTTTTCCAGGCAATTCAGCAGGAGGTTTAACGGAGACGAATTCAATGTTTACAGGGCCCTCAGGTCCATCAACCCTTCGCCATACCTTTTCTTTTTTGATTATATGGATTTCAAGCTTTTCGGTTCATCCCCGGAAACCCAGCTTCAGGTATCAAAAGGTAAGGCTACGATCAA